>NZ_JBTYHB010000020.1:0-152122 GCF_054871485.1 Streptomyces sp. UC4497 | reverse complement strand
GCGGCCCCCCGCCCCCCGGCTCGCCGCCCCCCCCCGGGGCCGGGGGGCCCCGGCCCCGGGGGGGGGGGGGGGGGTTGGGGTGGGGGGGGGGGGGGGCCCCCCCCGCCCGGGGGGGGGGGCCCGGGGGGGGGGGGGCCCCCCGGGCGGGGGGGGGGGGGGGGGGGGGGCCCTCCCCGCCCTCTCGCACGTCGTGCCCGTGTCAGTTGGCTCCGGCCAGCTTCACCGCGTACTCGCCCCACCATTCGCCCGCCTTCGGGCCGCCCTTGCAGGTGCCGTCGGACTCGCCGGGGCGTTTGACCCACAGGTAGGCCTTCACCTGGGGGTCGCCGGTCTTGGTGGTCGGCGTCTCGCCGAGGGCGCGGCCCGGCGGGTTGCACCAGCGCTCGTCCGCGTCGCCGCCCGTGTACGGCCCGTTGCCGTTGCGGCTCGTGTCGACCACGAACGGCTTGTTCCCGACCTTCGCCGAGAGCTCCTTGCCGTACTTGACCGACTCCTCGGTGGTGTAGAAGTTCGACACGTTGACCGAGAAGCCGTCGGCCTGGTCGATGCCCGACCACTTCAGCGGCTCGTAGATCTGGTCCGGCTTGCCCCAGCCCGCGTTGCCCGCGTCGAGGTAGACCTTCGTGTCCTTAAGGGACTTGAACTTCGCGATGGCGCCGTTGAGCAGGTCGTAGCGCTCCTCGTGGAACTGCTCCGGCGTGCAGTTGTCCACCATGTGCTGCACCGCGTCGGGCTCCAGGATCACCGTCGCGGGACGGTCCCCGATGCCCGCGGCGACCTGGTCGATGAACTCCCGGTACGCATTGCCGTCCGCCGCGCCGCCGCCCGAGTACTGGCCGCAGTCACGGTGCGGGATGTTGTAGACGACCAGCAGCGCGTCCCGGTCCGCCTTCTGGGCGGCCTCGGTGTAGCCGCGCGCCTGCTCCGTCGCGTTCTCCGGCAACAGCCACTCCCCGCTGGGCTGTTCGGCGATCTTGCGGACCTTCGCGGCCTCGTCGTCCTTGCCGTCCTTCGCGAGAGCCGCGGCCGCCTTCGCCGCCTTGCTGTCGGGGTTCACCCAGAACGGGTCGGCGCCCTTGGGCTGCTGCTTCACCGGCCCCGTCGACCCGTCCCCCTCGTTGTTGTCCCCGCCGCCGGATGAACAGGCCGTAACGAGCAGCGCCGCCCCCACGGCAACCGCTCCAGCCCTCAGTTTCCGGTACATCCACTCCCCCTTGGGTGCACTGTCTGGCTCTCAATCCTGGCATACGCCCCTGTCGTGCCACGAGCGCGTACGCCGCTTGTCAAGGACCTGTTACAGCGTCCGCGGCTCGGGTAGGCGCGTCCAGTAACACTCCGATGCGCGGGGTGAAAGGGGGCGTGACTTGTCCAGTGAGACGAGTGAACTGCGCCTGGCAGTTGCCCTTCTGGAGTACGCGGAGATCTTCCGCGACACCTTTGACCCGCCGCGCTATCTGCGCCGCCTGACCGACCACTGCGTGGATCTGCTCGGCGCCCTGGGCGCGGGCGTGCTCCTCGCCCGGCCGTACAGCCCCACTCCGGCCAGCCACTGGCGTGAACATCCCGAGGTCGTACGGGAGTTGGTGGCGCCGGACAGTCCGGTGGGCCCGGCGCACGACACCCTGCGCACCGGCCGGGCGGTGGCCCCCGTGAACCTGGGATCCGTGACGAGCACGGCGCGCTGGCCCGCGTTCACGGCGATCGCGCGGCGCCGCGGCATCGCCTGCGCCTACGCGGTTCCGCTGCGCGGGGCCGAGGACCTGGAGGGGGCGCTCGCCGTCTTCCAGACGGAAGAGGCGGCGCGCGAGGGCGAGTTCGCGATCGCGCAGGTGCTCGCCGACGCGGCCACCACCGGGCTGCACAACCACCGTGCGCACGCCCGCTACCAGGATCTGACCGAGCAGTTGGGCGTGGCGCTCGGCAGCCGGGTGCGGATCGAGCAGGCGAAGGGCATGCTCGCCGAGCGCTGGGCGACCGCTCCGGACGCCGCGTTCACGGCGCTGCGGCGGTACGCGCGCTCGAACCGGCTGCCGCTCGACCAGGTCGCGTGCTCGGTGATCAGCCGCACCCTGCCCGACGACCGGGTGCGGCCCGACCCGGCGTGAACCCTCGGCCACACTCTGTGCCGATCCATCCAACCGCTCTAGGGTTGGTGATGAGTGGCCCCAGTCCTCGGCCGGTTTGAACCGACGGACCATCAAAGCCTCCCGTGCCGAGGCCGGGCCCTCCCGCAGCCCGCCGCCCGCGCGGTCGAGGACCGGTCCGGCCGGCGGTTCCCGGGGGAGTGGGCTGCCGGCCGGACCAGGTTGCTCGCGCCCTCAACCCGCCTTCTGGGGAGCGCTGTTCACGTCCGACAGATACGCGGACACGACGACGTTCGCCGAGTACGTGCCCGAGGCCTTGTCGAAGTTGCCGCCGCAGGTGATCAGGCGGAGCTCCGCGCGCTCGGAGCGGTGCGGCCCGTACGCCTTGGCCGGGTCGAAGTTCTCGCGGGAGAACACCCGGACGTCGTCGACGGTGAACTCGGCGACGGAGCCGTCGGCCCGCGTCACCCGCACCGTGTCGCCGGGCTCGGCCTCGCTGAGGTGGTAGAAGACGGCGGGCCTGCTCTCGGTGTCGACGTGCCCGACGAACAGCGCGGTGCCGCGCTCCCCCGGCCGCACCCCGTCGCCGTACCAGCCGACGACGCCGGCCCGCGCGTACGGCGGCGGGTCGATGGCGCCGCCCGCGTCCAGGCCGCGGGCCACGACGGGTGCCTGGACGCGCAGTGCCGCGATGTCGACGCGCCGCGGGTCCGCGCCCGCGACCGGCTCGTGGGCGGCCGGCAGGCGGACGTCAGAGGGGCGGCCGACGGCGGCCGCGTCCCCGGTCGTCGGCGAGGACAGGTTCAGATCGGTGGCGCCGTGGCCCCACAGCCACAGGCCGAGCAGCAGCACCACCCAGGCGACTCCCGTAAGAAGCCGCCCGGCGCCTTGCGACCGGTCACTCATGGCGGGCTCAGTGCCTCGACGACGAACCGGGTGACCTGCGGCGGCGCGTGCTGCGGACGGCCACGGCGACGGCGGCGATCGCGGCGAGTCCCAGGCCGATGAGGGCGTGCCGGGTGCCGGGGCCCTCGCTGGGGGCGGCCGACGGGGCCCGGTGGACGGCGAGCGCCTGCCGCTCGGCGGTGCCGCCGCCACCCGCGTGCACGAGGGCGGTCGGGGACGGGGAGGGCGTGGCGCCCGCGGCGGATCCGTCGAGGACCCGGAGGGTGCCGGTGACCTTGCCTTCGACTCCGTCGCAGGTCACCGAGACCGGGTAGGCGTCGGGCGCCGCGGAGGACTTCACGCGGGCTTCGGCGAACAGGGTGGGGTCGTCGGCGGAGGGCGCGAGCCGGGCCGGGGACACGAAGGCCGCGGAACTGGCGCTGCCCGCGGCGCCGTCGCAGCCGGTCACCCGCAGGTCGACCTCGGTGCCCGCGGGCGCGGCCTGCGGGGTGACGGTGATCGCCGCGCCGCCGTCGGCCGCCTGGGCCGCGGTGGCCGGTGCGGTCACCAGGACGGCCGCCCCCGCGACACCGACAGCAAGCAGTCCTGTACGCATCGTGAACCTCCTCTAGGCAGAGTCACGCTTCGGGCCGCGTTCCGCATCCCGAGAGGCTCCCGCGGCACGTCACACCTGTAGAGACGGGTGAATACGATGGCAGCAGTCAGTCGATCCTGAGCCGAGGAGTCCGCACACATGGCAGAGCCCAAGCCCATCCAATCGTGGCTGACCGACATGGACGGGGTCCTCATGCACGAGGGGGTGCCGATCCCGGGCGCGGACGCGTTCATCAAGAAGCTGCGGGACTCCGGCAAGCCGTTCCTCGTCCTGACGAACAATTCCATGTACACGGCCCGTGACCTGCACGCCCGCCTGAACCGGATCGGCCTGGAGGTCCCGGTCGAGAACATCTGGACCTCCGCCCTCGCGACCGCCCGCTTCGTCGACAGCCAGCGGCCGAACGGCACGGCGTACGTGATCGGCGAGGCCGGTCTGACGACGGCGCTGCACGAGGAGGGGTACATCCTCAGCGACTCGGACCCCGACTTCGTGATCCTCGGCGAGACCCGTACGTACTCGTTCGAGGCGCTCACCAAGGCGATCCGGCTGATCAACGGCGGGGCCCGGTTCATCGCCACCAACCCCGACAACACCGGCCCCTCCACGGAGGGCGTGCTGCCCGCGACGGGCTCGGTGGCGGCGCTGATCACCAAGGCGACCGGCAAGGACCCGTACTTCGTCGGGAAGCCGAATCCGCTGATGATGCGGACCGGGCTCAACGCCATCGGGGCGCACTCGGAGTCCAGCGCCATGATCGGCGACCGGATGGACACGGACGTGCTGGCGGGACTGGAGGCCGGGATGACGACGTATCTCGTCCTCACCGGGCTCACCAGCACCTCGGACATCGACCGCTTCCCGTTCCGGCCGACCAAGGTGGTCGACTCGATCGCGGACCTCGTCGACCTGGTCTGATCCGCCGGATTCCGTACGGCGGCCGGTCCGGCTGCGAGTCAGCTGCCGGTCGCCGTCTTCCAGTCGTCCACGTACGTCTGGAGGTTCTTGGCGACGTCGTTCCAGTCCGGCTCGAAGATCTGCACGCCATCCATGATCTTGGCGAGTTCGACGGCGTTGTCGTCGGTGGCCTTCACGTCGGCGCGCGGTGAGAAGCCACCGCCGATGGAGCTGACCTCCTTCTGCTGCTTCGCGTCGAGCATGAAGTCGAGCAGCTTCTTGCCGTTGGCGGTGTGCGGGGCGTTCTTCACGAGGCCGCCCGCGTACGGCAGGGCGAAGGAGGTCGGCTTGCCACCGGCCTTCTTCGGGAACCAGATGCCGAGGTTCGGCATGTCCTTGGACTGGGCGTAGTTCATCTGCACGTCCCCGTTGGCGACGAGGAGTTCGCCCTTGTCGACCTTGGGCGAGAGCTTGCCGGTGGAGGCGGACGGGCCGACGTTGTTGGCCTGGAGCTTCTTCAGGTAGGCCATGGCCTGTTCCTTGCCGCCGAAGTCGTGCATGGCCTTGACCAGCAGGGCGGTGCCGTCGCCCGCGATGCCGGGCGTCGAGTACTGGAGCTTGTTCTTGTACTTCGCGTCGAGGAGCTGCTCCCAGGTGGTGGGCGGGGTCTTCAGCTCCTTCGTGTTGTGGACGAAGCCGAAGTAGTTGTTCACGACGGACGTCCAGGTGCCGTTCGCCGCCTTGTCTGCGCCGTCGACCTGGCCGGAGCCCTTGGGCGCGTACTTCGCCAACAGGCCCTTGCTGTCGGCCTGTTGAATGAACGGCGGCAGCGTGACAAGGACGTCGGCCTGGGTGTTGACCTTCTCGCGGACGGCGCGCTGCACCATCTCGCCGGAGCCGCCCTCCACGTAGTTGACCTTGATGCCGGTCTTCTTGGTGAAGTCCTTGAAGACCTTGTCGTACCAGCCGTCGCCGTTCTCGCCCTTGAGGCCGTCGGCGCTGTAGACGGTGACGACCTTGTCGTCGGAGGCGGCGGAGCTGCCGCCGCAGCCGGTCAGGGTCGCGGCGAGGGCGAGAGCGCCGGTGGCGGCGACGACGGTGGTGAGCGTGTTCTTGCGCATGGCGTGGTGAACTCCCGTATCAAGTCAGGGTTTTTCAGCGGTACGAGGCCTTGGTGCGGATCCGCGAGACGGCCAGCAGGACGAGCAGCGTGGCGGCCATCAGCACCACCGCGATCGCGGAGCCGGTGAAGAGGGAGCCGCGGTCGGTGGTCGCGTAGATCTGCACCGGGAGCGGCATCCAGTCCGGCGGGTAGAGCATCATCGTGGCGCTCAACTCACCCATGGACAGGGCGAAGCAGAGGCCCGCGGCGGCGTTCAGGGAGGGCAGGAGCAGCGGCAGCTTCACCTTCCACAGGACGTACGCGGGGCGGGCGCCGAGGGAGGCCGCGGCCTGTTCGTAGACCGGGTCGAGGCGCTGGAGGGCGGCCGAGACGGACTGGTAGGCGAACGCCGTGACCAGGATCGTGTGGGCGATGATCACGATCCAGCGGGTGCCGTTGAGCAGCATCGGCGGCCGGCTGAACGCCACGAGGACGGCGAGGCCGACGACCACGGACGGCACGGCGACCGGCAGCATGAACAGGGCGTCCAACACGCGGCGCCCGCGCTTCTTCAGCGCGGCGGCGGCGAGCGCGGCCCACCCGCCGACGACCAGCGCGAGCACGCTCGCGGTGACGGCCGTGACCAGGCTGGTGGTGAGGGCGGTGAGCGAGTCGCCGCTGGTGGCGGCCTCGTAGTGGCCGCCGGTGAAGCCGGAGGGCAGGGCGCCGGACCAGTTCGTGGCGAAGGACGCGGCGAGGACGACGAGCAGCGGAAGGGCGAACAGGGGCAGGAAGAGGACGAAGAAGAAGGCCCAGGACGCCCACTTGCCGGCCTTGCTATGTACGAGCACGGCGGCTCACCACCCGGTACAGGCCGTAAAGGCTCACGGACACAAGGACGTTGACGACCGCGACGACACATGCGCCCGGATAGTCGGACTCGAGGATCGCCTTGCTGTAGACGAGCGTCGGCAGCGTCGTGACGCCCTTGGCGCCGGTGAAGAGGACGATCCCGAACTCGTTGAGGCACAGGACGAGGACGAGGCTGCCGCCGGCCGCGAGCGCGGGCAGCGCCTCCGGCAGGATCACCTGCCGCACGATCCGGGCGGGCCGCGCCCCGAGCGACGCGGCGACCTCCAGCTGCGCCGTGTCGACCTGTGAGAACGCGGCGAGCAGCGGGCGCATCACGAACGGCGTGAAGTAGGTGATCTCCGCGAGCAGCACGCCCCACGGCGTGGCCAGGAACTGGAAGGGCCCGGTGGCGGCGCCCGTCGCGTCCGTCCACAGCCCGTTGGCCATGCCCACCTGCCCGTACACGAAGAGCAGCGCGAGCGTGATCAGGAAGGAGGGGAAGGACAGGAACACGTCGATGAAGCGGGCGACGGCCTTGGCGCCGGGGAACGGCACGAACGCGACTATCAGCGCGAGCGCGAAGCCGAGGACGAGACAGCCGGCCGTGGACCCGACGGCGAGCCACACCGTTGTACCGAGCGCCTCACGGAACGCGGACGACGCGAAGACGTCGGCGTACGGCTCAAGGGAGGTGCCGCCGGTGTCGGGGGTGAGCGACTGCTGGACGACGAGGAAGAGCGGGTAGAGGAAGACGACGGCGAGGGCGGCGACGGGCGGCAGGGCCCATATCCAACCGACGCTCTTCTTACGGGACTTGGTGGCGCCCTGACGAGGCGCGGCGAGCGTGGCGCTAGCCATCCTTGCCCACCTCCGCGGCGAGCAATATGCCGTCCTCCGGCGCGAAGTGCACGGTGACCTGCTCCCCCAGCGCCGGCGGCTCGCGCAGTTCGCGCAGGTCGGCCTTGACGCGGTGGCCGTCGATGTCGACGTAGAGGCGGTGGGTCGAGCCGCGCCACTGGACCTCGGAGACCTTCCCCGTAAGGGAGTTGGGTCCTTCGCCGAGGCCGACGAGGTGCGGGCGGACGCAGAGCGTGGCGGTGGATCCCGCCGCCACCTCGTCCCGCGTCGGGACCTTCAGTTCGGTCGAACCGAAGGAGACGGTTCCCGTGCCGACCTGTACGGGGAGCAGGTTGGCGTTGCCGACGAAGGAGGCGGTGAACTCGGTTCGGGGCCGCCGGTACAGGTCCTGCGGGGTGCCGACGTCCTGGAGGCGGGCCTTGTCCATGACGGCGATCCGGTCGGCGAGGGTGAGCGCCTCGACCTGGTCGTGCGTGACGTACAGGATCGAGACGTCGGGCAACTCGCGGTGCAGCCTGGCCAGTTCCGCGAGCATCCCGGAGCGGAGCGTCGCGTCGAGCGCGGACAGCGGCTCGTCGAGCAGCAACACACCGGGCCGGACGGCGAGGGCGCGCGCGATGGCGACGCGCTGCTGCTGACCGCCGGAGAGTTCGCGCGGGTAGCGCTTGGCGTAGGCGGCCATGCCGGTCAGTTCGAGGGCTTCGGCGACGCGGGCCGGGATCTCGCCCTTCGGCACCTTCTGCGCCCGCATCCCGAAGGCCACGTTGTCCTCGACGCGCAGGTGCGGGAAGAGCGCGTACTGCTGCACGACCATGCCGATGCCGCGCCGGTGCGGCGGCAGGTCGGTGACGTCGCGCCCGCCGAGGAACACCCTCCCGGACGCGGGTCGCACGAACCCGGCGACGGCGCGCAGCGCGGTGGTCTTCCCCGAGCCCGAGGGGCCGAGGAGGGCCATCACCTCGCCGGGCTCCACGGTCAGGTCGAGGGAGTCGAGAACGGTGGTGCCGCCGTACGCGACCGACACCCGGTCGAACCGGATGCCGCTCAGCTTCTGGTCGATGTCTCTCACGGCGGCCACGCTCGTGGCGGCGGGTGTCCCGCGCGGAGCGGCGCGGCAACGGGACGGTGAACGGGCACCCAAGCTTGGACCAGACCCGTTATCTTCCTGTTATGCGGACGGGGTGTGGAAGGCCAACTCGCTCTAGGAGGAGGCTGGTTGCCAGCCGTCCGCTCCCAAACGGGCGGTGAACGAGAAGCGGTCCCCGCGGTAAAGCGTCCGCACCCGCTCCGTGGCCCGGCGCCCGGTGTCGTACGAGATCCGGTGGATGAGCAGCATCGGGAGCGCGGGCGGGGTGCCGATGAGCAGGGCCTCGCGCGGGGTCGCGAGCACCGTCTCGATGCGCTCGTCGGCCGAGCCGAACTCGATGCCGAGGCGGTCGTGGACGTAGGAGTAGAACGAGGAGTCGGGGTCGAACTCGGCGTCCAGGCGCGGCACGCGGGACACGGGCACGTAGGTCGACTCCAGGCCGATGCGCTCGTCGTCGGCAAGCAGGACGCGCTCCATGTGCCAGACGGGTTCGCCGCGTTCGAGGCCGATCTCGGCGGCGAGCGCGGGCGGGCACGGGAAGCGTTCGAGGCCGATGAGGGTGCGTCCGGGGCGTCGGCCCTGCCTGCGCACCCCTTCCGTGTACGAGGCGAGGGAGAGCGGCTGCGCCAGCTTCGGGCCCGCGACGACGGTGCCCCTGCCGTGCCGTCGCAGCCGCCCTTCGAGCAGCAGCTCGCGCAGCGCCTGCCGCACGGTCTCGCGCGCGACCTCGTAGCGCAGGGCGAGTTCACGCTCGGCGGGGAGGGTCTCACCTTCGGTCAACTCGTCGACGAGCGCGGCGATTTGGGCCTTCACGGCGTAGTACTTCGGGATGCGTCCGTGCTCGGGGATGCCGTCGCGCACGGGGGCGCCGGGGGCCTGGTCGTTCGGGTAGTCCACGCGGGGATGGTCGCAGATGGGGGTGAACAGGTGTCTGAGGCCTGTCTTCCTCGCGTCTGCCTTACGCCCCTTGGGCCCGGCCGCCGCGCTTGTTCGGCTGGGGCGGCGGCCGGGCCGGTGGTGGGCCGGGGCTCAGCGTCCGCCGACGCGGAGCCGCCGGGCTCCCACCACGAGGGTCGTGCCGGCGAGGAGGAGGGTGCCGGCCGCGACCCCCAGTCCGAGCAGGGCGCGTGGGCCCGTACGGGCGAGTTCGTCCGCGAGGGGCGGGCTGCCCGCGGCCTCTTCGATGGTGAACGGGTAGTCGTCCGACTCGCCCACCCAGTCGCCGTCGTCGTCCTTGCGCCGGACGAGCGCGGCGGTGGCGACGACCCGGTCGGGGCGGGTGTCGTCGGCGAACGCGAGGCGGACGTCGACGGTGACCGTGTCGCCAGCGCCGACCGAGAAGCCGGGGAAGCCGTCGAAGACGCCGATGTTCTCGTCCCGGCCGGTCCGCTCGACCGCCACCGGGCGCCAGCGGCCCGCGTCGCGGAACTCCAGCGTGATGCGCTTCGGCGTCAGTTTCCGCGCCTCGTCGACCAGTACGAGGACGGGGTGGAGGTCGGCGCAGCGGGTGGCGGTGGTGTTGGTCAGGTCGAGCGAGAAGTGCCGGGGGGCGTCGCCGGGGTGGTAGGTGGCGGGGCCCTCGTCGATACGGGTGTCGATCGGGAAGTCGCCGCGCTTGTCGGCGGCGCAGGCCCTGGTGCCGGTGTCGGCGGCCGCCTCGTGGGTGGGGCCGAGGGCGGTGAGGGCGAAGGTGGCCATGGCGGTGGCGGCGAGGGCGAGCGGGCGGCGCGGTCGCATGAAGGCCCTTCACTGGTCGCGGAGTTGACGACAGTCGTGGGCCAGAACCTTGCCAGTGCCGTCCGGCGGGGTTCGGGTTCTGGGGTTGCGGCACGCGGGGGATTCGCCCGATCGGCCCAGCGGGACGACGTGTTGACGGCACCGTGGTTGCGCCTGCCCGCGGGGCCCACGGGGCTTGATTTACCGGAACCGTCGTTACGGCCTCGGGGCTCCGCCCCGGACCCCGCGCCTCAAACGCCGGCGGGGCTTGAATTGCCGAACCGGCGTTACGGCCCGCGCAAGCCGTCGCCGACGTTGGCCCTGCTGCCCCTTCCCTCCCGCCTATCTCCCACCCACCCGCCCCCTCCAGGGGCGTCGGCCTCACGGGGTGCCGCCGACCACGGCTCCCCACCCGGTGCGGTCAGCCGCCACCGCCTTGGGCAATCTGCCGCCTGGGGCGGCAGGGTGGGCAAGGCGGCACCCCGGTGCCGGCCGCACCCGCGTCAGGCCCCGGCCACGGAACCGTTACGACGGAGCCGCTCGCCCGAAGAGAGGGGCCAGGATCATGTGGGCCGCGCCCTCCACCGCTTGGGTGTCGCCCCCGGGAGCCGCCCGAACGGGTATCGCCGGGCCGCCGCCCTCACGACGGGCGCGGGCCGCGACGACCCGCTCCACCCCACGTACGAAACGCTTCTCGTGCGCTGCTACCGTCCGCCCCCCAAGCACCACCGCGTCGATGTCGAGCAGGCTCACCAGATTCGCCGCCCCCTCCCCCAGCACCCGCGCCGCCTCGTCCAACCCCCCGTCCCCGCCGGAGGCAACCGCCGCGAGGCAGAGCGCCTCGATGCACCCCCGGTTGCCGCAACCGCACCGCGGACCGTCCAGCTGGATCACCTGGTGACCGAACTCGCCCGCCCCGGTGCGCGCACCACGGTAGAGCGCGCCGTCGAGGACGAGCCCGGCACCCAGTCCCGTACCGAGGTGGAGGTAGGCGAACGAGCGCTCCCCCTCACCCTCAAGGGCCAGCCCGAGCGCCGCCGCGTTCGTGTCCTTGTCCACGACGACCGGCAGACCGAGCCGCTCGGCGAGCGCGTCGCGCAGCGGGAAGCCGTCCCACTGCGGGAACCCGGTGACCCGGTGCAGCACCCCGTCGGTGTGGTCGAGCGGCCCCGGCACGGCGACGCCGACGCCGAGGACCGTCTGGCCCCCGTCCGCTTCGAGCAGCGCGTCGACCTCACAGGCGGCCGCCGCGAGCACCGCGTCGGAGCCCGCACCGAGGTCGAGGGAGGCACGCCGCGCCGCGACGACCGCGCCGGACAGATCGGTGAGTACGGTGCGCAGCTCGTCGCGGTCCAGGTGCAGACCGACCGCGTGCGCGGCGCCCGCGAGCAGCCGGAGGACGGTGCGCGGCTTGCCCCCGGTGGAGGCCCGGCGGCCGGCCTCGACGGCGAGACCGTCCCCCCGGAGCCGCGCCGTGATCTTGCTGACGGCCTGCGGGGTGAGCCCCGTGCGCTCGGCGAGCTCCAGACGGCTTATCCCGGCCTCCCCTGCCGTACGCAGCAGATCGAGCACGAGCGCGGCGTTGTGCCCGCGCAGGGCGCTCAGGTTCGCGCCCACCGTGGCCGCCATGGTCCTCCTCACGTGCCTGTTCATCACGTCCATTGTCCCCCGCGCTTGCACTTTGGCAACACCGTTGCTTAAGTGGAACGCATGGATCGTATGGCAGGTACGGAAGGTATGGAAGGTACGGAAGGTATGGAACCCATGACCGGTACGAGTGCTCCCCTGCGCGTGGGCCTGGTCGGCTACGGCCTGGCGGGCTCCGTCTTCCACGCCCCGCTGATCGCCGCCACCGAGGGCCTGACCCTGGACACGGTCGTCACCTCGAACCCCGAGCGACAGGCCCAGGCGCGCGCCGAGCACGGTGAGGGGCTGCGCTTCGTCGCGTCCCCGGACGACCTGTGGGAGCACGCGGACGAGCTCGACCTGATCGTCATCGCGTCGCCGAACAAGACGCATGTGCCGCTCGCGAAGGCCGCCATCGCCGCGGGCCTCCCGGTCGTCGTGGACAAGCCGGTCGCGGGCACCGCCGCCGAGGCCCGCGAGCTCGCGGAGCTGGCCGAGAAGCAGGGCGTCCTGCTGTCGGTCTTCCAGAACCGCCGTTGGGACAACGACTTCCTGACCCTCCAAAAGCTGCTCGCGGACGGCGAGTTGGGCGACATCTGGCGCTTCGAGTCGCGCTTCGAGCGCTGGCGCCCGCAGCCCAAGGGCGGCTGGCGCGAGTCCGGCAACCCGGAGGAGATCGGCGGCCTCCTGTACGACCTCGGCAGCCATGTCGTCGACCAGGCCCTGGTCCTGTTCGGCCCGGCCGTCTCCGTCTACGCCGAGTCGGACGTGCGCCGTCCCGGCGCCGAGGCCGACGACGACACGTTCATCGCGATCACCCACGCGAACGGGGTGCGCTCGCACCTGTACGTCTCCGCCACCACCGCCCAACTCGGCCCGCGCTTCCGCGTATTGGGCTCGCAGGCCGGTTACGTGAAGTACGGCCTGGACCCGCAGGAAGCGGCCCTCCGTGACGGCAAGCGCCCGACGGCCGGTGAGCCGTGGGGTGTCGAGGGCGAGTCGCTGTGGGGCCGCGTCGGCTCCGGCGAATCCCCGCTGACCGGTGGCGGCCGCCCGCTCGCGACGGTCGACGGCGACTACCCCGCGTACTACGCCGCCGTCGCCGCGGCACTGCGCGACGGCACCCCGAACCCGGTGCCCGCCACGCAGGCCGCCGACGCGCTCGACGTCCTGGAGGCGGCCCGCGTCTCCGCACGCGACGGAGTGACGGTGACCCTCTGATGAGCACTCAGAACGCGAACCCCGAAAACGCCCCGCAGATCCCCGAGTTGGAGGAGCAGGAGCGCCGCCTCGTCCTGGACTCCTTCACGTACGACGACGCCTGGGCCCTCGGGAACCTGCTCGTGGACCTCGCACGCGAGCGGCAGGCGCCGGTCGCGATCGACATCACGCGCGGCGGCCAGCAGCTGTTCCACGCGGCGCTGCCGGGCTCGGCCCCGGACAACGACGCGTGGATCGCCCGCAAGCGCCGCGTCGTGGAGCGCTATCACGCCTCGTCCTACCTGGTCGGCAGCCGCTTCCGGGCCAAGGGCACGACGTTCGAGGACGCCTCGCGCCTCGACCCGGACACGTACGCGGCCCACGGCGGCGCCTTCCCGATCTCCGTACGGGGAGCGGGAGTTGTGGGCGCCGTGGTGGTATCGGGCCTCCCGCAGATCGAGGACCACAAGCTGGTGGTTGCGGCGCTGGAGCGGTTCATGGGCTAGTGCGGCGTGAGCCTCAGCCACGGACTCCGGTCCGCCGCCTGCGCGCCAGGAAGACGGCGCCCGCGCCCGTCACCGCGAGGCCTGCCGCGATCGAGCCGAGCACCGTGGCGCCGAGGGACGGCGTACCGGTGTCGGCGAGATGGCCCCCGCCACCACCCGTACCTCCTCCGGTACCTCCGCCGCCGGACGCCCCGCCGTTGTCACCACCGCCGGACGGAGGTGCGGGGGTGGTGTCACTCGGGGAGGGAGTGGGTGTGGGCGTGGTCTCGCTGGGCGTGGGAGTGGGCGTGGTCGTCTCCGTCGGAGTGGGGGTCGGGGTCGGCGTGACGCCGGTCGGCGTCGGCGTCGGCGTCGGCGTGGGCGTGGGGGTGGGCGTGGGGGTGGGCGTGGGGGTGGGCGTGGGGTTGTACGGGTCGGAGCACACCGGCAGGTCGCCGACGAACGGGTAGGCGTGGAACTCCTCGCCCCCGCCGCCGGACGCCGTCGGGGACCCGTGGGTGAGTGAACCGGCCGTGTAGAGGCGGCCGTTGGTGCCGGACATGCTCACGGTCGTCATGCTCGACTGGTTGCCGACGAGGACGCTCCCCGAGAACTGGGTGCCGCCCGCGAGCTCCACGCTCGTCGCGTCGGGGAAGTTCCACAGCAGCCGGTCGCGCAGCTCGGCCGGGAGCATCGTCTCGTACGTGTTGATCTTCCGCGCGCTCCCGTAGAGGTTCACCAGCACGGTGGCCCCCGACGGGATGCCGTCGAACCGGAAACCCGAGGCGCCGCCGCCGGCGGAGACCATGTCGGCGTCGACGTCGAAGACCTGGATCGGGGAGCTGCCGTCGCCGGTGAAGACCGTGGCGTTGCCGTTGTTGACGGCGGTGCCGGTCGGGGCGCGGCGTACACCGCGGTCGTACGCGTAGCAGTGGCTGGCGTCGGTGAGGTCCTGCCGGATGCCCTGGTAGGGCGCGGCGGCGTCGGGGTCGTGAACGGACCGGCTCTCCACGGTGCCGTCGAGGGTGCCCCCGTACCGCGCGACACCGGTGGCCCCATCGGCCTCCACCGCGACGCGCTCCCCCGGGGCGACCGTCAGATCACCGCCGACGGTGAGGAAGTCGGTGCCGTCCGCGGGCGGCACGCGCGATCCCACGCCGGCGACGCCCACGTTGTAGAGCCCCGAGACGCCGGGGTCCTTGTCCTGGTCGTAATCGCCGAGGACGACGACCTTGCCCTCCGCCTCCGCGGAGCCACGGCGGACGAGGAAGTCCCCTCCGACGTAGACGTTGATGTTGTTGTCACGGCCGGTGGGGGTGTCGTTGTTCGTGTCCGGGTACGCGCCCGGGCAGTCGGGGCCCAGGCAGGGCCCGAGCCCGTCCGGCAGCGGATCGGCGTACGCGGGCCCGACGGCGGTCCCCACGAGGAGGACCGCGGAGGCGAGGGCCCCGGCCGGGAGCCGGGACTTTGACATGACAGTACGAATTGTTCCCATGGCCGAACTATGGGAACGGCCTTCCCGCCCTCCCGGGAGACACGCGCCCAGGGCTGCCGAGGGCACCCCGATCGGGGGTGCCCCGACCGGTAGGTGCCCCAGCCCGCGTCACCCGGCCCCGGTCAACGTCACCGGGCGAACGCCCGCCGGAGAGGGCCTACGCCCCCTTCAGCTCCTGTCGCTGTCGCCCGAGCCCGTCGATCTCCAGCTCCACCACGTCGCCCGCCCGCAGATACGGCTTCGGTTCGGGCTGGCCCATGGCGACGCCCGCCGGTGTGCCGGTGTTGATGACGTCGCCGGGGTACAGCGTCATGAACTGGCTTACGTAGCGCACCACTTCGGCCACCGGGAAGATCTGGTCGGCCGTCGTGCCGTTCTGCTTCAGCTCGCCGTTCACCCAGAGCCGCAGCCCCAGCGCCTGCGGGTCCGGGACCTCGTCGGCGGTCACGAGCCACGGGCCGAGCGGGTTGAACGTCTCGCAGTTCTTGCCCTTGTCCCAGGTGCCGCCGCGCTCGATCTGGAACTCGCGCTCGGACACGTCGTGCGCGACCGCGTACCCGGCGACGCACGCGAGGGCCGCCTCGTGGGACTCGACGTAGCGGGCCGTGCGGCCGATGACGATGGCCAGCTCGACCTCCCAGTCGGTCTTGACCGAGCCGCGCGGCACGAGCACCGTGTCGTCGGGCCCGACGACCGTGTCGGCCGCCTTGAAGAACACGACCGGCTCGGCGGGCGGCTCGGCGCCGGTCTCCGCCGCGTGGTCGTGGTAGTTCAGCCCGATGCACACGACCTTGCCGATACGGGCCACCGGCGGGCCGATCCGCAGCCCCGACGCGTCGAGGACGGGCAGCTCCCCGGCCGCGGCAGCGGCCCGTACGCGCTCGATCGCGGCGTCGTCGGCGAGCAGCGCCCCGTCGACGTCCGTGACGAGTTCCGACAGGTCGCGCAGGGTTCCCTCGGCGTCGAGCAGCGCGGGGCGCTCGGCTCCGGCGGGACCGACTCGCAGCAGCTTCATGGTGTAACTCCCTCTGCAGTAGGAGGAGCCTCCACGGCCCGGTGCGGCGTGCAGCCATCGGAGGACTGGTCGATCCTCCAAGGAGAACGTCCAGTCCGCAATACCCCGTTCACGGACTGGACCCGGGCCATCGCCGAGCGTTCAGAGCGCCGGCGCGGCCGCCGCCCCACCCGCGTACGGCATGTCCCGGTAGAGCACGGCCCGCTCGATCGAGCTCCACGTCGTCGACGTGACGACGTACAGCGCGGCGGCGAGCGGCACGAAGGCGACGGTGAAGAGGGTGAAGAAGGACATCAGCGGCATGAACTTGCCCATCGCCGCCATGCCCGGCACCTGCTGCTGATCGCCGTCCGGCTTGTTCTGCTGCGCCTGCGCCATCTGCCGCTTCGTCCGCCGGTAATTGAAGCTCGCGACGGTGGCGACGAGCGCGAACAACGCCACGTAGACGAGCCCCTGCTCCCCGAACAGCCCGCCGTGCGCGAGCGCGTCGTGGAACCGGCCGCCGAGCGGCGCCGCGCCGAGGGTGTGGCCGAGCAGCGCGTTGGGCTCGCCGCCGATGCTCCGGTTGGAGAACAGGTGGTAGAGCAGGAAGAACGCCGGCATCTGGAAGAGCATCGGCAGACAGCCGGTCAGCGGGGAGACCTTCTCCTCGCGGTGCAGCTCCATGATCGCCTTCTGCATCGCCTCGGGGCTGCTCTTGTGCTTCTTGCGCAGCTCGGCGATGCGCGGCTGGAGCTTGGCCCGTTCCCGCTGCCCACGGGCCGCGGCCCGCGACAGGGGGTGGACGAGGAGGCGTACGAACGCGGTGAACAGGACGATCGCCGCGGCCGTGGCCGAGGCACCCAACAGCGGCTGGAGGAGGTCGGCGAGATGCTCGACCAGACTGGCGAAAACGGACATGAACGACGACATGGGTGAGCCCTCCGGGGGTCTCGTCGTGCCTGAATCGGTGAGCGAAACGGCGTGACGGACCGCTGAACCGGAAGGTTCGAAGAGTTCGAAAGGTTCAGCAGGCCGTCGGGACGAGGCGTCCGGGTGCTCGGGGCCTGGGGCGGCCCGAGGCGTCGGGATCGCGCTGCGGCAGGAACGCGGTGCGCCGCTCGCGGTCGCGGATGGCGGTGCGGACGCGGGTGCGCGCCACGGCGGGCGCGGAGCGTGCGGCCAGGACGGCGCAGGCGGCGAGCGCGGAGCCCGCGGCGGCGGTCGCGGCGAGCGCGACGGCGCCGGCGAGGCTGCCGGTGTCGGCGAGCGCCGAACCGAGGAGGACGAAGAGCAGCAGGGCGACGGGCCGCAGCGTCATGGACCCGACGGACCCGCTGGTCGTGCGTGCCATGCGCCTGCCTCCTCCCGCCGCTCGTGCGTGCGTACGCGTCCTGCCAGTTATACAGGCTCGGTCACGACCGGCTGGAGGAGGCGTCGCGGTTCGAGCAGCGCCCGGCTCACCGGATCGGCGGGGTCCGGGTCGAGCGCGGCGCCGGGCAGCATCTCGACTTCCTCCGGTGGTACGAAGCCCCCGCAGGCCGGGCACTCCCCCATGACGCCGAGCGCGGTGCCGCACGCGGCGTGCCGGAACTCACGCGCCGGCAGGGTCCCCGGGATCGTCCGCCCCCACGCGCTGAGCGAGAGGAGTACCGGCCACAGCCCACGTCCGTGCGCGGTCACGACGTACTCGTCGCGCGGCGGCGACTCCTGGTAGCGGCGCTTCTCCAGGACCCCGGCCGCGGTGAGCGCCTGGAGCCGGGAGGCGAGGACGGCGCGCGGGATGCCGAGGTGGACGAGGAAGTCGTTGTAGCGCCGCACGCCGTAGAGGGCGTCGCGCACGACGAGGAGCGTCCAGCGTTCGCCGACGACCTCCAGCGCGCGGGCGGCCGAGCACTGCTGCGTCGCGTAGTCCTTGCCGAGAGCCATGACCCCACTGTAGCCACTTTTCCCGTTCAAGGTTCAGTGACCGAACCTACCGTGCTACGTTCATGAGGCCGGTAAGTTCATTCACTGAACCCATGACTGGATGAGTCCACCCATGCCACCCATGCCGCAGCAAGTACTCGTGCAGCCCCCGCAGACCTCTGCCCCCGCCCGGCCCGCCGCCACCCTCGCCGTCACGAGCGCGGCGACGGCGGTGGCGCTGATGACGTACGCGGCGCCGTCGATCACGCTCGCCGACACTGCCGCGTCCCTGCACACGGGCCTCTCGTCCCAGGCCTGGCTGCTGAACGGCACCCCGCTCGGCCTCGCCGCGCTGCTCCTGGTCGCGGGCAGCCTCGCCGACGACTACGGCCGCCGCCGCGCCTTCCTCCTCGGCACCTTCGCCCTCGGCCTCACGACAATCCTGGGCGCACTGGCCCCCACCACCCTCCTGTTCACCCTCGCCCGGGTCGCGCAGGGCGCCGCCTCGGCCGCGATCATCGCCGCGAGCCTGGGCCTGCTGGTGCACGCGTTCCCGACCCCAGCGGGCCGCATCAGGGCGACCGGCGTGTGGGGCGCGTTCGTCAGCGGCGGCATCGCGCTCGGCCCGGTGGTCGCGGGCTGGGTGGCCGGGCTCGCCGACTGGCGCTGGTCGTACGCGGTCCTGGGCGCGGCCGCGCTCCTCGTCGCGGCCCTCGCACCCCGCGCCCTGACCGAGTCCCGCTCACCCCGCGCCGGCCGCCCCGACCTGCCCGGCGCCCTCACGCTCGGCCTCGCCCTGGTCGCCCTCCTCGCCGCGCTCACACTCGGCCGCGACGGCTGGCTCCGCGCCCCCATCGGCGTACTCATGGCAGCAACTGCCGCACTCCTGACGGCATTTGTGACGATCGAGCGCCGCAGCACGAGCCCCATGCTGGACCTGTCGCTCCTTCGGCGCCCTCTCTTCCTCGCCGCCACGGCGGGCGGCCTGTTCACCGGACTGTCGGTCATCGCGCTCTTCAGCTACATCCCGACGCTCGTCCAGCACACGATGGGCGTGTCCCCGATGGGCACGGCCGGACTGTTCGTGGTCTGGTCCGGCACATCGTTCCTCGTCGCCCTTCAGGCGCGGCGCCTGGCGGGCCGGGTCTCCCCGCGCCACCAACTGGCCGTCGGCTTCGCCCTGCACGCGCTGGCCGTCGCCACGATGCTGGGCGCGGCGGGCTCCGGCCACTGGACGCGGCTGCTGCCCGGCCTCGTCGTCTCCGGCATCGGCAGCGGCCTCCTCAACGCCGCGCTCCCCCTCCTCGCCGTCGAGTCGGTCCCGGCCGGCCGCGCGGCGATGGGCTCGGGCGCCAACAACACGGCGCGGTACATCGGTTCGGCGGCGGGGGTGGCGCTGATGATCGCGGTGTCCACGTCCACGGGGACGTCGACGCACGCGCTGGCCGGCGGCACGAACGCGGCGCTGATCGCCTCCGGTGTGCTGGCCCTCGTAGCGGCGGGCCTGCTGCTCATCCTGCGGGAACGGAAGCCCGCTCCTCACTGATCGGATCCCGGGCCAGCACGTCCTCGTCCGGCCGCTCGTCCCGGTCCGCCGGGAACGCGTACGTCACCACCAGCGTCACGGCGAGATTGGCGGCGAGCGCGACGATCCCGGCGTTCACCCCGAACACCGGATCGTGCCCGCTGAACACGAGCCCGCACACGACCCCGACCCCCACCACGAGCCCACTCAGCGCACCCACCAGACTCAACCGCCGCCACACCAGGCCGACGAGCAGCATCGGGACGAGCTGCGCCATCCCCTCGTACGAGATGAGGGAGAGCCGTACGAGCGTGTTGGGCGCGGCGTACGTCAGCACGAGCGCGACCGACCCGGCGACGACGACCACGACCTGCGACCCGGCCTTCTGCGCCCGCGACGCGGCCTCCGAGGCCCCCCGCCACCGCGGCACGAGGGACATCACACTGCTCCCCCACATCGTCCCGATGACCAGCATGAACACGGCCATCGGCACGATCGACGACAACGCCGCCGCGACCCCGACGATCCCCACGACCCACGCGGGAAGCGAATCGACGACGAGCTTGAAGAGCGCGAGATTCGAGTCGGCCCCGGTGAGTCCCGGAACGACGAACAGAGCCGCCATCCCGAGCAGCATCGGGACGAACAGCAGGACGTTGTACGCGGGCAGCCACATGGCATTGCGCCGCAGCGCGTCGGCGTTCCGGGCGCCGAGATATCCGGCGACGGTGGTCGGGAAGATGACGACGGTGAGGGCGTTCAGGAAGGTCGTGGTGGCGAACCACCCTTCCCCGTAAGGCGATCCCCCGCTCCCCGGCAACGTCAGCCAGGCGCTCTTCTCCTCAACGAGCCGATCGAGGAAGGGCCCGTACCCGTCGAAGTAATGAAGAGGTACGTAGATGGCGAGGAAGGCGAGCGTGACGATGACGAGGAGGTCCTTCAGGACGGAAACCCAGGCACTCCCCCGCAGCCCACTCACCACCACGAAGACCGTGGTGACGGCGAAGCCGATGAAATAGGCCCAGTTGAGGCTGACGGCACCGTACGAGATCGTCGAGACGACGACGCCCATCCCGGTGATCTGCAACTGGATGTACGGGAGCAGGAACACGGTGACGAGGACGGCGACGGCGGCGCCGAGCCAGGGCCTGCGGTACCGGTGGGCGACCATGTCGGTGATGCTCACGAGCCCGTGCTGCCGCGCGTAGGACCACAACAACGGCCCGACGACGTACCCGATGGCGTACCCGCAGGACATGTAGGCGACGACATACAGAACAGGGGCGCCGTAGTTGTACCCCCACCCGGCGGCGCCGAGATACGAGAAGCTCGTGTACCCCTCGCCCGCCATCAGCACCCACACGAACACGGCCCCGAGCGACCGCCCGCCCACGGACCACTCGGCGAGCCCGCCTCCGCCGCCCTTTCCACGTACGGCGAGCAGCCCGAGGGCGACGGTGGCGACCATGAAGACGCCGAAGAGGGTGGTGGCGACGGCGGCGTTGCTCATGACCGGCCCCGCTTGAGCCGCTGGTCGCCGCGCCAGGTGAGCCAGGCGGCGAACGGGGTGACGAGCGTGGCCCCCAGCAGCCACACGAACAGGAACGGCAGCCCGAACACGACGGGTTCGACGCGGTTCACGAAGGGCAGCGCGCCGATGTAGAGCACGAAGGGGACGAGGAGCCAGAGCAGGTGGGGCCGTTTGATCACGAAACGGCAGCCTATCGGGGGTGTCTGGTTCTAACGGGGACGCATGGCGCTGAGCTTCCCCCACACCACAAGTCGGTACTTGGAGGTGAATTCGGGCGTACAGGTGGTGAGGGTGATGTAGTACCCGGGGTCGCCGTACCCGGCCCCCGGAACGACGCCACTGCGCGGCACGGGGTTGATCACTCCCCCGTCGCCGGCCGAGGTCTGGGCGAGCGTCTTGTCGACGACGTACGTGTACGAGGCGGTCTTCGTCCGGACGGTGAGGGTGTCGCCGCGCCGCAGCCGGTTGATGTAGCGGAACGGTTCGCCGTGCGTGTTCCGGTGCCCGGCGAGCGCGAAGTTCCCGGGGCGGCCGGGCTGGGCGGTGCCGGGGTAGTGGCCGACGTAGCCGTGATTGAGGACGTTCGCCTTGCTGATGCCCTGGGCGACGGGGGCGCGGAGGCCGAGGCGGGGGATGCCGAGGATGGCGTAGGCCTGGTCCCAGTTCGGCTGGGGCGGCGGCGCGGGCTTGGCGCGGTTGTCGTCCGGGGTGACGGAGGGGTCGTCGCTGGGGGTGTCGCTGGGCTCGACGGTCCCGGCGGCGGGCTCTGTCCGATCGGCGCTCCCGTCCGAGGGCGTCCCCCACTGCCGCTCAAGAGCCTGCACCTGCCGATCGGCGCCGGCCCTGGCCTGCCGATTCGTCCACCACAACTGGTGCACGACGAGCAGCAGCACGACGAGCCCGAGGGTGACGGCGACCTCGGCACCGTTCCACAGGACACGGCGGGCGGTGGACCTGCGGTACCGCCCTTGGGCGACGACAGCAGGCCGCCTATCGGTACGCAGACGTTGCATACGTTGCAGCAGCACGCGCGCAAGATAGATCGCGGGGCGTGAAGTCGCCAGGGGTAGGTCGGGGGGCGTGGGTGGGCGTCGCGGGTGGGCGAGACCCATCGGGTGGGAGCCACGGGTGTGCGAGCCCCATAGGGCGGGGAGCTGCGGGCGGAAGCCGTGGCTGCTCGGAACCCGCGGGTGCTCGGGACCCGTGGGTGGGCGAGACCCGATCGGGCGGGTCCCCGGCCAGGGATCCGGCAGTACGGTGTTGCCCATGCGCCCCGACACCCCTGCCACGCCCGCCGAGACCGACCGTGCGAACCATGTCGCGGAAGCCGAGCGCCTGGAGCGCACGGCGGCGATGTACCCGGAGGACGCGGAGCACCTGCTCCTCCAGGCCGCGGCCCACTACGAACTGGCCGAGGCCCGCGACCGCGCGACGACCCTCTACGACAACCTGCTGTCCGCCGAGGCCCCCCAGTCCCCCGCCCTGATCCGCGCACTCAAGGCAGCGAACCTCTGGGAGTACGGCCACGAGGCCGAGGCCCAGGCGATCATCACGGGAATCCGCACGGCGGCGCCGCGCGACCCGGCGCCCTGGGTAATCGTGGCGGAGTCCCTAGAAGCCCACGACGAACTCGAGCAGGCCCACGAGACGTTCACAGAGGCCCTCGACCTCCTGGTCCCGGACTCGGAACGCGAAGCGGGAGTCCCACTGGCGAAGCACCCCTTGCTCCTCGGCCGCCACCGTGTGCGCCGCATGCTCGGGGTGGAGCACGACACGTGGGACGCCCTCGCCGACCAGGCCAACCGCACGCCGGTCTCCCTCGACGAACTCCACGACCCGAAGCGCACCTGGGCGCTCGGCTCGGAGAACCCGGCGGAACTCCAGGCCGAAATCTCCCGCATCCGAGCGGAGTTGGGCTCGTACAGGGAGGCACTGTCCCGCCCCTTCCCGGTAGCGGTCTTGCACTGGCCATCACCGGAATACACCGAACTCCTGTCGGCGTACCCGACCCTGACCTCCGAATACCCCTCCTACGAGGCCCACTTGTCGTCGACGGAGGAATCCCTGAGGGAACTGACGGCATCGGGCACGGCCAACGTCGGCATCGTCACAGGCACAGTCCCCTCCTACGAGGCCTTCGCAGCCTCGGAGGGCTCCTCCCCGGAAGACGTCTCCCTCCTCCCCCAGTACGCGACAACCCTGGCAGCCCGGGGCCGCGCGGTCGCGTGGCCTCCGGCGAGTGGGGCGGGGTGCTGGTGTGGGTCGGGGGCGGCCTATGGGGAGTGCCATGGGAAGGGGCATAACTCCTAAGTCCAGGAAGCCTGTTAGAGCCGCTAGCTCCCGTTCGCCGTCACTTCTGTGCCCTCTTACTGCCGACCCACCAACAGTCTGCTGGGCACCTCAAGTAGCGCAGGGGGCGCGATTCCCTCTGCGAGGGACGCCCCCTGGCCTCGAACGCTTACCTATCCCCGGAACATGGACGACGCCAACGAGCTAGTCGTCCTGTTTCGCTCCGACGCCGAGCGGGTCAAGGAGCACTTCGCCGCCCCAGCGACACTGAAGGCCTGGCGCCGCGGCGGGATGATCGCAGCCAGTAATCAGGCGGCCTTTCACGGGAAGAGACCTCCTGGCGCCCCCGCCTCCCCACGACGGAGCGGCCCGACTCAGCGTCGAATTTGCCAGCGCGAGCAACTCAATCCGGCAACTTGTACGCTTCCGCCTCAAGGACGCTCGGCCTACCCATGGTCGCGATCGTGGACTGTACGGCCTAGGCCGCCGAAATCTCACTCAGCGGAAGACGGACCATGAGCCCATCGCTGGACCCCGGCTGGGAGCCCCCAGAGGGTTCTTGGGCGTCTTCTGCTGCCCGGCGCCGCAACATGCAGGCGATCCGAAGCCGGGACACCAAGCCGGAACAGGCCATCCGGCGACTCGTGCACGCGCAAGGCCTTCGCTACCGCGTCTCGGCCCGCCCTCTCCCAGACCTCCGGCGAACAGCGGACATGGTGTTCAGGCCGGTGAAAGTGGCCGTGTTCATCGATGGCTGCTACTGGCATGGGTGCCCGGAGCATTACGTACGACCCAAGACCAATGAGGGTTACTGGTCTAGCAAGGTGGCTGGAAATGTCTCCAGGGATCGGGACACGGACCAGCAGCTCCGGGCAGCCGGTTGGACCGTACTCCGGTTCTGGGAACACGAAGCAGCCGACGATTGCGCGCGCAAGGTCTGCGAAGTAGTGCGGTCACTGAAACCCTCAGGCGACAAATAGCGCATCGGCATTCCCATCCCACCCCTCCCACATGTCGCTTACTCTGGTTCCCCAAGAGCACAGAAGTCCCGCCTCGCTCAAGCGGGTTGGCCCATGCGCTCTGCATAGGACCATGGCTGACGTCCAGCCTGCAGAAGGGGTGGAGGCACCAACGGCATGTCGGTAGAGCGCACGAACCGCGATATCCAGACCCTCATAGCCCAGATCACAGCCGGGGAGATCATGCTCCCTGAGATCCAGCGGGGCTACGTTTGGAAGGCTTCGCAAGTAGCCAAACTCATGGAATCTCTGTACCGCGGCTATCCTGCTGGATCACTCCTGTTGTGGAAAACAGACGAGGCCGCCGAAACGCGCCCCGCAGCCATCGGGGCGACGCAGGAAACCCCAAACGTCATACCGCTCTACCTCCTTGACGGACAGCAGCGGCTCACGTCTCTGTACCGGGTGTTCACCGACCACCCTTCCACTCAGATCGTCTTTAACGTCGAGACGGAGACGTTCCAGAACCAGAGCAGCACTACGCGACAGAGTAAGAAGTGGGTCAAGGTATTCGACGTAGTCGGCCCGGACGCTGACACATTCGCGATCCAGGCTGACCTGCGCTCGGCTGGCCTCTCCATCGACGGCCCGGAGATCGGACGCAGGATCACCGCGCTCGCGAAGACCGCGCAGCGTGACTTCCACATGGAAATCCTCCATGACTTCTCATACGAGCAAGTCAGCGACATCTTTGTACGCGTCAACAGCGGTGGGCGCGCCCTGAAAACCACAGACCTTGCCATGGCAACGCTGTCGGCCAGGTCACCCGGGTTCCTGGGGCAACTGGAGGAGGAGTCAGCACGTTGGGTAGTTCGCGGATACCGTGCAGTCGATGTCAACTTCCTCATTAAGGCCCTTACCCTGAGTCTCTCCATCTCAGGCCGCCGCACATCGTCCGTCGCCAAGCTGACGACAGCCAGCAAGGAGTCCGTGGCCGAAGGGTGGGAGCGTGTAAAACGGGGCCTGGACCGCGTAGTCCCACTTCTGCAGGAGACGCTACTGCTGCCCAGCACGTCACTGATCACATCTATCAGCGCCTTGCATCCCTTGATCGTCTTCTACGGACGGCGAATGCCCCACGAGACCGTGCCTAAAGACGTGGGAAACGGTCTGCTGTACTGGTTTCTGGCGGCAATGGCTCGTAACCGCTACACCGGTGCCACCGATACAAACCTGACCCAGGACATCAACGCCCTGGACCACGAGGACCCTGTGCGTGCGCTCCTGGCAAACCTGCGACTGGACGAATCAGGCCTGACTGTGACAGCCAAGGACCTCGTCGACCGCAGCGTCCAGAGTCCCTATCTGATGCTCTCGTACCTGGCTGCGGCCCACGCCGGAGCCTGCGACTGGTGGGATGGGAGCAGCCTTGCAGATGCCACTGCTAGGTCCGACAAACTCCAGTACAGCAACCTCCATCCAGCCTCAAAGCTGCGCAGCCATCGCAATCGGTACAGCGCCTCTGAGATCAACGACCTAGCCAACATCGTCTTCGTCTCGAAGATCACAGAGAAGAACATGATTGGCAATCGCGCCCCGGCTGCCTACGTTCGCCACGTATCCCAGGGTGATCTCGCCGCACATGCTGTCCCAGCCGACCCCGTGACCCTGGAGGCGGACGGCTACCGCGAGTTCCTTTCCGCCCGCCGAGCGCTGCTGGCGGGGCAGATCATGTCCTTGCTCCGTCATTTTCGCCCTGCGTCCCTATCGTCGTCTGAGAACGGGGCCGACGCCTCCCGCGGCGACCAGCGCTCACTCAAGCTCGCTGGATACACAACAGGAAACCGCGCGCACCTAGTTGCTGAGGCAACCCTTGAGAACCGCACATGGACCGGGCTAATCGACCCAGTCGAACTGGGCGCTGCACTTGACGCCGCCGGCATGGGGCTCGACAGCGACGTCACAGTAGCGGGCGAAGCCGCACCCGTAATGGTGGACGAGGAGGGTGTGACTGTGCTGGTCGGCCCATTCCTTATACGAGGGGCTCTCGACCAGTGGCGCGCTACCCTGAAGAACGCATTCGAGGACCCACAACCGGCCGATGAGTGCCCAGAGTTCGATGCCGCGGTGTGGCCTGGCGAAGCCGAGGATTTCTTTTTGTCAGAGATCAGCATCCTATCGGCCTGAGCTTCGCCGCGAATACTTCTACCGGAGGCCGGGTGAGCCATGTGTGAGCATGTTGCCGCCCGGCCTCCAGGCCAAATACCGAGTCTGACGACACCCGCCCAATTGTGAAACAGGGTGTCGGGCGGAGCCCACCCGGCCTGTCAGCACTTCTGTGCAATATCAGCCTTGAGAATAGGAGCCAATCGCGGCACCCCGATCTCCAGAGCCTCCTCTGGCACCTCAAGGCGAGTCGACTCCCAACGCCCCAATCGAGAACGATCACTGGGTGCGACCGAAGCTATCCAAGACTTCAGCACCGTGGCCATCTGCTCCATTTCAAGGTCCGGACCGAGGAGCACAACCACCAATTCCCATTCCGGATCCCGACGCATTGTCTCGAATTCATTGCGGGACAGGTAGATCGTCCGACGGTTACGCTTCACTGTGGCCTTGGCTTCAATATGCACCGAGCAGTTCCCTGCGTGCACCCCAATGTCGTATCCGTAGCCGTCCGAGACCGCCGCAACGTGCTCTACAGTTCCGTCCACTGAGGCCGTAAGCCACTCAACGAGTGCTGCTTCGCCTGCGGCACCGATCTCCTCGCGGCGTGCCGTGTCAACCTTTCCCCACACAGCCCTGATCTCTGCGAACGCCTCGTCGTCCTCCAGGCCCAAGGCAGACGCCGCCCGAAGGGCATCATCAGGAAGCTCATCCGGATCCCGCACCAAAAGGTCCGCATCTGCAAACCACGCAGTGGTGCTCTCCGAGACTGCCGCTTTGAAGATGCGGCGGTGTGCTGAAGCGGAGCCGCTACGCAGATCCTCAAGGAGGCCAACAGAACCCAGCCAGCTGTACGCCGCCTCGTACTGCGTCGGAGTTATGTCACTGAAATCCTGGTGGCTTGTGAACAGCGCTCGGCAGCGCGCTGCGCCGGAGCGCGGCAGACGCTCCAGCCAGCGGGCAGCTGCGCGGAGAACAGGTTCAGGCGGCAGTGGCACGGAGATGCCCCATGAGCGCCTGGAGATCACGCAGGTCGAGGCCTCCGCCAATGGCAGGCTCTTCGTCGAGGTCCGCGAGTTCCTGGACTGCGGTGTCATCAAGGATGCGCCCCATGAACTGCAGCTTGTCACTGAGCCGTTGCTCTACGACCTCGTCGATGGTCCCCTCCGAAGCGAGCACCGTAATACGTGTCTCAGTGTCCGGGGCCAGGCCCAGTCGGTGGATTCGGTCGAGACTCTGGAGGAAACGCCCGGCGGCGAAATCCCGGTCGACGTAGACCGCGTCGTGGCAGTGGTGATGAAGGCTGATGCCTTCGCCCAAGGTTGCCGGGTTCGAAAGGAGCACCATGCAATCAGGGTCATTGCGGAACCGGTTGATCTGTTCCTCCCTGTCCTCCGTCCCCCCGTGGACCACGCTCGGCGAGAATCTGCCCAGCATGCGCTGCAAGGTGTTGAGACTGCGGATGAACGTCGACCAGACCAGGGTCTTCCGGCCCTTCGCCGCGTTCTCCGCGACGATGGCGAGCGTCTCCTGATATTTGGGCGACAGCTCATAGCTCGGCAGGTCGGCCATCAGCTCGAACAGCGGAGAATCCGGAGGAACCGCCAAAGGCGGAACCTGGTAGGCAAGCGGCTCGTGGCGCGTGGTGCCGACCGCGAGGAGCGCTGGGCTGGTCGCGGCCATGAGCATGTAGACGATGATCTTTCCGAGTGCCTGGAAGTCCCCCTCTGCCCCTGCAGCGCGTGCGGAAAAACGCCCGACAAGCGCGTCATAGACCTCCTTGTGAAGCGGAGGCAAGGGCACGGGGCGCAGTGTGGTCGTTACGGGAGGCAGGCCGAGCTCACCCTTAGTGGTGCGGGTGAAGAGGGGACGGAGGACCTGACTGGCCTTGGCGAGATCGCCTCCTGCCACCGCCTGGGTTACCTGCTGTCGGCCATGTCCGGGCCAGACGAACCCGAAGAGGTTCTCAAGATCTTTGACACCGTTCGGCGCGGGTGTCCCAGTGAGGATCAGACGGTGGCGCGCACGGGGCCCCAGAGCGAGGCAGGCAGCACCGTACTTCCCCTCTGCCCCCAGCTTCATCCTGTGTGCCTCGTCCAGAAGCAGCATCGACGGGCGGGCGGCGAGCCACTTGCCGAACCGGTCGGCGGATGCTTCCAATCGTTCATAGTTCACGATCAGGACATCGGCGGAGGGGTCTACGTCGCGCGAGAAGACGTCCATCCGCAGAGGGTGTGCGAAGCACTGCTCGTTCTCGTACAGCCACGATTCGTAGCAGGATTTCGGGCCGACGATCAACAGCCGCTCAGCGCCCCGGTCTCGGCGTAGAGCTTGGAAGATAGCCAAGCCCACGCGTGTCTTTCCTGCGCCGGGGACTGAGAAATTCGCGCCATGCCGGAGAGACAGCAGCTTGGCGATGTCCCTGCGCTGGAACGCGGTCAGTTCAGCCGTCCAGTCAGGGCCCAGCAGCTCATCGATCTCGCCGGGATCCACCTCCCCTGACTCATCTGCTGAAGGATCGAGCCTCTTCGCAACGACCTGGGCGTCCATCGCCGAGTCAGTGGCAAGCGCAGCGAGGGACTGGTCCCAGGTCACGGTCGCGGGCTCAGGCCAGGTCCCGAGCACAGCCAGGTTCGTAAGGAGGTCGTCAATCTCCACGTCCGTTGCCGTCGTTGAACGCTGGACGCTGCTCCGAAACCTCAACGCGAGACGCCGCAGATCGTCCTCGTGTCCGACTGCGGCCCTGAGCCGGGCCTGCGTCACGGTGTCCCCGAATCCGATCTCCAAGCTCGGCTGCGCTGCTCCAGGCGCCGTCACGAGGTCTCCCGTGTGGCGTCGAGCAGCCAGTTCACGCCGTCTCCGGGAGTGCTGAAGGTACGGCCTGCCTGCTTGGCAAGACGCATCAAGCTGCCGCGCAGCGTAAGGAGAGCGTCGTCGAACGCATCCTCGTCGAGGGCACGTTTCTGCTTAGCGTCGGCGAACTCTGCGGCGCACTGGTTCACGTAGTCCGCCGCATCGGTGAGGCGCTCAGGTACAGCGATCTGGCGTTTCTGCAGTTGAGCGTTCTGGCCGGCCATCTTCACAGCCTGGTCGAACGTACCGCGTGCCGCCTTGAGGAGCCCGTCTGCCGCGGCCGTCTCCGCGGCAGTGAGTGTGTCTCCCCCCTGCGCTGTCGCCTTCGCTTGAAGCAGTGCGTCGGTAAGCGCCCGGGCCGTCTTTACCTCGGCGCTTGCATCCGGTACCGCCACGCCGGGGAGGCCGGGGATGGCCACCGACGCCGATTCCTGCGCAGCAGGCTTGAGTTCACGGGGAAGCCGTTCATCGAGGTACCGGGCGTGGAAGTCAGCCTCCGCGAGGCGGACAGTAGTCTTGGGGTAGTTCAGAACCACCATCGCCAGCCGGGACTCCTTCAGCCGCTCTGCGGCATTCGGATCGGACTTGGCCAGCTTGGTGAAGTCGCGATGCAGTTCACGCAGCTTCTCCTGATGGTCCTCGAAGTCCACCAGCCGCAGCCCTACCCCTTGAGCGGTACTGCTCCGCTCGATGGCGTCATTGATCAACTGGTAGACCCATCGGTCCTGATGGAGCGTTGTCGTCTTGATGTTGAAGTCACGGGCTACGTCTTCTTCTCGCCGACCACTCGCCAGCTCCTCCTCGATCGCGATGAGGCGGTTGATGTACGAGTAGTCACGCCGCTTGTCCCGGCGCAGCTGGAGCGACAGCTCGACAGTGTTGATGTCCCGACGCGAGGTGTCAGGAGGCAGGACCCCCACTCGGATGTTCTTGATACCGATCTCGCGCATCGCAGCACAGCGAGTGTTCCCGTCCACGAGAATCCCGTTCGGGCTGATGATGCCGGGCTCCTTCTGCCCGAAGTCGTCAAGCTCGTCCATGAGCGCGGTGTAATCGGGGTCTACCTGGTCCGGATTGGCGGGACGCCGGCTGAGGAGGTACCGCAGGTAATCCTGCCCGCCCTCGCTCCACGGCTCTTCCACGAGGACTCGGTAGCGCTCGGGATCAAGAGTCATCTGAGCGCGGATCCGGTGGGTGTCCGGGTTGAAGTAGAGCATGTCGACCGGCATCGAGATGACGTGCAGATGCTTCTGCTCGCCTCGCCACTCGACCGTGATCTTGGCTCCTTCTTCGGCCATGGCTTGTCGCAGCCGCTCCTCCACGAGCGTGCGGATCTTCTCGCCCTCCGGGGGGACACCAAAGTTCACGGCCATGGTCTGCGCCTCCAAAACACCATCTGCAACTCGCTTCTCCATGCATGATTACAGGAGCCGCTTACGACACGTCTCGATGATCATTAAATCGGGGCCACGAAGGCCGCTGCCGCCTCAACCGGAGAACGGAGACCCCCGTGCCCATGCCAGCTTGGAACGACCCGGACCTCAAGGCGGGAACCATGGTCAGGGGTGCCCTTTGGCTCGTTCAAGTGGTCGGCGAAGGCAATACGTTCACCAAGGGGCAGGTCCGGGACGCGTTCCCTGGCGTCGCACAGGCCGACCGCCGGTTCCGCGACCTGAGGGACTACGGCTGGGTCATTCTCACCAGTTCCGAAGACGCCTCGCTCATGCAAGAGGATCAGCGCTTCGAGAAGGCGGGGGTAGCCGTGTGGGACCCAGTGGCCCGCCGCGCCGCCTCCCCCCAAAAAGGAATGTCGGCCAAGGAAAAGCAAGCCGTCATGGCTCGGGATGACTACATGTGCACCGTGTGTGGCATCACCGGCGGCGAAACGTACCTCGATGACTCCAACCAGTCAGCGGTCCTCTCTGTCATCAGGCGTGAGACCGTCCTTCCTGGTGGGAGGACCGAAAGCCAGGCAGTCACCGAGTGCAAGCGTTGTCACACCGGGTCTAAGGGTGTGGCCGTGCGGGCCGACGAAGTGCTGGCTGAAATAGAGGCACTCGAATCCGACGACCGGCGTCGCCTCGCACGGTGGGTCGAGCGTGGCCGACGAGGGTCCACTCCGCTGGAGCGGGCGTGGAACGCCTACAGGCGTCTGCCCGCCGAGGCTCGGGGCGAAGTGAGAGCCTGCATCGAGCCGTAGCCCTGCTCGAGAACACAACAAGCGGTGATGCTGGCGGTGACCAGAAGTACGAGAGGGTCACCGTAGACTTCACACTCTTACCCCGCTTCACCGAACGGAACGGCCGTCTATGGCCTCGGGTCTGCGGATATCGTGATGCACGCGGTGCCAGCAGGTTCCGGACACCGTTTGGCTGCAGGGGTTCCAGCGCAGCTGGGTCACCTCGCGCCGGATGGCCCGGCACGCTTGGAAGGAGATCACCATGTCCACATCGCCGCTCTCAGAGCAGCTCGAGGTCGTGGAGATCTGTGCTGGCGCTGGCGGGCAGTCCCTCGGACTGGAGCGGGCCGGGTTCCGGCACCGGCTGGCAGTCGAACTAGATGCGAACGCGGCTGCCACGCTGCGTAGCAATCTCGTATCTAATCTCGGTTACGGCCAGGACGAGGCCGACAGAACAGTCGTGGTAGGCGACGTAGCGGATACGCAGTGCTGGGACCCAGCCGCCCACCGCAATGTAGATCTGCTTGCTGGAGGAGTTCCGTGCCCTCCGTTCAGCATCGCCGGCAAGCAACTCGGGGCCACCGATGAGCGCGACCTTTTCGCGTGGGCCATCGAGTTGTGCGGCACTGTGCAGCCCAAGGCCCTCATGCTAGAGAACGTCCGAGGGCTCAGCGCCAACCGGTTCTCGGCGTATCGCCAGCACGTGCTCGACAGACTCGACAAGCTCGGCTATATCGGGGAATGGAAACTCCTTCACGCCAACAACTTCGGCGTCTCTCAGTTGCGCCCTCGGTTCGTCCTCGTGGCGCTCCAGAAGGACTTCGCTCCGTATTTCTACTGGCCCGAGCCGGACCCGGAGCCACCGCTGAGCGTGGGCGAGCTGCTTAAGGGCCTTATGAGCGAGAAGGGCTGGGAGACCGAGAAGGTCGAAGCGTGGGCCAAGCAGGCGAACGACATCGCACCCACCATCGTCGGAGGTTCGAAGAAGCACGGTGGCGCGGACCTCGGACCGACCCGCGCCAAGCGCGCCTGGGCCGCCCTGGGAGTCGACGCCATGGGCGTGGCGAACGACGCGCCGCGCGAGGGCTGGGAGCCGCCCGAGAACGTCCCTGGCCCAAAGTTGACTACCAAGATGGTCGCCCGGATCCAGGGCTGGACCGGCGGCGAGTTCGCTTGGGACTTCGAGGGCAAGAAGACCTCTGTCTACCGTCAGATCGGCAACGCGTTTCCTCCGCCGGTCGCCAAGGCAGTCGGCACCGCAATCCGCAAAGCACTCCTGAAGATCGGTGAACCGCGCGAACTTCTGGAGAACACTGACTCGGTCTTGGACCCCGTCTACAAGCTGCTCCGGGAGACTCCACGCCCAGTCAGCATCGACCAGATCATTACGAAGGTCGCCAAGACGCAGGGAAAGGTGATGGACGAGTCGGAGGTTGAGAGGCGCCTAAACCACCTCACCCACGACTTCGAAATCGAAACGACTGAGCGGTCCAATGGCGTGCTCGCCTACAGCCTTGGTGAGTTCAAGGCATTCGTAGGCCAACAAGGCCACAAGCGGCACGACTTGTTCGCCCAACACCGCTCGAAGATCAGCTGACCTTCGCAGCGAAGGCCGTAGGCGCACAGGTCCCACGGCCTTCAGTCAAACCGCCGCACACTCATCCAGATCCACGCCAAAGTCGGCAGCCAAGACCAACGCCAACCGCCGGTACGCCTGCGCTTCCCGTCGGCACCGGTCCTCGACCGCAGCCAGATACGGCCGCACCAGCGAGTTCTCGTCACCACTGATCGGTGAATCCAGACCGTATGGGGAACGGTGTGCTGGCAGGGGCAGCAGCTCCGTGGCCACTTCCGGCGTCGCCGCCAAGACCTCCGCGGGGCCCAGCGCTCCACCGCACCCCGCTCGTCGGCGCCCGGTCGCTGGCCCGACCAGTGCCCAAAGACGCCGGACAAGCGCCTGGGCCCCGCCCCTCACGCCGCCTCTCCCTCGTACCGCACCACCGCCTGATCCAGCAGGTCGTCCGGGTCGCACCCCCGGGCCACTGCCCAGTGCAGGAGGTCGGCGATCAGCTCGACGGCGGGCTGGGCGAGGCCGGTTGGGGCCTTCACCGCGAACAGGAGCGGGCGGCCCCGGCGGTCCTGGTACGCCTGAAGGGCGTCGTTGGCGCGCCGGATGCCGGAGGTGAACTGGTCTCCAGGAAGCCCCAGTTCGCACCAAACCACCTTGCCCGATGCCGTGAGCAGTGTGCCCCATTCCGCGACGAGCGCGGCGATCAGATGGAGCCCTCGGCCGCATTCCGCGCCGCACTCAGCCCCCGTAACCAGCGGAACCGCATGGCTCTGGTCGTGGACCTCAATACGGAGACGGTCGTCCCGTAGCGCAAGGAGCAGCGTGGCCGCGACGCCCGCTCCCACGTGGTGCAGGACGTTCGTCGCGAGTTCCGTCACGATGAGCTGGACCTCCTCCACGAAGGGCATTAGCGCCCAGCGTTCAAGCAGGCCGGCTACCTCCTGGCGCAGGCGTCGCATTTCCAGTGGGGCCGCCTCGAAGGGCAGCACATAACGGAGTTGGGGTTCAGAAGAGACGTTGTAGTCGGCCATAGCCGTACTCCCTCCCAGGCCACACAGCGCTGCGCCCGCCGCATCCATGCGACTGCGCTGCGTAGCGGTACGTTCACGAGCATGGCACAGAGAAGTCTCGCCGTGTAACTTCTCACGAGCATCGATCGAGTGAATCCGCTGGTACGCCAACTCCCCGCATGCCTAGCCTGATTGAGATCTCCGGGGCCCCCCGGGCTCATACGGGGAGGGAACCCCATGTCCGTCCGGACCACCACGCGCCGCCGACAGCTCGGCGCGATGATGCGGAAGCTGCGCGCCCGCAAGGGGCTCACCCTTGAGGAGGCCGGGAACCTGGTCGGCGTATCGAAAGCAACCGTCAGCCGATACGAGACTCAGGCTGGCCCTGTGAAGTGGCTGGTAGTGGATGCATTGTGCCGGGAGTACGACGCAACGGACTCCGAGCGTCAGGCAATCGTCGCGATCGCCAAGGATGCGAAACAGCAGGGCTGGTGGAGCTCCTTCACCGACTCCATCCCGGAGAGCATGAACCTGCTGCTCACCCTGGAGGACGAGGCCGTACGCGAAGACCACTTCTGCTCGGTCTACGTCCCTGGGCTGCTCCAGACCCGTGAGTACAGCACCGCCCTCCAGAAGGCCAACGAAGTGCGGCTCGCCCAGCCGGAGATCGAGCGCCTCGTGGACATCCGTATGAAGCGGCAGGCCATCCTCGACCGCCCCACCCCTCCGCACCTGTGGGCTGTCCTGGACGAGTCCGTGATCCGCCGTGTCGTCGGGTCTCCCGCAATCATGAAAGCGCAGCTCGATCGGCTCCTCGAAGCGGGCGAGTCGGCGAACATCACGCTGCAGATCTTGCCGTTCGCCAAAGGGGCGCACGGGGCGGCCCTGGGGAGCTTCGTCATCCTGGGAGCTGCGGAGTCTGCCCTCGACGTCGTGTACGTGGACATCCACACCGGCTCGCTCTTCCTGGAAAAGGAGGAGGAACTCACGCGCTACCGGCTTGCGTTCGAATACCTTCGCGCACAAGCGTTGGACATGGAGGCATCCGCCGCCGTGATCCAGAACGTACGCAAGGAGTTGTAATGCAAGGTGGGCCCGCGCTTCCAGCGGCTCGGACATGGTTCAAGTCGTCGTACAGCGGCGCCAATACGACTGAGTGCGTGGAAGCCTGCCCCGTCACCGGCGGAATGGCGATACGTGACTCCAAGGCCCCCGAAGGGAACGTGGCTACCTTCGGCGCCCGCCCCTGGGGTGACTTCCTGCTCTCCCTTCGGGGCTCCGGCCGGCCCCGCGGACCGCAGAGCGTGAGGTAGAACTCGCTTTCCGCCGTGGCGGGTTGACGAGGAAGGAAGGTGCCGGGCGGCACCGGGCCGACGCCAACGCCACCCGAATCTCCCCCGCCACCCCCTCCGCCCGCCCCCGCAGATCCTCCGCCGTGACGGACAGGACCGGGAGGCCCGCGGCGGCGAGGCGGTTGCGCTGGGACAAGGTGCGGCGCCAGGAGGCCGGGTCCAGGTGGTACTCGCGGGAGTCGACCTCCAGGGCCAGGCCCTCCGCCGGCCAGTACGCGTCCGGGCGGGCCAGGAAGGTACCCGTACGCGGGTCGTGGAGGTTTGGGTTCCAGAGGGGTTCCGGGAGGGCGTACGCGTGGATCAGCGCGCGGGCGTCCGCCTCCAGCGGTGAGTGCACCCCCGCCGCCACGTGCGCCGTCGCCCTCGCGACGTACGGGGCGTAGCGGCGATGGGACGCGCCGAGTTCGGCCAGGAGCGCCTCCGGTGTGCAGAAGCCGCGCTGCACCGCCTCCGCCAGGAGCGCCGTCACATCGCGTTCGCAGCTGAGGCCGGGAACCGCGTCCGCCACCGCCCGCGCGATCTCCGCGACCCCCACGCCCGCCAACGGGAAGTTCTCCGGCATACGGCGCGTCCGATGCACCCTCACGAACGACGCGCCACGCGCGCCCCCACCCCCGTACGGCACGAGTACGTCGATGTGGCGCAGCCGCTCCGGGCGCGGCGCCGACCGGAAGTTGTGCAGGGACAGTGCCGCGAGCCCGGTCAGCAGCGCGCGCTCACCCGCGTACAGGAGCGCCGCGCGCATGCGTTGGCGCGGGGTCGGCGTACCGGAGTGGAGGACGTGGACGCGCGGCAGCACGCGCTGCCACGGACCGCCGGGGCGGCAACGGTGGCTGGTCGTCGAGTCCGCGCAGCCCAGCGCCACCAGTTGGGCGCGGGTGAGGAGTTGGTCCTGGGTGAGGGCCAGGGGGTGGCGTGTCAGGGCCGCCATGGAGGGGGCGGTGGATGGGGCAGCGGAAGGGTGGTTCGTAAGGGGCTGGTTCACGCACTTCCTCCTCCCCTTCCCGCGCCCACTCTCACCCTCCGTAGTCGGTCTACAGCGGCGAGTGGAGGGACTGTGACGCCCAGCCACGATCCCTTCGTGGTTTCGCGTCACAGACCCACCAGCCGGGAGACCCCACCCCCACGTGACCCACGTCACACCCCACTCCGTGTCACATCCCCGCGCCCCACTCCGTCACATCTACGTAGCCGCGCAAACGGCGCCGAACCGATCGACCCAAGACACACAGACACACAGATACACGGACACACGGACACAGGAGCCCACCATGGAAGCCCGCATCAATCCCTTCGCCAGCCCCATCGCGGGGAAGGTCATCAAGCACATCAACTCCGCCGGGAAGGTCGTCTCCGACTCCACGCTCCCCGCCGCGACGCAGGAGCTCGTGAAGATCCGGGCCAGCCAGATCAACGGCTGCGGGTTCTGCACCGACATGCACACCAAGGACGCCGCGCACGCCGGCGAGACCGTGCAGCGGCTGCACCTCGTCGCGGCCTGGCGCGAGGCCACCGTGTTCACCGACGCCGAGCGCGCCGCGCTCGAGCTGACCGAGCAGGGCACGCGGATCGCCGACGCGGCCGGCGGCGTCCCGGACGAGGTGTGGGCGAACGCCGCGAAGCACTACGACGAGGAGCAGCTCACCGCCCTCGTCTCGCTGATCGCCATCATCAACCTCTACAACCGCGTGAACGTCATGGTGCAGATGCCCGCCGGTTCCTACCAGCCCGGCCAGTTCGGCTGAGCCGCCGGTCACGCGGGCGCGGCCCTCACCCCCGAGGGCCGCGCCCGGACCGCCGGGCGTAACCTCACAAAAGAGACGCACCCCAAGACGCCCTGGGCGCCCTGGACACCCAAGGCGCCACACACCGGAGGTTCACCCCATGGCCCGCGCCCTCCCCACCGCCCCGATAGCCGCCGCCGGACTCGTCGGGGGTTACGCCACCGCCCGCTTCACCAAGAAGCGGCCGCTGGGTGGGGCCGTGCTCGCCGTGGCCGGGGCCGCCGCCGCGACGCAGTGGACGAAGACGCGGGGCGGGAAGGTCGCGGGGGCGCTGACCGGCGCGTACGTCGCCGCGTTCGCCGGGTCGCACCCGCTGGCCAAGAAGGTGGGGGCCTGGCCCGCGGTGTTCGGCGTCGCCGGGGTCGTCGCCGCCGCCTCGTACGTCCTCGTGGACCGCAAGGCCGGCTGACGCCCGAGGCCCTACGGCCGGGCGTGCGTCAGGACGTTCACGATCTTCCCCTGCGGGTCCCGTACGAAGAAGCGGCGCACGCCCCACTCCTCGTCCCGCAGGTCGTGGACGATCTCGGCGCCCGCCGCGCGCATCGCCGCGTACACCGCGTCGACGTCGTCCACCTCCACGCTGATGTCCGGCACCATCGGGCCCGTCGCCTCGTGCGTGAAGAACTGGATCTGGGCGGTGGGGTCGGACGGCGAGACCATCGTCATGATCCAGCCCATGTTCATCGCCTCGCGGAAGCCCAGCGCCCCGTAGAAGTCGCGGTTCGCCGTCATGGCCGCCTCGTCGGCCACCCGCACGTTCGGGACCGCTCTGCGGATGTGGGTGTGCGTCTCGTTCTCATCGGTCGCCATGGACGTCATCGTCCCCGGAACGTAGCCCTGTACGCCCCCGGCGACACCCCCAGCACCGCCTGGAAGTGCTGCCGCAGAGAGGTTCCGGAGCCGAAGCCCGTCTCCGCCGCCACCCGGTCCACCGTGTGGTCGGTCTGTTCCAGCAACTCCCTTGCCCGGTCGACCCGTTGGCGGTTCAGCCAGGTCATCGGGGTCAGGCCCGTCTCCTCGCGGAAGCGGCGGTTGTACGTGCGGATCGACATGGCGTCGCGGGCCGCCAACTGCCCCAGCGACAAGGGTTCCGCCAGCCGTCCCAGCGCCCACTCCCGCGAGGCCGACGTCGATGCCGACCCCAACTCCTCGGTCGGAACCGGGCGTTGGATGTACTGCGCCTGGCCGCCCTCCCGGTGCGGGGGCACCACCGTGCGGCGCACCAACTCCGCCGCCACCGCGGCGCCGTGGTCCTCGCGGATCATGTGCAGGCACAGGTCGATGCCCGCCGCCTCCCCCGCCGAGGTCAACACCCGCCCCTCGTCCACATAGAGGACATCCGCGTCGACCGTCACCGACGGGAACGTGCGGGCGAAGTGGGCCGAGGACATCCAGTGCGTCGTCGCCCGGCGGCCGTCCAGGAGGCCCGCCGCCGCCAGGACGAACGAACCTGTGCAGATCGATGCCACCCGGCCGCGGCGGCGGGAGCCGCCGATGACATCGGCCAGCGACTCCATCAACTCCCCTGCCAGGGAGCCTGGTTGGAGGGTCTCGTCCGTCTCGTGCGAAGCCGGGACCAGTACCGTGTCCGCCGCCGCGACCGCCTCCAGGCCGTGCTCCGCGTAGATCGGGAAGTCGGCGTCCGTACGGATGCGGCCGGGGCGGGGCGCGCACGTCGTCACCTTGTAGAGGCGCTCCCCCGTGGCCGGATCGCGGGCCGTACCGAAGAGCTGGTGGACCAGGCCCAGCTCCATGGGCAGGACACCGTCCCGTACGAGGACCGCCACCGAGGTCGGAGGCGGGGGTGGGGGCGGGGGCGACGTTGGGCCTTTCGTGCGGCGAGGGCTCATGGCCAGATTCTTTCAGGTTGCGACTATCTGGCCAGGCGCGCGGGCGTACTCTCCCGAACATTGCTGGCCGAGCGGGGCGCCCCGCACGAATGACCGGGTGGGACGACATGGCCGACTGGACGCTGCGCGCGGCCACCGCCGCCGACGTGGAGCCGATCGCCGAGCTGCGGGCCGTCGTGATGCGGCCCGACCTCGAACGGCTCGGACGGTACGACGAGCGGCGCGTACGGCAGCGGTTCCGCGACGCGTACGAGCCCGCGCACGCCTGGGTGATCGAGGTGGCCGGGGCCTTCGCCGGGTGCGTGGCGCTGCGCCCGGACGGGGCCGCGTACTGGCTGGAGCACTTCTTCCTGGACCCGGAACTGCACGGCCGGGGCGTCGGCGGCGCCGTCCTCCGCGAACTCCTGGAGCGGTGCGACCAGGAGCGCGCCCCGGTCCGCCTGAACGTGCTGCGGGGCAGCCCCGCCCGCAGCCTCTACGAACGGCACGGGTTCACCGTCGAGAGCGAGGACCCGGTGGACGTGTTCATGGCACGCCGACCGGCCACCACCGCGCCGGATCGCCGGCCCGCCCGACCCGCCATCACCACGCCGGAGCGCCACCCCGCCCCGTAGAACCGTAAAGCGCCCCGCTACGCCCCCAACGCCCGCGACACCGTAAAGATCAACAGGCCCGCCAGCGAACCCACCACCGTGCCGTTGATCCGGATGAACTGCAGGTCGCGGCCGATGTGCGCCTCGATCTTGCGGGTCGTGTGCTCGGCGTCCCAGCCCGCCACCGTGTCCGTGATGAGGGACGTGATCTCCGCGCGGTACGTCGTCACGACGTACACCGCCGCGCCCTCCACCCAGCCGTCGACCTTCGAGCTGACATCCGGCTCCGTCGCCATCCGACGGCCCAGCGACAGCAGCGAGGCCCGTACCCGAAGACGCAGCTCGCTGCGCTCGTCCTCGGCCGCCGCGACGATCATGCCGCGGACCGCGGACCAGGCCGAGGCGATGATGTCCTGCACCTCGGAACGGCCGAGGATCTCCGACTTCAGACGCTCCACCCGGTCCCGGGTGTCCGAGTCGCCCTGCAGATCGGTCGCGAAGTCGGCGAGAAAGCGGTCGAGCGCGCCGCGCGCCGGGTGCCCCGGCATGTCCCGCATCTCCGTGACGAACCGCAGCAGCTCCTTGTAGACACGCTCGCCGACCCGCTTGTCGACGAAACGGGGCGTCCAGCCGGGGGCGCCGCCCTCCACCGCGTCCATCACCGAATCGGAGTGCAGCACCAGCCAGTCGTGGGCGCGGGCGCACACCAGGTCGACGATCCGCTTGTGGCCACCGTCCGCCACCACCTTCTCCAGCATCTTGCCGAGGCCCGGCGCGATCTCCGCGTTGTCCGCCCGGCGCGTGATGGCCTCGCCGACGATCGCCTGCACATCCGAATCGCGCAGCACCGTCAGGGCGCCCCGCAGCGCCGTCGCCAGCTCCGCCGTCACCCGATCGGCGTGCTCCGGCTCCGCGAGCCACGAACCCAGGCGGCTGCCGATACCGACGGCGCGCAACCGGTCCCGTACGACCTCGCCCGACAGGAAGTTCTCGCCCACGAACTCGCCGAGCGAGACGCCCAGCTGATCCTTCTTGGTCGGGATGATCGCCGTATGCGGAATACGCAGGCCCAACGGGTGGCGGAACAGAGCCGTCACCGCGAACCAGTCGGCCAGCGCACCGACCATGCCGGCCTCCGCGGCCGCCGCGACGTAGCCGGTCCAGGCACCCGCACCCGCGTGCTCCGCCCACGTGGCCCCTACATAGACGAGCGCCACGAAGACGAGCAGCCCGACCGCCATCAACTTCATCCGGCGTACGCCACGCCGCTTCTCCTCGTCGGCCGCGGTGAACTCGGCGACGAAACGGCGGGCGGCGGGACGGGAGGGTCGGGATTGGCCCGATGTGGCGTGGGAATACTGACCATTGTCCGATTCGGCCACTTCGGGCCCTTCGGTCGTTTCAGCCGCTTCAGTCGTTTCAGTCGCTTCAGTCGTTTCAAGTGCTTTGTCCGCTGTGTCGTACGCACCCTGGGACCCCTGGGACCCCTGCGCCCCGCGCTTCACGTCGCCGTCCACTCAGCCCACTCCGCATCGGTCATCGGCCCGACCTGTCGACTTCGACTCGACTGTCATTCGCCTCACACATTGTCCCTTCCTGACCTACTCCCGGAACGAACCAAAGGTTCCCGGCGTCTACCTGTCCGGAGGGGGGCCAGTGTCGGCTCCCGCCCGCCCCATGACGCATCATGGGTTCATCACATCGGAGCCTCGGGCTCCCCCTGCCCGAGGAGACACACACCGCATGACCAAGCGTCACGGTTATGCCTTGTTGACCGCGCTCGTCGCGGTCGTCGTGATGATCTCTGCCGCCATCTACGTGGGCTTCTCAGGAGTCTTCGGCGGCGACGACGACATACAGGCCGGCGGCGCGCACCCGCGCAGCTCCGCCGCCCCCGCCTCCACCGGAACGTGGACCGGCAGCTGGTCCGCCTCCCCCGCCGGCGGGGAACCCGGCACGGAGACCAACGGATTCTTCGGCCACTCCATCCGCAACATCGTGCACACCAGCGTCGGCGGCAACGCCGCGCGCATCACCCTCTCAAACCTGTACGGGCAGTCGCCCCTGCGCATCACGCACGCCTCGATCGCCGTGGCCTCGGCGCCCAACAACCCGACGGCCCTGTCCGACACGATGCGGCGCCTGACGTTCTCCGGAAACTCCTCGGTCGTCATCCAGCCCGGCCAGCAGGCCGTCAGCGACGCGCTGCGGATCACCGTGCCGAGCGACTCGGACATGCTGGTCACCACGTACTCGCCGACTCCGTCCGGACCGGTCACGTACCACCCGCAGGCCCGCCAGATGTCGTACGTCGCCCGGGGCGACCGCACCGAGGAGCCCAGCGGCACGCTCTACAACCAGCAGAGCCCGTACTGGCGCTACCTCAGCGCCCTCGACGTGCTCAGCAACGAGGCGCAGGGCACCGTCGTCGTCATCGGCGACTCCCTCACCGACGGCATCACCTCCACGATGGGCGCCAACCGCCGGTGGACGGACGTACTCGCCGAGCGGCTGCGCACGGAGTCGGGTGCCCCGCGCTACGGCGTCGTGAACCAGGGCATCAGCGGAAACCGGATACTGGCCGACGGCTTCGGCCGCCCCGCCAACAACCCGAGCGGCCTGTCCCGCTTCGAGCGTGACGCGCTCAGCCGCTCCGGCGTCCGCGCGGTCATCATCGACCTCGGCATCAACGACATCCTGCGTACGCCGCAGCAGACCGATCCCGCGAAGATCGTCGACGGTCTGCGCGAGCTGACCCGGCAGGCGCACGCGCGCGGCCTGCGGGTCGTCGGTGCGACGCTCATGCCGTTCCAGGGCCACCCCGGCTACCGCCCGGACCTGGAAGCCGTCCGCCAGTCCATCAACGAGCGGATCCGCGCCGGCAAGGTCTTCGACAGCTACGTCGACTTCGACCGCGCCCTGCGCGACCCGTACAACCCGCGCCGCCTCCTCGACCAGTACGACTCCGGCGACCACCTCCACCCCAGCGACGCGGGCTACCGCAAGATGGCGGAATCCCTCGACCTGTCGTCCCTGCGGGGGTCGACCGGGGCGGAGCTCTAGCCGGTACCGGCTGGGCCGGACGACGTACGACGAAGGGCGCTCCCGGATGGGAGCGCCCTTCGCGATGTGGGCCCGGTGGGACTCGAACCCACGACACACCGGACCTAAACCGGCGCCCTCTTGGCCAGCTGGGGTACGGACCCGTCTGGGCCACTCTACTGGGTGAGCCGATCGTGGTTCGAGAAGGTTTCGGTCTGGCTATGGCATGAGGGGCAGAGGTAGCGGAGGTTGTTCCGGCGATTGTCGAGCCTGTCCCCGTTGATGTGGTCGATCTCAAGGATCAGCCGCTTACCCTGCCACGCATCACCCAGGCCGCACTCGGCACAGCCGTGCGGGACGCCGACTTCGTCGAGAGCCCTACGCAGCAGGGTCGTCCGAGTCCGCTGTGCACCGTCCGGGCGGCGCACAAGGATCTCCTGGGCAGTCCTACGCCTTGGCGAGGGGACGCCGACGTAGTGACCCTGCCCCGTGAAGTGCTCGGTCGAGAGACCGTACTCGTCGATGCTTCGGCGCGCCTTGGCACGGGCCGCCCCGTTGAACGGCGGCAGCCCAAGTCGACGCATCAGGTCCGCCAGGCCATGGGATGCGGCGACGGCTCGCGCGAATTCCTCCTCGGGGAAGAGACCACTGCCGATGCCCGATCGTGGCGGCGCGAAGTGACTGGTGTCGATGCCGAACAGCTTGAGTCGGCGCTTCACGTGCTCGTACGGGCCGTCTTCTGGCGGGATGCCCATCACGAGGAACATCCCGCGGATGCTGGTAGAACGCGCCGCAGCTTCGGCCAGAACTTCTTTGGAGTACGACCGCTTCGGCCGTTCAGGCAGCGGTTCGTCTTGGAAGTGAGACGTGTCGATGCCGTAGTGGGCGAGCCGCATGCGCAGATATCTGCGTGGCTTACTGCCCATTGGAGCGTCGACGCGGCGCATGAGGTCGACCAGGCTGGAGGAGGCCGCCGCGGTCTCCTCCAAGAGCTCTCGGGAGTACTTGCTCATGCCGACGCCCCCTTCCGGCCGCGGTAAGTGTCGGTCACGGAGTGGCAGTTGGGACACAGCAGGCGCAGGTTCTCGCGGCGGTTGTCCCACCACTGCCCGTTGATGTGGTCGACCTCCAGCCGCAGCGGCCGCTTGTTCCACTCCGTACCGGTCCCGCACATCGAGCACTGCTCGGCGACGCCGAGTCGCAGCAACTCGCGCCGGAGACGTCGCCCCGGTACCCGCCCGTCCTCTGGGGAACGCAGGGTCAGGGGATTGCCGAGCGCCCCCTTGGGCCTCTGCTCCGCACGCACGAAGTGTGACGTGTCGATCCCGAGCGCCGCGATCCGTCGACTGATGTGAGCCTGGTTGCCGCCCACGGCACTGATGCCAAGGCGGCGCACAACATCCTTGAAACTGCCGGCCTCCGCGACCACCAGGCGCAGCTTCTCCTCCGTATGCCGTGACCAGTACCGAGGAAAGTGCGACGTATCGATACCTTCCTCGGTCATCCGTTTCTGGAGATAGGCCCGACGGCCCGCCGTCGGCTCACCCCCGCAATACCGAACCGCCTCGTCCCACGATCCCGCGTTCCGTGCCGCCGCCTCCAGCAGCTCCCGCGTGTACCGCTGCCCCGCCATATGGCCCCCTCCCTTCGGCCACGCGTTCGTGGCCTCGTACAGGGCAACGAAACGAAAATCGGACCGTCACGCACGGAATGCGGAACGGTCCGAACTGTGTGGGCGGGCCACATATGGCGGGTGTGGCCCGCCCACACAAGGAGCAAAGGAGGGGTGTGAGGGGTGTCAGAACCTCGGCGTAGGGGCCTGGGATTCGACCATTTCCGCCGCCTCCTCGTCCGTCTCCACCGAGGGCGGGGAGCCGGCCAGGGGCTTCTGGGCCGTTTCCTTCATGCAGGCCACCGCGATGACGCCGATGAGCGCCGCGGCCATCGAGTAGTACGCGGGCATCATGTCGGAGCCGGTCAGGCCGATCAGGGCGGTGATGACCAGGGGGGTCGTGCCGCCGAAGATCGAGGCCGAGAGGTTGTAGCCGACCGAGAGGGAGCCGTAGCGGACCTGCGTCGGGAAGAGCGCCGGGAGGGCCGCCGACATGGTGCCGAGGAGGCAGACCAGGGAGAGGCCGAGCAGCAGCATGCCGAGCGAGACGGCCCACAGGGCGCCGTTCTTCACCAGGAGGAAGGACGGGACCGAGAGGACGAAGAAGCCGATCATGCCCGCCATGAGGAGCGGCTTGCGGCCGAAGCGGTCGGAGAGCTTGCCGACCTGGTTGATGATGCACATCAGGACGATCATCGTGACGATCAGGATCAGCAGGCCGTGCGTCTCCGAGTAGCCCATCTCGTCCGACAGGTACGTCGGCATGTACGAGAGGAGCATGTAGTCGGTGATGTTGTAGGCGCCGACGAGGCAGATGCAGAGGATCAGCGTGGGCCAGTAGTCGCGGAAGATCTTCGCGAGGTCGCCCTTGGCGGTCGTCTCCACGGAGGAGGCGGCGTCGGTCGCGCGGTGCGAGGACTCGTCCTCCAGCTTCTGGAAGGCGGGGGTCTCGTCGAGGCGCAGTCGGAGGTAGAGGCCGACGAGGCCGATGGGCCCTGCGACCAGGAACGGGATGCGCCAGCCCCAGGACTCCATGCCGTCGCTGCCGAGCCACGCCGTCAGGATCGTGACGAGGCCTGCCGCGCCGACGTAGCCGGCGAGCGTGCCGAATTCGAGGAAGCTGCCGAAGAATCCGCGCTTCTTGTCGGGGGCGTACTCGGCGATGAAGGTGGAGGCGCCGCCGTACTCGCCGCCGGTGGAGAAGCCCTGGACGAGGCGGAAGAGGATCAGCAGGACCGGCGCCCAGAAGCCGATCGTCGCGTAGGACGGGATCAGGCCGATCGCGAAGGTGCCGATGGCCATGAGGATCATGGTCAGCGCGAGGACCTTCTTGCGGCCGACCTTGTCGCCCATGGGGCCGAAGACCATGCCGCCGATCGGGCGCACGAGGAACGAGACCGCGAAGGTCGCGAACGATGAGATCAGCTGGACCGTGTCGTTCCCGGAGGGGAAGAAGACGTGGCCGATGGTGACGGCCAGGTACGAGTAGATCCCGAAGTCGAACCATTCCATGGCGTTACCGAGCGATGCCGCCTTGACCGCGCGCTTCACCGCGCTGTCGTCGGTGACGGTGATGTCGGTGCGGCGCAGCGGCGGGTTCTTGCGCCGCTTGACGGCGCGGAACAAGGCGCGGTGACGCTTGACCGCCTCCGGGTCGGGCACCAGCCCTTCCTCGGTGTCGGTGGTCATGGGGTGGATCCCTTCTCTGACTGCAAAGCGCTTCCAGGTTCCACCTGCTCGCAGACGTTGGTTGCAAACGAAAGTCCCCTGCTTTCGGGACCTTCGTCACAACCTTTCGTCCCTAACTTCCGTCAATGCCCGGACTTTCGCACGTGGGATTCCCCCACAAGGTGCGGGGTTTCTCAGATGCCGAGATCCTTGATGATCTTTGCTACGTGGCCGGTGGCCTTCACGTTGTAGAGGGCGCGCTCGACCTTTCCTTCTTCGTCGACGACGACCGTGGAGCGGATGACTCCGGTGACGACCTTTCCGTACAGCTTCTTCTCGCCGAAGGCGCCGTAGGCCTCGAGGACCTTCTTCTCGGGGTCGCCCACCAGGGTGACCTTGAGGTTCTCCTTCTCCCGGAACTTGGCGAGCTTCTCCGGCTTGTCCGGGGAGACGCCGATGACGTCGTAGCCGGCCTCGGCGAGTACATCGAGGTTGTCGGTGAAGTCGCAGGCCTGCTTGGTGCAGCCGGGGGTAAGCGCTGCGGGGTAGAAGTAGACGATCGTCTTGCGGCCCTTGTGGTCGGCGAGGGAGACCTCGTTGCCGTCGGCGTCGGGCAGGGTGAAGGCGGGCGCGGTGTCGCCGGGCTGCAGTCGCTCGCTCATGGGTGGCCTCCTGGGGCGTCGTGAGATGTGGACGTCGTTGAGCGTAATGGGGGTGCCGGGGGGTGGTGGAGGCGGCGAGCTGACAGACTGTCCATTACTCAGACGCAGTGAGAGCAGCGACCTTGGAGGCAGCGCGGTGTCGCACACGTCCAGTACGCCGGATACCCCGGACACGCGGACCCCGGCCCAGATCGAGGCGGACATCAAGCGCCGTCGCGAGACCCTGGCCGAGACGCTCGACGAGATCGGTGTCCGGGTCCACCCGAAGACGATCGTCGGGGACGCGAAGGCCAAGGTCGCCTCGCAGGTCGACCACACGCTCGGTCGGGCCTATGTCGGTGCGAACCGGCTGGTCTCCGAGGTGAAGGGGCAGTTCGTCTCGGAGGAGGGCGCGCCGCGCCTGGAGCGGATCGTGCCGGTCGCGGTCGTCGTGGTGGGTGTCGTGGGGCTCTTCGCGGTGGGGTCTCGGCGTCGCAAGCGCTGACCCGGGGGCGTCGTCGGAGCTGCCGTGCCGCGTACCAAGGGGCGACCCGGCGGCGTACAAGTGCGCGTGGGGCAGGTAAATTCGTCGGCGTGAGCGCCAATCCCGATAAGCACAGCACCCACCATGACGACAAGCTGCCCATCCGGATGCTGCACGACCGCGTACTCGTGCGGCAGGACTCCTCCGAGGGTGAGCGGCGCAGCGGTGGCGGCATTCTGATTCCCGCGACGGCGGCCGTCGGCAAGCGTCTTGCCTGGGCCGAGGTTGTAGCGGTCGGGCAGAACGTGCGGGCCGTGGAGCCGGGTGACCGGGTGCTGTTCGATCCGGAGGACCGGGCGGAGGTCGAGGTGCGGGGTGTCGCGTACGTGCTGATGCGCGAGCGGGATCTGCACGCGGTGGCGGCCGACCGGTTCGAGGGTTCCGAGGACTCGACGGGCCTGTACCTGTAGCCGTCCGCCCTTCTACATGCGGAGAGGGCTGGTGACCATCGTCACCAGCCCTTTTTATCTGTCCTTTGCTACCTTTGAGGGACCCCGACGAGACGCGCCGTACCGGGCTGAGCACTACTTCGCAAAGACGACGCACCCCTGTTGAGAACCACTGACGGAGGTGCCAGTCATGGCCTGGATCCTGATCGCTGTTGCCGGACTTCTCGAAGTCGCCTGGTCGATCGGTATGAAGTACACCGAGGGCTTCACCCGCCTTTGGCCGAGCGTCTTCACCGGCGCCGGAATCGTCGCGAGCATGGTGCTCCTGTCCTACGCCGCCAAGTCCCTGCCCATCGGTACCGCGTACGGCGTGTGGGTGGGGATCGGGGCCGCGGGAGCCGCGATCGTCGGAATGGTCGCCCTCGGCGAGCCCGTGTCCGCGGCCCGAATCGGCTTCATTGCGCTGCTGCTTGTGGCGATCGTGGGGCTCAAGGTGACTTCTGGGCACTGAGTGGGTTCAGGCCCGTGTCGTCGGGGCTGGGGGAATCGGTGGGTTCTTCCTCGCCGCCTGTCGGGTCCTCGGACGGGGGTGTCTCGCTCGACGGTTCGTCGGACGGGGTGTCCTCGTCGGAGGGTGTCGCTGAGGCGGTGTCCGAGGGGGATTCGGTCGCCGATTCCGATTCCGATGCGGATTCCGGGGCCGAGGGCAGCGGTTCCTGTTCGGCGCCGCTCTGGAGGTCCAGGTCGAAGTCGTTCGCCGGGGTTCCGGAGAGTGCCGCCTGTGTGAACTGGGCCCAGATCTGCGCCGGGTACCCGCCGCCGTTGATCCGGTCGAGGCCGGTCGCCCCGTACAGCGGGGTCTGCGCGCCTGAGGTCGGGTCCTGGCCCATCACGGAGACGACGGTCGCGAGGTCCGGGGTGTAGCCCGCGAACCAGGCCGCCTTGTCCTCCTCCGCGGTGCCGGTCTTGCCGGCGGCGGGGCGGCCGGCGGCCTTGGCGGCGGTGCCGGTGCCGCCGTCGACGACCGATTTGAGGATCGACGTCGTGGTGTCGGCGGCCGCGCGCGGGACGGCCTGCCGGGTCTCCTTCTTGGGGAGCGTGATGTCCTCGCCGTTCTTGGTGATCGAGTCGAGCAGCGTGTACCGGCCGTGCTCGCCGTGGTTGGCGAGCGTCGCGTACGCCTCGGTCATGTCGAGGACGGACGCGGTGGACGGGCCGAGCGCGATCGAGGGCGAGGCCGTCAGGTCCGGGGTGTCCGAGGGGATGCCGAGGTCGAGGGCGGTCTGCTTGACCTTGTCGGAGCCGACGTCGACGGCCATCTGTGCGTACACCGCGTTGACGGACTTGTCGGTGGCGGTGGAGACGGTGATGTTGCCGTAGGAGCGGTCGTCCTCGTTGGCGGGGGCGTAGTGGCCGCCGTCCCAGCCTTGTACGGGGCGCTTGTTGGTGCCGTCGTAGATGGTGCTGGGGGTGATGCGGCGGCCGTCCTGCGTGGTCGAGGCGTTCTCGACGGCGGACGTGAACACGAACGGCTTGAACGTGGAGCCGACCTGGTAGTCGCGGCGGGTGGCGTTGTTGACGTACTGCTTCGTGTAGTCGACGCCGCCGTACATGGCGCGCACCTTGCCGTTCGACGGGTCGATGGCGGCGCCGCCCGCGCGGACGTTCTTGTCGATGTCCCGGGCGTTCTTGTCGAGCTTCGACATCAGTTGGTCGTCGACCGCCTTTTGGAAGGCGTCCTGCTTCTTCTTCTGGAGCGTGGTGGTGATGCGGTAGCCGCCGCCCGCGAGGGTGTCCTCGTCGAGGATCTTGTTGTCGGTGATGTAGTCCTTCACGGCCTGCACGAGGTAGCCGCGCTGCCCGGACAGGCCTGAGGGCGCCTTCGCCTGGTCGGGCACGGGGAACTTCATGTTCTTGCGGTCGGAGGCGTCGAGCCAGCCCTCCTTGACCATGCCGTCGAGCACGTAGTTCCAGCGGGCGGTGGCCGCTTCCTTGTTCTCGGGGTGGGCGGCCACGTCGTACGCGCTCGGGGCGTTCACCAGGGCCGCGAGGTAGGCGCCCTGGGCGGCCGACAGGTCCTGGACGTCCTCGCCGTAGTACGCCTGGGCGGCGGCCTGGATGCCGTACGCGTTGCGCCCGAAGTAGCTGGTGTTGAGGTAGCCCTCGAGGATGTCGTCCTTGGATTTCTCGCGGTCCAGCTTGATGGAGATGAAGAACTCCTTCACCTTCCGGGAGACGGTCTGCTCCTGGCCCAGGTAGTAGTTCTTCACGTACTGCTGGGTGATCGTGGAGCCGGACTGTTTGCCCTTGCCGGTGATCGTGTACCAGGCGGCGCGCAGCATGGCCTGGGGGTCGACGGCGGATTCGGAGTAGAAGTCGCGGTCCTCGGCGGCGAGCACGGCGTGCTGCACGGATTTGGGGATCTGGGTGAGGCTCACGTTCTCGCGGTTGACCTCGCCGTCGCGGGCGATCTGGCTGCCGTCGGCGTACAGGTACACGTTGCTCTGCGCGGTCGCCGCCGAGTTGGCGGCGGGGATGTCCACGAGGGCGTAGCCGAGGGCGAACAGGCCGACGCACAGCAGGATGAAGCCGACGAAGGCGCCGAGCACCATCCGCCATGTGGGGATCAGGCGCCGCCAGCCGGTGCGCTTGGGCCGCTTGCCCTTGCCCGCGGCGGCGGGCGTGGCGCCCGTGCCGGGCCCGCCCGGTTCCTGGGGCTCCGTCGGCTGCTCGGGCTGCTCCGGCTCGTCGCTGCTCATGTCCTGTGGAACTCCTGATCCGCGTCGTACGTCACGTACGCCTCGTATGGCACATAAGACCTCTAAGACTGCTACATCCCACGGAAAATCCGTGGCAGGCGACGCGCTCTGTGACTAGGCTCCTGCGCTTCGGCCTATTTCGCGAGGGGGACGGGTGGGAGCAGTGCGGCTGTACGCGACGGTCGCGGCCGGAGGGTTCCGCAGATACGCCACCTATCGCGGGGCGACTCTCGCCGGGGTCTTCACGAACACCGTGTTCGGCCTGATCATCGCCTGCACCTATATCGCGCTGTGGGACGAGCGGCCGCATCTCGGCGGGTACGACCAGGCGCAGGCGCTGACGTTCGTGTGGGTCGGGCAGGCGATGTTCGCGGTGATGGTGCTGCAGATCGGTGGCGGTTTCGAGACCGATCTGATGGAGCGGATCCGCAGCGGGGACATCGCGGTCGACCTGTACCGGCCGGTGGATCTGCAGTGCTGGTGGCTGGCGCAGGACCTCGGCCGGGCGGCCTTTCAGTTCCTTGGGCGCGGTGTCGTGCCGATGGCGGTGGGGGCGCTGATCTTCCAACTCGCGCTGCCAGCCGACCCGTTGAGGTGGGTGGCGTTCCTGCTGACGCTGCTCGGCGGGGCGACGGTGAGTTTCGCGATCCGCTATCTGGTGGCGCTGTCGGCGTTCTGGCTGATGGACGGCAGCGGGATCGTGCAGATGTCGGGCCTCGTGTCGACGTTCCTGTCGGGGATGCTGCTGCCGCTGAACGTGTTCCCGGGGGCCTTCGGCGAGTTCGCCCGCGCGCTGCCGTGGTCGGCGCTGCTCCAGGTGCCGGCGGATGTGCTGCTCGGCGAGCGGGGCGTGGCCGGGGCGCTGCTGTTCCAGGGGGTGTGGGCGGTGGTGCTGCTCGGCGCGGGGCGGCTGCTGCAGTCCGCCGCGACACGGAGGGTGGTGGTGCAGGGTGGCTGAGCGGGGCTCGGTGCTGGGTGAGTCGCTGCGGACGTACCGGCTGGTGGGCGGGATGTGGATCCGGTCCACGATGACGTACCGGGCGTCGTTCCTGATGACGGTCTTCGGGAACTTCGCGGTGACGGGCCTTGAGTTCGTCGGGATCCTGCTGATGTTCTCGCAGGTGGACCGGCTCGGCGGGTACGGGCTGCCCGAGATCGCCTTCCTTTACGGGGCGGCGGGCGCGTCCTTCGGGTTGGCGGATCTGGCGTTCGGGTCGGTGGGGCGGCTCGGGCAGCGGGTGCGGGACGGCACGCTCGACACGTTCCTGGTGCGGCCCGCGCCGGTGCTCGCGCAGGTGGCGGCGGACCGGTTCGCGCTGCGCAGGCTGGGGCGACTCACGCAGGGCGTGGTGGTGCTCGGCTACGGGCTCACGGCGATCGACGTGACGTGGACGCCGCTGAAGGTGCTGCTGGTCCCGGTGCTTGTGGTCAGCGGCGGTGCCATCTTCACGGCCGTGTTCATCGCGGGTGGGGCCTTCCAGATCGTCGCGCAGGACGCCTCCGAGGTGCAGAACGCGGCGACGTTCGGCGGCAACGCCATGCTCAGCTATCCGCCCACGGTTTTCGGTGACACCTTGCTGAGAAGCGTCACGTTCGTTCTGCCCCTGGCCTTCGTGAACTGGCTGCCCGGCCTCTACATCCTGGGCCGCCCCTATCCGCTCGACCTGCCGCAGTGGGTGGCGTTCGCGCCGCCGCTGGTGGCGGCCGTCTGTCTGGCCCTCGCGCTGTCCGCCTGGCGGGCGGCGCTTCGTACGTACCGCAGCACGGGGAGTTGATGGTGGAAAGGGGCCCCATGGGAGACGAGTTCATTCGCCTCGACGAGGTGGAGAAGGTCTTCGACGTACGCCGCAAGACGGGCTTCATGCGGCGGGAGCGGCGCGAGGTGCGGGCCGTGGACTCGCTGAGCTTCAGCGTGCGGCGCGGCGAGATGGTCGGCTACATCGGCCCGAACGGCGCGGGCAAGTCGACGACGATCAAAATGCTGACGGGGATCCTCACGCCGAGCGCGGGCCGGCTCCGGGTCGCCGGCATCGACCCTTCTCGGGAGCGGGCGCGCCTGGCAAGCCGCATGGGCGTGGTCTTCGGCCAGCGGACGACGCTGTGGTGGGACCTGCCGCTGATCGACTCGTACCGCCTGATGCGCCGGATGTACCGGATCGAGGAGAGCCGCTACGAGGAGAACCTCGCCCGCCTCGTCGAACTCCTGGACCTGGGCGACCTGTTGGACGCGCCCGTACGCCAACTCTCGCTCGGCCAGCGGATGCGCGGCGACATCGCGGCGGCGCTGTTGCACGATCCCGAGGTGCTGTACCTGGACGAGCCGACGATCGGCCTCGACGTCGTGTCAAAGGTCAAAGTACGCGGTTTCCTCAGGGACTTGAACACTCAACGCGGCACGACGGTCCTGCTCACGACACACGACCTCACCGACATCGAGCAGCTGTGCCGCCGCGTGATGGTCATCGACCACGGAAAGCTCATGTACGACGGTGAGCTGGAGGGCCTGCACGCGACGGGCGGGGCGGCGGCGGAGCGAACGCTCGTGGTCGACCTGGAGCGTGAACTGCCGCCGCTGGAGGTCGAGTTCGCGCGGGTGGTGAAGGTGGAGGGGGCGCGGCAGTGGCTGGCGTTCCCGGCCGGTCAGTCTGCGGCGCCGCTCGTGGCGCGGATCGCCGAGCGGTATCCGATGGTCGACCTGTCGGTGCGCGAGCCGGACATCGAGGCGGTCATCGCGCGGATGTATGCGCGGGACACGTCCGTAGCGCCTTGATGTCCCTCCTCCGTACGCTGACCCCTATGACGGACGAATCCGGCCGCCCGAGGCCCTCCGCTGCCACTCCCGAACTGCGCGCGTCCGACGCCGACCGCGAGCTCGTCGCCGAGCGGCTGCGGGACGCGCTCGCGGAGGGGCGGCTCGACATGGAGGAGTTCGGCGAGCGGCTCGACGCGGCGTATCAGGCGCGTACGTACGGGGAGTTGGCGCCGCTGACGAAGGACCTGCCGGTCGGGGCGGGTGCTTCGGGGGCGGTGAGTTTCGTGAAGGAGCCGCTGCCGGAGGGGGCCGTCGACTGGGCTTCGCGGATCCGGGGCGAGGCGAGTTCCACGTGGGGCGTCGGGGTCATGTCCGGGTTCCAGCGCAAGGGGCGATGGACGGCGCCGCGGCGGTTCAACTGTTTCGCGTTCTGGGGCGGCGGCGAGATCGATCTGCGTGAGGCGGACTTCGAGGCACGCGAGATCGTCATCAACTGTGTCGCCGTGATGGGCGGCATGAACGTGGTCGTGCCGCCGGGCGTGGAGGTCGTGGTGCGTGGCATCGGCATCATGGGCGGCTTCGACCACAGCGAGGAGGGTGTGCCGGGCGACGCGGGTGCGCCGCGCGTGATGATCACCGGGTTCGCGTTCTGGGGCGGCGTCGGCGTGGAACGCAAGGTCACCCGCGCAGAACGCCAACGCCTCAAGGCGGCGCGGCGGCAGGAGAAGTTGGACCGCAAGTCGGACCAGCGGGGGCTCGACCGGGGGACGGGTGACGACCACTAGCTGAACCGGGGTCGAACGGCACGCGGCACCGGGGGCGGGTGGGCAAATCAAGCCCCTGCGGCGATTGAGCAGCGGGGGCCGGGGCGGAGCCCCGAGGCGTGAGACCGGTCGACCACCACAATGCCGGAGTCGGCGCCTCCCGTGAACGGCACGCGGCACCGGGGGCCGCCTTGCCCACCCTGCCGCCCCAGGCGGCAGATTGCCCAAGGCGGTTGCGGCCGACCGTGGCGGGTGGGCAAATTTAGCCCCGCCGGCGATTGAGGCGCGGGGGCCGGGGCGGAGCCCCGTGGCCGTGGCGCCGGTTCGGCCCCGTGGCCCAGCGGGGGCTCAGCCCAAGAGGTCGCGGACCGCCGGGACCAGGGCCCGGAATGCCTTGCCCCGGTGGGAGATCGCGTTCTTTTCGTCCGACGTCAGTTCGGCGCACGTGCGGGTGTCGCCCTCGACCTGGAGGATCGGGTCGTAGCCGAAGCCACCCGAGCCCGCCGGGGCGTGCCGCAGGACGCCACGGAGCCGGCCCTCCACCACCCGCTCCGTCCCGTCCGGAAGCGCAAGCGCCGCCGCACACGCGAAGTGGGCGCCGCGGTGGACGTCCTCGTCGATGTCACCGAGCTGCGCCAGCAACAGGTCCAGGTTCGCCTTGTCGTCGCCGTGCTTCCCGGCCCAGCGCGCCGAGAAGATCCCGGGGGCGCCGCCCAGGACATCGACGCAGAGGCCGGAGTCGTCGGCGACGGCGGGCAACCCGGTGGCCCGGGCGAGGGCATGGGCCTTGAGGAGGGCGTTCTCGGCGAACGTCACCCCGGTCTCCCGGACGTCCGGGACCTCGGGATACGCGTCGGCGCCGACCAGCTCATGGGGCAGGCCGGCGTCAGCGAGGATGGAGCGCAGCTCGACGATCTTGCCGTTGTTACGGGTGGCGAGGATGAGGCGGGTCATGCCCCCAGTATCCAGCCCCTGTCCGGCCACCCGCACGCCCCGCGACCTCACGACGAGGTGCAGACCTTCGTCAGCTCGCCCGCGGAGTCGGTGACCGGGGTGACGTCCGGCGCCGCGTCGCCGTTCTTGATCGACGTACGGACGTTGTCCACCGCCTTGTTGAGGTCGTCGACGGCCTTCGAGACATCCGCGTTGTCGGTCTTGTCACCGATGTCGTCGAGGTTCTTGTCGATCTTGTCGAGGGACTCCCCGGCCTGCGTCGGGTCGTTGGACGCGTTCTCCACGGCCTGCTGGAGGTCGGTCACGCTGTCGGCGATGGCGTCGGCGGTGCGGGCACAGTCGAGTGCCTTGTCGACGGCCGAGCACCCGACGGTGACCGGAATCGCGACGAGTGCCGCGGTGGCGGCCAGTATGGCGAGACGGCGGTGGCGCGCGGGCATGGAAGGGTCCTCCCCTGAAGTACGGACGGCTGGACGGCAGTTGGTGTCGTGCACCGTCCACCCACCCGTAGTGACGCAGTCGATGGCTGTGCGGTTGCTGTGCCCGGCCACCCTACTTGGGGAGTTCTTTACCCAGGTGACGCCTTAGGAGAGGGTCTCCTCCAGCGCCTTGCGCTGGATCGCCGCGAGTTCGTCGCAGCCCCCGACGGCCAGGTCCAGCAGCGCGTTGAGCTCGTCGCGCGCGAAGGGCTCGGCCTCGGCGGTGCCCTGGATCTCGACGAAGCGGCCGTCGCCGGTGCAGACGACGTTCATGTCGGTGTCGGCCCGCACATCCTCCTCGTACGGGAGGTCGAGCATCGGGACGCCGTCGATGATGCCGACGGAGACGGCGCTCACGGAGCCGGTCAGCGGCTTGCGCCCTGCCTTGATCAGCTTCTTGCCCTGGGCCCAGGAGATGGCGTCGGCGAGCGCCACGTACGCGCCGGTGATGGCGGCCGTGCGGGTGCCGCCGTCGGCCTGGAGGACGTCGCAGTCGAGGACGATCGTGTTCTCGCCGAGGGCCTTGTAGTCGATGACGGCGCGCAGCGAGCGGCCGATGAGGCGGCTGATCTCGTGCGTACGCCCGCCGATCTTGCCGCGGACGGCCTCGCGGTCGCCGCGGGTGTTCGTGGAGCGCGGCAGCATCGAGTACTCGGCGGTGACCCAGCCCTCTCCGCTGCCCTTGCGCCAGCGCGGGACGCCCTCGGTGAAGGAGGCGGTGCAGAAGACCTTGGTGTCTCCGAAGGAGACGAGGACGGAGCCTTCGGCGTGCTTGCTCCAGCCGCGTTCGATGGTGATCGGGCGGAGCTGTTCGGGGGTGCGGCCGTCGATGCGAGACATAGGGAGGAGCGTATCGGGTGCGCCGAAGGCCCCACCCCTTGCGTGGGGGTGGGGCCTTCGCGCGTGCGGCCTCAGTGGGTCGAGGTCACATCATGTCTTCGATGTCGGCGGCGATGGGGTCCGCGTCGGTGCCGATGACGACCTGGATCGCGGTGCCCATCTTGACGACGCCGTGGGCGCCGGCGGCCTTGAGCGCGGCCTCGTCGACCAGGTCCGGGTTGACGACCTCGGTACGCAGGCGGGTGATGCAGCCCTCGACCTCTTCGATGTTGTCGAGTCCGCCGAGGCCGGCGACGATCTTCTCAGCCTTCGTGGCCATTTCGTTCTCCCTGTGTTCTCCGGGCCCGCCTCTGGGCCGCTTTGTCACGGTAACCCACGGTTGGCCCATCTTCGCGGGCGGTAATCCCACCCGTGACGAAAGATGACGATCACGGACCGACCCGTCCCCGCAACTGGTCTACACCAGTAGCCAGAGTATCCGACGCCCGCCCAACGTGGCTTGTCCCGGGAGGATGCCCCATGAGCTCCAACGCGGCCGCCGCACCACGACCGAGCCCCTGGAGCAACTTCTTCCAGGGGCTCCAGAAGATGGGGCGCAGCCTTCAACTGCCCATCGCCGTGCTGCCGGCGGCGGGCATCGTCAACCGGCTCGGCCAGCCCGACGTCTTCGGCGACGACGGTCTCGGCTGGACGAATGTCGCCAAGGTCTTCTCGGGCGCGGGCGGCGCGCTGCTCGACGCCGACCTCGGTCTGCCGCTGCTCTTCTGCATCGGTGTCGCGATCGGCATGGCCAAGAAGGCGGACGGTTCGACGGCTCTGGCGGCGGTGGCGGGCTTCCTCGTCTACCGGGGCGTGCTGCACCAGTTCCCGATCGACTGCCCGTCCGGGTCGAAGCAGGTGGCGACGGGCTGCCTGGCGGACGAGGCGGTGACCGCCGCGACGTTCCAGAACCCCGGGGTGTTCGGCGGCATCATCATGGGCTTCCTGGCGTCGTTCTTCTGGGTCCGCTACCACCGCACGAAGCTGGTCTCCTGGCTCGGCTTCTTCAACGGCCGCCGGCTCGTCCCGATCATCATGGCCTTCGTCGGCATCGTCTTCGCGGCGCTGTGCCTGTGGGTCTGGCCCGCGATCGGTGACGCGCTGGAGAGCTTCTCGAACTGGCTGGAGAGCCTGGGCGCCGTCGGATCCGGCATCTTCGGTGTCGCCAACCGCGCGCTGCTCGTGATCGGCCTGCACCAGTTCCTCAACGTGCCGCTGTGGTTCCAGTTCGGCTCGTACACCAAGCCCGACGGCACGACCGTGCACGGCGACATCAACATGTTCCTGAGCGGCGACCCGACCGCGGGCATCTACCAGTCGGGCTTCTTCCCGATCATGATGTTCGCCCTCCCGGCGGCCTGCCTCGCGATCGTCCACTGCGCACGGCCGGAGCGGCGCAAGGTGGTCGGCGGCATGATGCTGTCGCTCGCGCTGACCTCGTTCGTCACGGGTATCACCGAGCCGATCGAGTACTCCTTCGTCTTCATCGCGCCGGCGCTGTACGCGGTACACGCGGTGCTGACCGGTGTCTCGATGGCGGTGACCTGGGCGCTCGGCGTCAAGGACGGCTTCAGTTTCTCCGCGGGTCTGATCGACTACCTGATCAACTGGAACCTGGCGACCAAGCCATGGATGATCATTCCGATCGGCCTCGCCTTCGCCGTCCTCTATTACGTGATCTTCCGTTTCGCGATCACGAAGTGGGACATCAAGACACCGGGTCGTGAGCCCGAGGAAGAAGTCGAGGACATCACCAAGGCATAACGCTTTTCGGCTCCTTCGCGATGGGCCCCCGGACCACTCGGTCCGGGGGCCCATCGCCGTGGGAATCGAGGGTTCCTTATCCCGCCTTCACCGTGCTACAACAGGTCTACACCACTGAGTGGTGTAGACCATCTGCTTTTCATGGAGGAAGTTGATGAGCACCGCCAGCGCTACGGCGGCCCCCGCAAAGAAGCGGGGTTCCGGCCTTTTCCAGGGCCTCCAAAAGGTGGGCCGCAGCCTGCAGTTGCCGATCGCGGTGCTTCCTGCCGCCGGCATCATGGTGCGGCTCGGCCAGGACGACATCTTCGGCAAGGACGGCCTCGGCTGGGACAAGGTCGCCGCGGTCTTCAACAACGCGGGCGGCGCCCTGACCGGCAGCCTCCCGATCCTGTTCTGCATAGGCGTGGCCATCGGCTTCGCGAAGAAGTCCGATGGCTCGACGGCGCTCGCCGCCGTCGTCGGCTTCCTCGTCTACAGCAAGGTCCTCGAGGCCTTCCCGGTCACCGAGGCGGTGGTCAAGAAGGGCGAGGACGTCGCGGCGACGTACAACGACCCGGGTGTCCTCGGCGGCATCATCATGGGTCTGCTCGCGGCCGTCCTGTGGCAGCGCTTCTACCGCACCAAGCTGGTGGACTGGCTCGGCTTCTTCAACGGCCGCCGGCTCGTCCCGATCATCATGGCCTTCGTCGGCATCGTCGTCGGCGTCTTCTTCGGCCTGGTCTGGGAGCCCATCGGCAGCGGCATCTCCAGCTTCGGCGAGTGGATGACCGGCCTCGGCGCCGGTGGCGCGGGCCTGTTCGGCGCCGTGAACCGCGCGCTGATCCCGATCGGCATGCACCAGTTCGTGAACACCGTCGCCTGGTTCCAGCTCGGCGACTTCACCAACGCCGCGGGCGACGTCGTGCACGGCGACATCCCGCGCTTCCTGGCCGGTGACCCCTCGGCCGGCATGTTCCAGTCCGGCTTCTTCCCGATCATGATGTTCGGCCTGCCGGCCGCCGCGATCGCGATGGCGCACTGCGCGCGGCCCGAGCGCCGCAAGGCCGTGATGGGCATGATGGTCTCGCTGGCGCTGACCTCGTTCGTCACCGGTGTCACCGAGCCGATCGAGTTCTCGTTCATGTTCATCGCGCCGGTCCTGTACGTGCTGCACGCGGTGCTCACCGCCGTGTCCATGGCGGTCACCTGGGCCCTCGGGGTGCACGCGGGCTTCAACTTCTCGGCCGGGTTCATCGACTACGCGCTGAACTGGACCCATGCCACCAAGCCCTGGATGATCATCCCGATCGGCCTGGTCTTCGCGGCGATCTACTACGTGACCTTCCGGTTCGCGATCATCAAGTTCAACCTCACCACCCCGGGCCGCGAGCCCGAGGAGGAGGTCGAGGACCTCACGAAGGCGTGAGCCCCTCCCCCGCGTGACCGTACGACGAGGAAGGCCCCGGAACCGTGTGGTTCCGGGGCCTTCCTCGTACGGCTCTCAGACCGTGTACGTCACTCCGGGCGCGGCCAGCTCGACCGGGCCGTCGTACACCGCGCGCGCGTCCGCGAGGTTCACCTGCGGATCGGTCCACGGCGGGATGTGCGTCAGGACGAGCTTGCGGGTGCGGGAGCGCTGCGCCGCCTCCCCCGCCTCCCGGCCGTTGAGGTGCAGCGCCGGGATGTTCTCCTTGCCGTGCGTGAACGCGGCCTCGCACAGGAACAGGTCGCTGTCCTCCGCCAGTTCGTCCAGCGCGGCGCACGGCCCGGTGTCCCCGGAGTACGTCAGGGAGCGCCCGCCGTGCTCGACCCGGATCGCGTACGACTCCACGGGGTGGCACACCTTCTCCATGCGGACGGAGAACGGCCCGATCTCGTACGAACCCGGCTTCACGGTGTGGAAGTCGAAGACCTCGCTGAACGCGGAGGCCGAGGGCGTGTCGGCGTGCGCGGTGGTCAGGCGCTGCTCGGTGCCCTCGGGTCCGTAGACGGGCATGGGGGCGCAACGGCCGCCGTCGTGGCGGTAGTAGCGCACGACGAAGTACGCGCACATGTCGATGCAGTGGTCCGCGTGCAGATGCGAAAGGAAGATCGCGTCGAGGTCGTAGAGACCGACGTGGCGCTGCAACTCGCCCAGGGCGCCATTGCCCATGTCGAGGAGCAGCCGGTAGCCGTCGGCCTCGACGAGGTAGCTCGAGCAGGCCGAATCCGCGGACGGGAACGACCCCGAGCAGCCGACGACGGTGAGCTTCATAAGAGCTTTCAACCTCCGCGCTGGCGGTCGGAAATGCGGGGTGGAGCCACGGGCCGAGGGCCGGGGCCTGTGCCGAAGGGGTCAGTCGAGCGTAAGGCGCAAAAGGGCGGGTGGCTCCTCCGTCACCCGCTGTTGTGGGCGAACTCACCTGCGCTGTCACCGGTTCGGAGGGCTTCGGGGCCGCGGGAGCACCCCGCGTGTCCCACCGGTACCGTCATGCCTATGGACACGTCCTGGTGGCTCGCGCTCGCTGCCGTCGTACTGCTCGCGCTCGTCGCGACGCTGGTCGACGGGTGGGGGCGCGGCACGCGTCACCGCCGCCGTGAACGGCACGTTCCGCGGGAGCGGCACGGCCGGGGGCCCGAGCCGGGTGACATCTGGTGGGCGATGGTGCCGTACGAGGACGGGCCCGGCGGGAAGGACCGGCCGTGCCTGGTCCTGTCGGTGCGGCGGGGGGTGGCCACGGTCGCCAAGATCACCAGCCGGTATCACGACGAGCGGCCGGGAGTCATCGCGTTGCCGCCGGGGACCGTGGGGGATGCGCGGGGGCGGGCGAGCTTCCTGGAGACGGATGAGCTCCGCTCGGTGCCGGTGAGTGACTTCCGGCGGCCGGCCGGGGTGATCGATCCGGGGTTGTGGGATCAGGTGCGGCACCTGGGGCACTGAAAAGCCCCTCCGGCGATTGAGGAGCGGGGTCCGGGGCAGAGCCCCGCGTCCTCAACCACAGAGAGGCCTAAGAGTCGTCCTACGCCCACAACTGGCCGTGCAACACCTCGATCGCTTCTTCCGTCGTCGCGGCCGTGTAGACGCCCGTCGACAGGTACTTCCACCCGCCGTCGGCCACGACGAACACGATGTCGGCGGACTCCCCCGCCTTCACCGCCTTCTTGCCCACGCCGATCGCCGCATGCAGCGCCGCCCCCGTGGAGACACCCGCGAAGATGCCCTCCTGCTGGAGGAGGTCACGCGTACGGGTCACCGCGTCGGCCGAGCCGACGGAGAACCGGGTCGTGAGCACCGACGCGTCGTACAGCTCGGGCACGAACCCCTCGTCGAGGTTCCGCAGCCCGTAGACGAGGTCGTCGTAGCGCGGCTCCGCGGCGACGATCTTGACGTCGGGCTTGTGCTCACGCAGATACCGGCCGACGCCCATGAGCGTGCCGGTGGTGCCGAGCCCCGCGACGAAGTGCGTGACGGACGGGAGGTCGGTGAGGATCTCCGGGCCGGTCGTCGCGTAGTGCGCGCCCGCGTTGTCCGGGTTGCCGTACTGGTAGAGCATCACCCAGTCCGGGTGCTGCTCGGCCAGCTCCTTGGCGATGCGGACCGCCGTGTTGGAGCCGCCCGCGGCCGGGGAGGGAATGATCTCCGCACCCCACATGGCGAGCAGGTCGCGGCGCTCCTGCGAGGTGTTCTCCGGCATGACGCAGACGATCTTGTAGCCCTTGAGGCGGGCGGCCATCGCGAGCGAGATGCCGGTGTTGCCGGAGGTGGGTTCGAGGATGGTGTCCCCGGCCTTGATCCGGCCTTCCTTCTCGGCCTGTTCGATCATGTGGAGCGCGGGGCGGTCCTTGATCGAGCCGGTCGGGTTGCGGTCCTCCAGCTTCGCCCAGATCCGCACGTCGTCGGAGAGCGAGAGCCGCGGCAGGCGCACCAGGGGGGTGTTGCCCACCGCGGCCAGCGGGCTGTCGTAGCGCATGAGCCCGCTCAGCGCATTCCGCCGGCCACGGCCGGCAGGATCGTGACGTTGTCGCCGTCGCTGAGCTTGGTGTCGATGCCGTCGAGGAAGCGGACGTCCTCGTCGTTCAGGTAGACGTTCACGAAGCGGCGCAGCTTCCCGTCGTCCACGATGCGCTCGGCGATGCCCGCGTGCCGGGTGTCCAGGTCGGCGAAGAGCGCGCCGAGGTTGTCACCGCTGCCTTCGACGGCCTTCGCGCCGTCGGTGTAGGTGCGGAGGATGGTCGGGATGCGGACCTCGATGGCCATGCTGGGCTCCTGTCGGGAGTCGGAAGTCTGTGGGTGAGCGCGCCTGGGCGCGGGCGTTTCCGGTCAGGTGCGCGGGTGGCGGGAGCCGCGGGCCCTCGGCGGGTACGGCGATCCGGCTCAGCGCGGACAGATGGCGCTGGCGAGGCGGCACAGGTCGACGTGCAGCCGCGCCACGAGCAGCATGCCCGGCGTCTTTTCGCTCACGTCGTGGGAAACCATGGGCTCATCGTATCGATTCCCGGTCCGGATCCCGGAATGTGATCTCACCATGCGGTCGAAATGCGTCCGGCAGTTGAGAACTGCATGGTCGGAGCGGTGCTCTGGCGGTGCTCGGGCGGCACTCAGGCGGTGATCTCGACGTCTTCCTCGGTGATCTCGCCCTCGACGATGCGGTACGAGCGGAACTGGAAGGGGCCCGCGTCGTCGGTGTCCGCGGTGGAGACCAGCACGTAGTGGGCGTTCGGCTCGTTCGCGTACGTGACGTCGGTGCGCGAGGGGTACGCCTCGGTGGCCGTGTGCGAGTGGTAGATGACGACCGGCTCCTCGTCGCGGTCGTCCATCTCGCGGTAGAGCTTCAGCAGGTCACCGGAGTCGAACTCGTAGAACGTGGGCGAGCGGGCGGCGTTCAGCATCGGGATGAAGCGCTCGGGGCGGCCCTCGCCGACCGGACCCGCGATGACGCCGCAGGCCTCGTCGGGGTGGTCCTTGCGGGCGTGCTCGACGATCTGGTCGACCAGGGACTGGGAAATCTTCAACATGCGGCCAGCATAAGCAAGTGGGCCCCTCTGTACCGGAGTGCGGTACAGAGGGGCCCACCTGGTGAGACGCGGGTGTTGCCCAGTGCGTCAGTAGCGCTTAGTTGCGCTTCGCGAAGGCGGCACCCTCGGGGTTGCGCTTCTTCAGGAAGAAGTACGAGACACCCAGGATCGCGGCCCAGACCGGAGCGGCGTACAGGGAGACGCGCGCGTCCGGGTCGACGCCCATGAGGACGATGACGAGGAAGATGAACGCCAGCGCGAGGCCGCTGACCCAGACGCCCCACGGAGCGCGGAACTCGGACTTCGGGAGTTCACCGCGGTCGGACTTGAGGCGGTAGCGGATCTGGCAGATCAGGATGACGATCCAGGCCCACATGCCGGAGATGGTGGCGAAGGAGACGACGTAGTTGAACGCCTCGCCCGGCCACTGGTAGTTGATCCAGACGCCGACCAGCATCATCGCGGCGGAGAACGTGGTGCCGATGACCGGCAGGCCGTTCTTGCTCAGCTTGGTGAAGAAGTTCGGGCCCTGGCCGTTCTGCGCGAGGTCGCGCAGCATGCGGCCGGTGGAGTACATGCCCGAGTTGCAGGAGGACAGCGCGGCGGTCAGCACGACGAAGTTGACGATGGCGGCGCCGATGCCCAGGCCCATCTTGTCGAAGGCGTGGACGAACGGGCTCTCGCCGGCCTTGAAGGACGTCCACGGCACGACCGAGAGGATCATGATCAGGGCGCCGACGTAGAAGACGGCGATGCGCCACGGCACGGTGTTGATCGCCTTCGGCAGGACCTTCTTGGCGTCCTTGGCCTCGCCGGCGGTGACGCCGACGAGCTCGACCGCGAGGAACGCGAACATCACCATCTGGAGGGTCATCAGCGTCGAGCCGATGCCGTTCTCGCCGGCGAAGAAGCCGCCGACGTCCCACAGGTGCGTGATGGAGGCCGTGTCACCGGCGTCGGAGAAGCCGATCGTGAGGATGCCGGCGCAGATCAGGATCATGCCGATGATGGCGGTGACCTTGACGGTGGAGAACCAGAACTCCAGCTCGCCGAAGAGCTTCACGGAGATCAGGTTGGCGCCGTAGAGGATGATCGTGAAGACGAGTGCGGACACCCATTGCGGGATGGCCCACCAGTACGTCATATAGGTGGCCGCCGCGGTGACCTCGGTCATTCCGGTGATGACCCAGAACAGCCAGTACGTCCAGCCGGTCGCGAAGCCCGCGAAGGGGCCGATGAACTCGCGCGCGTACTCCGAGAAGGAGCCGGACACGGGTCGGTACATGAGGAGCTCGCCGAGAGCCCGCATGATGCAGAAGATGACCACGCCGGCGACCGCGTACGCCAGGATCAGGCTGGGCCCCGCCTTGGAGATGCCCTTGCCCGCGCCGAGAAAGAGGCCGGTTCCGATGGCACCGCCGATGGCGATCATCTGGATCTGCCGGGCCCCGAGACCCCGCTTGTAGCCCTCGTCGGTCTCGGCCTGCGCGGCCTCATTGCCGTCGTGCTGCTCGTCGACCTGCACTGAGGTCATGATGTGCGCCTTTCTCCATGCCGATCCGTGCCGTACTCGGCTCGGATCGACTGTGACGATCCTTTGGGGTCTGGGCCCCTGGATGGATGGAGCTTGTGCCTACCGGCGGTCGGCCGGTCGGGGCGCCCTCTGACAGGACAGGGGTGGCGTCCGTCAGGTGGTCGTGAAGATTTATCACGGCGTTCATCGGGGTCGGCCGAGGCGCGTGTGGCGTACGCCACCAGCAAAAGGGGACAAAACAAATCACCGCGCCGCAATGTGGGTGGGTGCGGTGACGGGATCGTTATACGGATTTGAGGACCCGCTGAGCGAACAGCACAACCTGACCGAAGGTCAGGCCGTCAGGGTCTCGACGAGGGTCTCCTGGAGCCCGCCGAGCCACAGATATGCCATCACCATCGGCTTGCGCGCGTCGTCGTCCGGGAGCCGATAGAGGAGGTCCGTGTCCTCCTCGTCGGTGATGTCGAGGCGGGTGCCGATCGCGAGGCGCAGATCGTTGAGCGCGCGCATCCACTGGATGGACTCGCCCTGGGACAGCTTGAGGACCGCTCCCCCGTCGCCCGCCGGGCTCAGCGTGTCCAGCGTGCGGATCACCGCGAGGGCGTCCTCGCGCTTGCCGGCCCGCAGATCGTTCTCGGTGAAGCGGCGGAACTCCGAGGAGTGGGCGCGCAGCTCTTCGGCCTCCTCGGGGTTCTCGCCCTCGCCGCCCGGGCCGCCGTACGCGTCGGGGAAGAGGCGGCGCAGCACCGCGTCGGAGGGCGGTTCGCTCGGCCCTTCGGCGAAGAGTTCCGCGAGCGGGTCGTCGCTCACCTCGCCGCCGGGACCAGGCCCGATCAGCTCAAGGAGCTGGACCGCCAGCGAGCGGATGATGGAGATCTCGACGTCGTCGAGGGCGACGGCCGCGCCGCCACCGGGGATCGGTTCGAAATGTCCTGGCATCGGGATGCTGCTACTTCCGATCCTGTTGAAGCGTGGCCCACAGGCCGTATCCGTGCATCGCCTGCACGTCGCGTTCCATCTCCTCGCGGGAGCCGGTCGAGACGACGGCCCGGCCCTTCTGGTGCACGTCCATCATGAGTTTGGTGGCCTTGTCCTTGGAGTACCCGAAGTACGTCTGGAAGACATACGTCACGTAACTCATGAGGTTCACCGGATCGTTGTGGACGAGCGTGATCCAAGGGACGTCCGGCTCGGGGACGACGGACGCGTCCTCCGTCGTCTCGGGCCTTTCGATCTCAATGGGTGCTGGAGCCGTCACAGAGCCCATGCTGCCACCACCACCCGCCCCACGCACAAACGGACGCAGAAATCGTCACCCTGACGCTAATCGGGGGTAGCATCCATCCTATGAACACAGCGGACCTGGGCCTGCCGGTGGACGTTCCGTCGACGGCGCTCTTCACCGACCACTATGAGCTGACGATGCTGCAGGCGGCCCTGCGCGGGGGCACCGCCGACCGGCACTCGGTCTTCGAGGTCTTCACCCGGCGACTGCCCGAGGGCCGCCGCTACGGCGTCGTCGCGGGCACCGGGCGCGTCCTGGACGCCGTCGAGAACTTCCGGTTCGACGCGGGCGTGCTCGACTTCCTGCGCGAGCGCAAGGTCGTCGACGAGCCGACGCTCCAGTGGCTCGCGGACTACCGGTTCTCCGGCGACATCTGGGGCTACCCCGAGGGCGAGGTCTACTTCCCCGGCTCCCCCGTGCTGCGCGTCGAGGGCTCCTTCGCCGAGTGCGTGCTCCTGGAGACGGTGATCCTCTCGATCCTCAACCACGACTCGGCGATCGCCGCCGCCGCGTCCCGGATGTCCTCGGCCGCCGGTGACCGGCCGCTGATCGAGATGGGCGCGCGCCGTACGCACGAGCTGGCCGCCGTGGCCGCCTCGCGCGCCGCGTACGTGGGCGGCTTCGCGACGACCTCGGACCTGGCGGCCGGATTCCGGTACGGGATCCCGACCGTCGGCACCAGCGCGCACGCCTTCACGCTGATCCACGACACCGAGCGGGACGCCTTCCGGGCCCAGGTCGACTCCCTGGGCAAGGGGACGACGCTGCTCGTGGACACGTACGACGTGCAGGAGGCGGTCAAGATGGCCGTCGAGATCGCGGGGCCCGAGCTGGGCGCCGTCCGGATCGACTCCGGCGACCTGCTGCTCGTCGCGCACCGGGTGCGCCAGCAGCTGGACGAGCTGGGCGCGGAGAACACCAAGATCGTCGTCACCTCCGACCTCGACGAGTACGCCATCGCCTCGCTCGCCGCCTCGCCCGTGGACGCGTACGGGGTGGGTACGCAGCTGGTGACCGGCTCCGGGCACCCCACCTGCTCCATGGTCTACAAGCTGGTCGCGCGCGCCGAGTCCGCCGACCCGAAGGCGCCGCTGGTGCCCGTGGCGAAGAAGTCGGCGGGCGGGAAGACCTCCGTCGGCGGCCGCAAGTGGGCCGCGCGCCGGCCGGACGCGGACGGGGTCGCGGAGGCCGAGGTCGTCGGCACGGGGGCCGTCCCCGAGGAGCTGGCCGACCGGCAGCTCCTCGTCGAGCTGGTCAAGGGCGGCGAGGTCGTGGCCCGTGAGCCGCTGGACGCGGTGCGCGAGCGGCACATCGCGGCGCGCGACGGGCTGCCGCTGTCGGCCACGCAGCTGTCCAGGGGCGAGCCGGTCATCCCGACCGAGTACGTCTGACCGAGTACGCCTGGAGGCCGGTCGGGGGCGTCCGGGGCCGGCCTCCCCTCGGCCGTCCCCCACGCCCTCTCCCGCAACGCACTTGAAGCTTCTACGCTCTTAAGTCTCCAAGCAGAAGGACAGCAATCATGCGTCGCGCCCTGATCGTCGTGGATGTGCAGAACGACTTCTGCGAGGGCGGCAGCCTCGCGGTGGCGGGGGGTGCCGATGTCGCTGCCGCGATCACCGATCTCGTCGGGCAGGCGGGCGGTGGTTGCTACCAGCACGTCGTCGCCACGCGTGATCATCACGTTGATCCCGGTGACCACTTCTCGGAGGCGCCGGACTTCGTGCACAGCTGGCCGCGGCACTGCGTCGCGGGGACCGAGGGGGTCGGGTTCCATCCGAACTTCGCCCCTGCGGTGGCCTCCGGCGCGATCGATGCGGTGTTCGACAAGGGGGCGTACTCGGCCGCCTACAGCGGGTTCGAGGGGGCGGACGAGAACGGGGTGCCGCTGGAGGAGTGGTTGCGGCGGCGGGAGGTGTCCGAGGTGGATGTGGTCGGGATCGCCACGGATCACTGCGTGCGGGCCACCGGGCTCGATGCGGCGCGGGCCGGGTTTCGGACGAAGGTGTTGCTCGACCTGACCGCGGGGGTGGCGGCCGCCACCACGGAGGCGGCGCTTGAGGAGCTGCGCTCGGCCGGCGTGGAGCTCACGGGTAAGCCCGTCGTGGCCTAGGTCGCGGGGCTCCGCCCCGGGCCCCGCTGCTCAATCGCCGCAGGGGCTGAAAAGATCGGGGCTCTGCCCCGGACCCCGCTCCTCAATCGCCGGAGGGGCTGGATGGGCTCAGACGCCCGACGGGCTCACTCTGCCCGGCAAGAGGCTGCGTATCGGGTGCCAGAGTTCGCCTGATCGCGCGTCCGGAGCCGTGCGCCAGATCAGGCCGTCCGGGTGGTGGAGGACCGCGGTTATTTCGTCCGGGGTCGGTGGCTGGGCGTTGCCTCTGAGGTAGACCGCGCGCAGGCCCAGATTGCGCAGGCGGGTCAGGGCGCGGGCCCGGTTCGCGGCGTGCACCAGGAACCGTACGGCGCCCTCGCCGGGGCCCGGCGCGGGCAGCGTCAGAGCGACCACCACCGTGCCTCCCGGCAGCTTGCAGAACCCTCCTGCGGACATGACTGTCACACCCCCGTGAGACGTAGTGTCAATAAGGAACTCACAGGACGCACCTAAACACGACCGGCCGCGACCCCGCTAGAGGGTCGCGGCCGATACGTTTCTGACCTGCGGTTTTGCCTTACTTCTTGACCGAGGGGCCCACCTTGATCGTCATCGAGGAGCCGTCGAGCGGCTGCTTCACGATACTGATCTTGGTGTTGGTGTCAGTTGTGCGCACGCTTCCCGTGGGGTTCTCCTCGTACCAGTACGTGCCCTTGTGATCGTCGAAGACGGGGACGCCGGCCTGCGCCGGGATCTTGGTCTCGACGCCCAGCTTGTGGAGCGTCATGCCGGGGACCGGGTAGCGGCCGAAGGCGGCGTCGTACGGCGTGATCTTGTTGGTGATCAGCTTGCCGTCGGACCACTTCAGCGGCTTCGCGTGCGCGTCGACCGGGAGGATCAGACCCTTGCCGGGGTGCTGGCCGACGTTGTTGTTGCGCTGCGAGGTGTCCCACTGCCAGACCATGAGGCCGGGGCGGTAGGAGTAGTGCTCCACCCAGTTCTGCTTGGCGCCGCCGTCACGCCAACCGAAGTTGTACGGGCCGGACTTGAGGGTCTTGTCGTAACTCACGTACTGACGGTTCTCGGCGAGGTAGAACTGCGGGTAGTCGCCGGAGATCGAGGCGCCGACGCGGGAGAAGCCGCGCGTGGTCCAACCGGCCTGCTCCGTCTCGGCGTTGTCGGAGAAGAGCGTCGCGCCGTCCGCCTTGACCGTGAAGTTGTCGAAGGCGAAGCCCATTTGGGCCACTCCGCCGTCGGTCTTGTAGCGGAAGCGGACGTCGATCTTCTGACCGGCGTAGGCGTCCAGCGGGTAACTCAGGTGCTGGAACTTGCCGTTGGTGCCGGTGAGGGCCGGCTTGTCGCCGCCGTCGCGCGGGAGGGGCTGGCCGTCGGCGGTGCCGTCGATGGTCTTCCAGCTCGCGCCGCCGTCGGTCGACACCTGCGTGTAGAGGTAGTCGTAGTCCTTCTCGATGTCGTACCAGCCGTCGAGTTCGAGGGAGCCGGACGTCTTGCCGGTCAGGTCCACGGTGCGGCTGAGCGTGTTGTCGAGGTCGTCGCCGTAGTCCGACCACCACTGCTTCGTGCCCTCGGCGGGCTTCACGATGTCCGTGGTGACGTTCTTCTTCGGCAGTTCGACGACGAGCGCCTGCTTGAGCTTGGTGTTGTACTCCGAGACACCCAGCTTGTGCGTCGACTTGGTGGCCGCCTTGGCCTTGTCGTAGTTCAGCCAGCCGAGCTGGAGCTTGTCCCAGGCCGTCATGTCGCCCGGCATGTCGCCGATCGAGTCCTTGCCGGTGCCGAGCCAGGAGCCCGCCGACATCAGCGACCAGAAGCCGACCGAGTTCTCGCCGGTGTACGTCGTGTCGTACAGGTCCGGCAGGCCCAGGTCGTGGCCGTACTCGTGGGCGAAGACGCCGAGGCCGCCGTTCTCCGGCTGCATCGTGTAGTCACCGACCCAGATGCCGGTGTCGCCGACCGGGGTGCCGCCCGCCTTGAAGCCGGACGGGCCCGTGTCGCCGTCGTCACGGGAGAAGGCGTAACCGCGGTGCGCCCAGAGGGAGTCGCCGCCCTGCGCGCCGCCGCCGGCCGAGCCGTCCTCGCCCGCGTGGACGATCTGGAAGTGGTCGATGTAGCCGTCGGGCTCGTTGAAGTTGCCGTCGTTGTCGTGGTCCGTGCGGTCCCACTGGTCGTACTGGGCCATGTCGGCCTTGATGTCGGCGTCCGACTTGCCGGCCGCCTTCTGCTGCGCGACCCAGGCGTTGATGCCGTCGCGGACCAGGTCCTCGACGTTCGGGCAGTTGTCGGCGCCGCAGTAGTTGGAGCCGTAACGGGCCTCGTTGTACTCGACCTTGACCCAGTCGGAGACCTCGCCCTCGACCGAGTAGCGGCCCGAGGAGGTCTTCTCGTAATAGGTCTTGAGGGACTCGGAGCCCTTGCCGGAGGCGGTCTTGCCGTCGCCGAAGTAAAGGTCCTTGTAGTGCTGGGAGTTGTAGTCCTTCTGCCAGGCCGTGCTGTTGTCCTTCGCACGGTCCGGCTCGGCTATCTGGTTGTGCAACGGGCCGGGCGTGCCGCCGTACTTGGGCTTCAGCTCGTCCGTGTCGTCGTCCGCGCGGTCGACCAGGGTGGTGTTGTCGACCTTGTCGCCGAACTCGGTCAGGATCGTGAAGATCTTGTCCGTGCGCTCGCGGCCCAGCTCGACGTACTTGCCCTTCGACAGCTCCACGACCTTCGAGCCGTGCTTCTCCTGGACCTTCGAGTCGCCCTGGAGGACCTGCTGCAGCGCCGCCTGCCGCTGCTTCTCCTGCTGCTTGCTGAACGGGCCGTCGAAGACGTGGCCCTTGCCCCCGTACGTCTTTCCGTCGGCGGTCGCGCTCGTCCTGGCCGGGGTGTCGGCCTGAGCGGTGGTCGCCGCGAGCGAGCCCGTGGCCGCGGTGGCGGCGAGGGTCGCGAGCACGGCGACCGATCTCAACGCCCGTCTCTTGGTGGTCACTTGAGTGGTCCCCTCCTCCGTGGCGTGAGCGCCACGCGTCACAAGTGACGTCATTTGACCGGAGGTAGAGAAGAAATAATAGACCTTGACTGAGACATTCCCTTTGCACTATGCAGAGCGACCGGTTCGGAATGCGAACGCATCGATCGAGGCCGCCACACGAGCAACAGGCGCGCCCTACCGTCCACTTGGTGGACCTGGTGACTCCGTGCGCCCCCCATGCTCCGGCAGCAAGGCTTAGGGCATGCTTACCGGGTGCCCTGCTCGGGCACAGGTCCGAATAGTCCCCCGATGTCACGAGGACGGATCTCACCATGCCTCGCCCGACTGTCGCACAGCTCGCCTACGGTTCGGCCACCGTCGTCTGCTCCACCATCGCCATGGTTCTGCTGTCCCAGACCGAATCGGGCCCCGGCATCCCGGTGATCGCCGTCTCGGCGCTCATCCTGGGCCTGTTCGTGGCGATGTCGGTTCCGACCCGCAAGCGGGAGACCGCCGCAGGGTCGGCCACCGCGGAGGAACGGGTGCCGGCGCAGCGCCTCAGCACCACGGTCCCCTCCCCCTCGGCCTCGTCCGAGGCCTCGCGCGCACGCGAACCGGCGGGCCCGTGAGACACGGACCCGCCGGTTCTTCGGTGTGGACTTCGGTCAGGCGGCGCTGACCACCACCGTCTTCGCCGCCTTGTCGTGCAGGCCCTGCTTGTAGGGCTTGTCGAAGAAGCTCCAGCCGCCGCAGATCGCTGTCCAGATGCAGGCGCAGCAGAACACCGCGGGCACCCACAGGACGACCGCGCGCAACAGGTTGGTCTGCATGCTGGGCGTCGCGCCGTCGCTCAGGTTGGCGACGCGCAGCTTCAGCCACTTCTTGCCGAGCGTCTGCCCGGTCCTCGCCGTCATGATCGTGTCGTAGCCGACGTAGAGGATGGCTCCGATCAGCGACTGGGCGAGCCGCTTGCCCGCGTCCATCTCGTCGGTGTCGATGTCGTACTGGCCGACCCCGAAGATCCAGGACAGCAGGCCCACGACGATCGTGATGAGGATGATGTCGATGATCCGCGCGAGGACGCGCTTGCCGCTGTCGGCCAGCGGCGGCATCCCCGCGAGCGGGTCGGCGGCGCCGTAGCCGCCACCGTAGGGATCACCGCCGTACGGGGGCGGTGGCGGAGGCGGGGGCGCCGAGCCATAGGGGTTCTGGGGGTTGTCGTACGGCGAGCCGCCGCCCTGATCGGTGGGCGGCGGCTTACGGAACGGGTCGTCGTCCGGCGGCTGGCCGGACCCGGAGGGCGGCGGTTCGGTGCTCATGGCCCGAGTGGACCGCTAACCCCGCCGCCCTGCAATGGGCGGGCCGCCGTCCGGATGAGATCCGGCCGTCAGTCGGATGACGCTGCCGTCAGTCCGCCGCCACGAACGTGCGCGCCGCCTTGTCGTGCAGGCACTGGCGCCAGGGGCGGTCGAAGGCGCCCCACAGGACGCCGAGGACGCCCACGACGAGGACGCCGGGCACGCTGTACGCGATCCAGCGCTTGAGGGCCGAGACGAACGTCGGGGACTCGTGCTCCTCGATGTCACGGACCGTCAGGCCGAGCAGCTTCTTGCCGAGGGTGTAGCCCCACTTCGAGGTCGGCAGCGCCTCGTAGAGCGTGCCGACCACGAGCAGCACCGCGAGCACGATGCCCAGGTACGTGCCGGTCGTGCCGTCGAGCAGCCAGACCGTGACCTGGTGCCCCGAGGCCTTCGCCTCGTCGATCTTGCCGTTGATGTGGTCGGCGGCCTTGGTGCCGAGCGGCACGGCGACGGTCGCGGTGACCGCGCCGACGACGACCGAGTCGATGAGCCGGGCCGCGAACCGCTTGCCGAGGCTTGCCGGGCGGGCGGCAGCGGCGGCCTGCGCCGCGGCGAGGAACGGGTCGGTGGAGACCGGCTTGAACGGCGTCACCGGACCGTTCGGGTCCGCCGCGGGGGCGGGCGCCTGCCCCTGGGCCGGTCCTTGAACCTGGCCCTGACCCTGCCCCTGGCCCGCCAGCTGGTGCACCTGCTGCGGCCACGAAGGGGAGCCACCGCCCGGCCCCTGCGTCATGGGGCTCTGGAGATGCGCCTGCGCCTGGGGCGGCTGCTGCTGTTGCGGCTGCTGGGGCTGGTGCTGCTGCGGCTGCTGTTGCGGGACGTTCGGCTGGGCCGGGGCGGCCGGGGTCTGCGGAGCCGGCTGCGGGTTCAGCCCCGCGCGGGCCTGCGCCTGGGACTGGCCCGGAGTGGCGGCCCCGCCGCCCTGCCCGTCCTGCTTCGGCAGCGCCCGGAACGCCATCGTGCCGTCGGCGGGGGCCTGCTGCCCGCCTCCCGGCTGCTGCATGGCGCGGAGCTTGACCGTGCCGTCCGTGCGGTCCGGCGGCGGGGACGCCTGCGGGGAGGCCTGCTCGGGGGTCTCGGAGCCCGGGGCCGCGCCCCAGGACACCCGGTTCGCCTGCTCGGTGCCGAAGCCCGTCTGCCGGGCGGTGTTGGCCCCCCAGGCGGACGCGGGCTCGGGGGCCGTGGGTGCGGCGTGGTCCGCGGGCCCCATCTCCGTACGCACGGAGGGCTCCTCGTCGAGGAAGACGGGTCCGGTCTCCTCCGCGGGAGGGGGCTCGGACACCGACGTGGCGGCGGGGGCGGCGCCGCCACCGGGCGGGGCCGGAAGGGTTTCTCCGTCGGAGGGGGCGGGGCGGCTGGTGCCCGGTACCCACGCAGCCCCGTTCCAGTACCGGACATATCCGGGAATGGACGGATCGGGGTAGTAGCCTTCGCGGGGCCTGTCGTCACCGGGGGCCGGGGTTGGCGCACTCATGTCCGTCGTCCCGTATCTGCTCGGGGGTCTTGTTGTGGGTTCCACATCTATCAGACCGCCGCGTCCGCCCGCGCCGCTCCGCCGTTACGGACCACTTTTCGGGGAACCTGACGCCCCTTGTCGAAGACCGGAGAAATATCTTCGTCGAACTCGCGTAATGCTCCCGGCAGATCGCGCTCTCACCTTCCAACGGGCCCGCTCCGGACCCGTACGACGGAGAGGAAACGCACGACATGCACACCGTGGTGGAACGCGAACTGGAACTGAAGCTGGTGCTCTCGCCGGAGCGGAGCATCCCCGTCCCGGCCCGACTGTCCTACCGAACCGACGACCCCTACGCCGTCCACATCACGTTCCACATCGGCTCGACCCACCCGGTCAATTGGACGTTCGCCCGCGAGCTGCTCGTGGAGGGGGTGTTCCGGCCGTGCGGGCACGGGGACGTGCGGGTGTGGCCGACGAAGGTGGACGGGCGCAGCGTGGTGCTGGTGGCGCTGAGTTCGCCGGACGGGGACGCGTTGCTGGAGATGCCGACCACGCAGGTCTCGGCCTGGCTGGAGCGGACGCTGCGGGCGGTGCCGCCCGGGACGGAGACGGAGCAGCTCGGCATCGACGACGCCCTGGCCGAGCTGCTCACCACGGCCCCGGCCGCCGACGACCTGTACCTGTGCGACCCGTGGCCGGGGGACGAGTCGTCCTCCGACGACCTGTGAGGGGCCCGGCACGGGGGCCGGATCACTCGGAAGGTGCGCCCGGGTCCAACGTGCCGGTGAGCGTGACGCCCGCCGGGGCGGGGCCCGGGTCCGCGACGGCGGTGCCGACCGCGAGGCCGACGGAGGAGAGCGCGATGGCGCCGACCAGTACGGCGGCGGTCGTCCTGCGGCGGCGGGCGGACTTGTCGTGGTTACGGCCGGCGTTGCTGGTGCTCATGGGCGGGACCTCATCGGGCTGCGGGATGCCGGCCGACGCCCTGACGGCCGGCCGTGCGACCCCTCCAGGGTCCCGCCGGACGACACCCCGCCACATGAGGCTTTCGTCCTTTATGCGGGCCGTACGTGACCGGGCCCGCACTCCCCGCGATCAGGACGGTCAACGGGGCAGGGATCAGAACAGCTTGCCCGGGTTGAGCAGGCCCAGCGGGTCGAAGGCCGCCTTCACCGCCTGCTGCATCTCGACCCCGACCGGGCCCAGCTCGCGGGCGAGCCACTCCTTCTTCAGCACGCCGACGCCGTGCTCGCCGGTGATGGTGCCGCCGAGTTCGAGGCCGAGCGCCATGATCTCGTCGAAGGACTCGCGGGCGCGGCGCCCCTCGTCGGCGTCCTGCGCGTCGAAGCAGACGGTGGGGTGCGTGTTGCCGTCGCCCGCGTGCGCGCACACCCCGATGGTGAGGTCGTACTTCTCGGCGATCCGCTCGACGCCTTCGAGCAGCTCGCCGAGCCTGGAGCGGGGCACGCACACGTCGTCGATCATCGTGGTGCCCTTGACCGCTTCGAGGGCGGTGAGCGACAACCGCCGCGCCTGGAGCAGCAGTTCGGACTCCGCGGCGTCCTCGGCGGGCACGACCTGGGTGGCGCCCGCGGCCTCGCACAGCGCGCCGACGGCCGCGAGGTCCTCGGTCGGGTCCGGGGTGTCGAAGGCGGCGAGGAGCAGCGCCTCCGTGGTCTCCGGCAGGCCCATGTTGGCCATGTCGTTGACGGCCTTCACCGTCGTACGGTCCATGAGTTCGAGCAGGGACGGGACGTGTCCGCCCTCCATGATCCGGCAGACCGCGTCGCAGGCGGCCTCCGCAGAGGCGAACTCGGCCGCGAGAACGAGCTGTTGGGGCGGCTGCGGCTTCAGCGCGAGCGTCGCCTTCACGACGATACCGAGGCTGCCCTCGGAGCCGACGAAGAGCCGCGTCAGGTCGTAGCCTGCGACGCCCTTCGCGGTGCGCCTGCCCGTCTGGAGCAGCCGCCCGTCGGCGAGGACGACGTCGAGCCCGAGCACGTACTCCGCCGTCACCCCGTACTTCACGCAGCACAGGCCGCCGGAGGCCGTGCCGATGTTGCCGCCGATGGTGCACATTTCCCAGCTGGAGGGGTCCGGCGGGTAGTAGAGCCCGTGCTCGTTCACCGCGCGGGAGATCGTGGCGTTGATGACGCCCGGTTCGACGACGGCGATCCGGTCGACCGGGTTGATCTCCAGGATGCGGTCCATCTTGACGAGCGAGAGGACGATGCAGCCCTCGCTCGCGTTGGCCGCGCCCGACAGGCCCGTACGGGCGCCCTGCGGGACGACCGGGACGCGCAGCGCGGTCGCCGTGCGCATCACGTGCTGGACCTCTTCGACGGTGCGCGGCAGGACGACGACGGCCGGGGTGCCGGCGTCGCAGAAGCTCGCCATGTCGTGGGCGTAGGAGGCGGTGACGTCGGCGTCGACGATGACGGCTTCCGCGGGCAGGCCCGTGCGGAGCTCTTCCATGAGTGTGCGGCTCATGATCACACCCTCGCACTCCGTGCCGATCGTGTGAACCCCTTACTGAAACGGGGTTACACCAGCGCCGTGCCGATCAGGCCGTTGCGGGTGATCAGGGATGCCAGGTCCGATTCGCTCAGCCCATCCGTTCCGGCGGGACGCCGTGGCAGGACCATGTAGCGGGTCTCCGCGCTGGAGTCCCAGACGGTGATCTTGACGTCGTCCGGGAGGGTCACGCCGAACTCGCCCAGTACCGACCGGGGTTCACGCACCACCCGCGAGCGGTACGCCTCGCTCTTGTACCAGCCGGGAGACGGGCCGAGGAGCCGCAGCGGGTAGCAGGAGCAGAGCGTGCACACGATCATGTTGTGCACGTCGGCGGTGTTCTCGGTGACGCGCAGCCTCTGGGGCTGAACTCCCCCGCTGGAGAAGCCCAGTTCGGCCACGGCCGCCGAGCCGTCCGCCAGCAGCTGCTCCTTGAACACCGGGTCGGTCCAGGCGCGGGCCACCACCTTCGCCCCGTTGACCGGCGAGGCCCCCGCGAGGAAGCCGTCGATGACCTCGTCGACCGTCTCGCCACCAACGATGCCTTTCTCCTCCAACAGGCTCTCCAGGAGCCGTACTTGGCGGGAGATCACCGCGTCGTCGTGGTTACCGGACATCGCCGTCGACCTCCTCGAAAGGCTTCAGATAGCTCTCGGACAGGTCGAGGACGACGTCGTGCTCGCCCTCGCCCCACAGCTCGCGCGCCGCGAACCGCACCGCGTAGACCATCTCGACGGGCGCGTCCCCACGCCCCTGCGCGCGCACGTCGGCGAGCGGCGCCCGGCCCTCCGGCTCGACGACGACGCCGAGCTTGCCGCGGGCGTAACGCGGCAGCCGGGTGTGGTGCGGCGGGTCGTGCCGGTACGTACGGACCAAGTCCCCGGCGACGTAAGCGGGTTGCCCGGACTCAGACACGGTCGAGCGCCCCCTCCTCGATGACGCCCTTGCGTTCGAGGAGCGTCCGGATCGCGTGGAACCAGCGCTCGTAGTACGAGGCCGCGAGGTACTCCTGGGGCGGCATCGTCTCGACGGCGTCCCGGAACTCGTCGAGGTTGAAGACCTTCTGGACGAGCAGCGCGCGCTGGAGCGCGAAGACCCGCGCCTCCCAGTCCGCGTGGAAGGGTTCGGCGTCATCGCTGGTGTCGATGGCGCCGAACCCCGTCGTTCCGCCTACATCGTTCATCCTGGCCATGAGGCCAGCCTACGAGTGCCGGTCAGAGATTTCCGCGCTTCTCCTGCTCGCGCTCGATCGCCTCGAAGAGCGCCTTGAAGTTGCCCTTTCCGAAGCCCATGGAGCCGTGCCGCTCGATCATCTCGAAGAAGACGGTCGGCTTGTCCTGGACCGGCTTGGTGAAGATCTGCAGCAGGTAGCCGTCCTCGTCGCGGTCGACGAGGATCTTCAACTCGCGCAGCGTCTCGACGGGCACGCGGGTCTCGCCCGCCCACTCGCCGAGAGTGTCGTAGTACGAGTCCGGGGTGTCCAGGAACTGAACTCCCGCCGCCCGCATGGCCTTCACGGACGCGACGATGTCGTTCGTGGCGAGCGCGAGGTGCTGGACGCCCGCGCCGCCGTAGAACTCCAGGTACTCGTCGATCTGCGACTTCTTCTTGGCGATGGCCGGTTCGTTGATCGGGAACTTCACCTTGAGGGTGCCGTCCGCGACCACCTTCGACATCAGCGCGCTGTACTCGGTCGCGATGTCGTCGCCCACGAACTCCTTCATGTTCGTGAAGCCCATGACCTTGTTGTAGAACGCGACCCACTCGTTCATCCTGCCGAGCTCGACGTTGCCCACGCAGTGGTCGATGGCCTGGAAGGTGCGCTTGGCCGGGGGCTCGACGATCGGGGCCGCGGCCGCGAAGCCGGGCAGGTAGGGGCCGTCGTAGCCGGAGCGCTCGACCAGGGTGTGGCGGGTCTTGCCGTACGTGGCGATGGCGGCGCGCACGACGGTGCCGTGCTCGTCCTTCGTCTCGTACGGCTCCTCGATGCCACGGGCGCCGTGCTCGGTGGCGTACTTGTACGCGGCGCGCGCGTCCGGGACCTCGATGGCGAGGTCGACGACGCCGTCGCCGTGCGCCGCGACGTGGTCGGCGAGGAAGTGGCCCCAGTCGGTGGAGGCCTTGATGACGGACGTGAGGACGAAGCGGGCCGAGCCGTTGGTGAGGACGTAGGAGGCCGTCTCGCGGCTGCCGTTCTCCGGTCCGGAGTAGGCGACGAGCTTCATGCCGAAGGCGGTCGAGTAGTAGTGCGCGGCCTGCTTGGCGTTGCCCACGGCGAAGACGACCGCGTCCATCCCCTTGACCGGGAAGGGATCGGCCTGCCGTGCGGTGTCGGGGGTGTGCTGTGTGGTCTGCGTCATACCGTGAGACTCCCGCCGGTCCGCAAGGTGCGCAATAGTTTGCGTTTTCGCTGGGCAATCTGACCAGTGGTGCGTCCGTTTCTGCGGGCTGCTTGTACAGGATGACCACCCCGGAGGCAGGCATGGCGATCGACGATCTGGACGGCCGGCTCATCGTGCTGCTCGCGCGCGAACCGCGGATCGGGGTGCTCGAGATGTCCCGCCGGCTCGGCGTCGCGCGCGGCACCGTACAGGCCCGCCTCGACCGGCTTACCTCGAACGGAGTCATCCGCGGCTTCGGCCCCCAGGTGGACCCGGCGGCCCTCGGCTACCCGGTCACCGCGTTCGCGACGCTGCAGATCAGACAGGGCCAAGGAGCCGATGTCAGGACCCATTTGGACGGCGTCCCCGAGGTCCTGGAACTGCACACGACGACCGGCAGCGGGGACATGCTGTGCCGCCTCGTGGCCCGCTCGAACGCGGATCTTCAACGTGTGATCGACCGGGTTGTCGGCTTTGATGGCATCGTCCGGGCTTCCACGGCGATTGTCATGGAAAATCCTGTTCCGCTGCGGATCATCCCGCTCGTGGAGCAGGCGTCAGGAGATTCCTGACGGCTATCCGAGCACCGCCCGGGAGTGAGGTGCGATGAACTTCTGGGACTACCTGGGCGCCCGGCACCAGCAGCTGCTCGCCGACGCCTACCAGCACGCGAGCGCCGTCTTCCAGTGCATGGTCCTCGCGACCTTGATCGGCATCGTCATCGGCATCGTCTCGTACCGCAGCGAATGGGCGGGGAACCTGGCGACGACCGCCACCTCGACCATTCTGACCATCCCCTCGCTCGCCATGATCGGTCTGCTGATCCCGATCGTGGGCCTCGGCGTCGCGCCCACCGTCATCGCGCTGACCCTGTACGGGCTGCTGCCGATCGTGCGGAACGCGATCGTGGGCCTGCGCGGCGTCGACCCGGCGCTCATCGACGCGGCGAAGGGCATCGGGATGTCCCGCACCGCCCGCCTGTTCAAGGTGGAACTGCCGCTCGCCTGGCCGCCGATCCTCACCGGGATCCGGGTCTCCACGCAGATGCTGATGGGCATCGCCGCCATCGCGGCGTTCGCCTCCGGCCCCGGGCTCGGCAACGAGATCTTCCGCGGCATCGCCTCCCTGGGCAGCGCCAACGCGCTCAACCAGGTGCTCGCCGGAACGCTCGGCATCATCATCCTCGCCCTGCTCTTCGACGCCGCGTACGTCCTCATCGGACGGCTGACCATCCCGAGGGGGATCCGTGCCTGACACCACGACGACCGCGACGCCCGAGCCGTCCGGGATCACGGAGGCGTCCGGGACGACGCAGGCCTCCGGGGCCAGCATCGAGCTGGAGAACCTCACCAAGCGCTACCCGGGCTCCACCGACCCCGCCGTGGACAGCGTCAACATGGAGATCAAGGCGGGCGAGCTGATCATCTTCGTCGGCCCGTCCGGCTGTGGAAAGTCCACGACGCTGAAGATGATCAACCGGCTGATCGAGCCGACCGCCGGGCGCATCCGCATCGGCGGCGAGGACGTCACCGACATGGACCCGGTGAAGCTGCGCCGCAAGGTCGGGTACGCGATCCAGTCCTCCGGGCTCTTCCCGCACATGACGGTCGCCCAGAACATCGCGCTCGTGCCGAAGATGATCGGCTGGTCCAAGTCGAAGATCAAGGCGCGGGTCGAGGAAATGCTCGACCTGGTCGGCCTCGACGCCGCCGAGTACCACGGTCGCTACCCGCGCCAGCTCTCCGGCGGCCAGCAGCAACGCGTCGGCGTGGCCCGGGCGTTGGCGGCCGACCCGCCCGTCCTGCTGATGGACGAGCCGTTCGGCGCCGTCGACCCGATCACCCGCGACCACCTCCAGGACGAGCTGATCCGGCTCCAGCACGAGCTGCACAAGACGATCGTCTTCGTCACCCACGACTTCGACGAGGCGATCAAGCTCGGCGACCGGATCGCGGTGCTCCGCGAGAAGTCGCACATCGCGCAGTTCGACACCCCGGAGGCGATCCTCACCAACCCGGCGGACGACTTCGTCTCCGGGTTCGTCGGCGCCGGGGCCGCGCTGAAGCGCCTCAACCTCACCCGCGTACGCGACGTGGAGGTCACCGACTATCCGACGGTGGGCGTCGACGACCCGCTGCAGGACATCTTCAACAAGCTGCGGGCGGCCGGCACGAACGAGCTGCTGCTCCTCGACAAGCGCGGCCGGCCCTACAAGTGGCTGCGCCGCGGCGACCTGATGCGCGCCAAGGGCTCCCTCGCCCGCGCGGGCACCCTCGTGCACGACACCGTCACCCGCGACGCCACCCTGCGCGACGCCCTCGAAGCGGTCCTCACCGACAACGCGGGCCGCGTCGCGGTGACCGGGCGGCGGGGCGCGTACGAGGGCGTCGTCGACATGGAGACGCTGATGAACTCCGTGCACGAACTCCTGGAGGCCGACCGCCTCGAAGCGGTCGAGCACCAGCACGAGCTGGAGGAGAAGCGCGCCGAGCAGACGCACCTCGAGCAGGAGGGCTCCCAGGGCGCCGGCGGGGAGGCGAAGGCGTGAGCACACCGTCCCGAAAATCGCCCCCGAAGGGCGCGCGCCCCGAGGGCGAGCACGAGGTCAAGGGCCTCGCGTTCCGCGACGAGGGCCAGGGCGAGCAGGAGGCACCGCCGCCCGTCACGCCCGCCCGGAAGGAACCGTCCCGCATCACCTGGAAGAAGCTGACGTTCCTTCCGGTGTTCCTGGTCCTCGTCCTGCTGATCACCTGGCTCTGGTTCCGCAACGCCGACCTCGACACGATCTCCGAGAACGCGATCTCGGGCGGCGCGGTGGGCAAGGCGGTCCGCCAGCACATCAGCCTGACGGTGATCTCGACGTTCTTCGTGCTGATCATCGCGATCCCGCTGGGGATCCTGCTGACCCGCAAGATGTTCCGCAAAGCGACCCCGGTCGCCCTGGCCATCGCCAACATGGGCCAGGCCACCCCGGCCATCGGCCTGCTCGCCCTGCTCGTCATCTGGCTGGGCATCGGCGAGAAGTCGGCCCTCATCGGCATCATCATCTACGCGATCCTGCCGGTGCTCTCCAACACCATCGCGGGCCTGAAGGCCAACGATCCGACGCTCCTCGAAGCGGCGAAGGGCATCGGGATGTCGCCGATGGGGGTGCTCAGCAAGGTCGAACTCCCCCTCGCCGTCCCGCTGATCCTCGCGGGCGTGCGCACGGCGCTCGTCCTCAACGTCGGTACGGCGACGCTGGCGACCTTCGGCGGTGGCGGCGGCCTCGGCGTCCTCATCACCACCGGGATCACCAACCAGCGCATGCCGGTCCTGATGCTCGGCTCGATCCTGACGATCGCGCTGGCCCTGCTCGTCGACTGGCTGGCCTCGCTGGCCGAACTGCTGCTGCGCCCGCGCGGGTTGGAGGTGCGCTCATGAGGTCCTTCAACCCCGTGAAGCCCATGAAGTACCGCGTACGTGTGGCCGTGGCGGCGGGCTGCGGGATCGCGCTCCTGGCCGGCTGCGGACTGACCAGTGGCAGCCCGCTGGTCGACGACGTGCAGCCCGGCTCCATCGGCAAGGGCAAGCCCCTGGAGGGCGCCGACATCACCGTGACGTCCAAGGAGTTCACCGAGCAGCTGGTGCTCGGCGCGATCATGGGCATCGCGTTCAAGGCGGCCGGCGCGGACGTCCTCGACCGGACCGGCATCCAGGGCTCCATCGGCGCCCGCGAGGCCATCAAGTCCGGTGACGCCGACGCCATGTACGAGTACACGGGCACGGCCTGGATCACGTACCTCGGCAACTCGGACCCGATCACCGATCCGCAGAAGCAGTACGAGGCCGTGGCCAAGGCCGACAAGAAGAACGGCATCACGTGGCTGCCGCAGGCCGAGCTCAACAACACCTACGCGCTCGCCATGAACAACGCCAACTTCAAGAAGTACGGCACCAAGACGCTCTCCGACGTCGCCGCGCTCGCCAAGAAGGACCCGAAGGCCGTCACGCTGTGCGTGGAGAGCGAGTTCGCCAACCGGGCCGACGGTCTGCCCGGCATGCAGAAGGCGTACGGGATGAACGTGCCGCGCGCCAACATCACGCAGATGGACAGCGGCATCATCTACACCCAGGCGTCCAAGGGCAGTTGCACCTACGGCGAGGTCTACACGACCGACGGCCGGATCAAGGCGATGCACCTGAACGTCATGGAGGACGACAAGAAGTTCTTCCCGAACTACAACGCGGCGCCCTCGATCAACACCAAGGCGCTCAAGAAGTACCCGGCGATGGCGGACATCCTGGAGCCGATCACGAAGAAGCTCAACAACACGGTCGCCCAGGACCTCAACTCGAAGGTCGACGTCGACGGGGAGGACCCGCACGCCGTGGCGAAGGACTGGCTGGTGAAGGAGGGCTTCGTCAAGGAGTGAGCCTCCTGCTCAGCAGGTGGGGACCGTGCCCGAGCCCTTCTCCATGTTCGTCAGCGCGGTCATCGTGCCCTTGAGCGTGCTCACCGAGATCAGCTTCATCGAATCCGGTGCGGAGGCCTTCGCGTCCGAGCACTCCGCCTTCGGTACGAGGAAGACCGTGGCGCCGTCGCGGTCGGCGGCCTGCACCTTCAGCGAGACGCCGCCGACCGGGCCGACCTTGCCCTCGGCGTCGATGGTGCCGGTGCCGGCGATGGACTTCCCGCCGGTGAGGTCGCCGCCGCTGCCGTCGCCGTCCAGCTTGTCGATGATGCCGAGGGAGAAGAGCAGCCCTGCGCTCGGGCCGCCGACGTCGCCGAGCTGGAGGTCGACCTCGACGTCCTTCGAGGACTTGCCGAGGTAGGCCAGGGCGGCCTCGGTGGCGGCGTCCTGCGAGCCCTTCATCTCCTGCTGGTTGTGCTGCTCGACCTCCTTCGTCGAGTCGCCCGACGGGTACACCGCGTCGCGCGGCATGACCGCGCGGTTCTCGGCGAACCAGCCGTCGAGTACGTCGCTGAGGTGCACGGAGGCGTCGGGGCCCGTCGCCACGATGGTCACCGCGCGCAGCTTGCCCTCCGTGGGGCGGGTGGGCGCGCCGCTGATGTCGATGACGGGTTTGCCGTCCGACGTGCCCAGGACGTTCGTCGTCGGGCCCGGCTGCGCCACCGAGAACGGCAGGGGCGCGAAGCCCGCGACCGCGAGCAGGGCGACGACCGGGGCGGCGCAGAGGGCCAGGGCGGTGGGGCGGCTGAGGCGATTGAGCACGGGGTGACTCTAACGTGGTCGTCGTTGATCACCGGCGACGGCGTTGCGGTCGCGGGGCGCTGCCCCGGACCCCGCGGGCTCTCGTTCGAAAGGCGGGGCTGAAAACACCTACCGGAGCGCGTCCGAGACCTCGCGGGCCGCGTCCAGGACCCTGGGGCCCACCCGTTCCGGGACGGAGTCGGAGAGCATCACCACGCCCACGCTGCCCTCCAGGCCGGTCACCCCGAGGAGCGGTGCCGCCGCGCCGCTCGCGCCCGCCTCCAGTTCGCCGTGGGTGAGGGTGTAGCCGGACTCGGGGAGCACGCCCTGGCGGGCGCCGAGGATGGCGCGGCCCGCGGCGCCCCGGTCGAGCGGGTGGCGGAAGCCCGTGCGGTACGCCACGTGGTAGTCGGTCCAGGTCGGCTCGACGACGGCCACGGCGAGGGCCTCCGTACCGTCCACGAGGGTGAGGTGGGCCGTCGCCCCGATGTCCTCGGCGAGGGAGCGCAGGGCCGGCAGCGCGGCCTCGCGCACCAAGGGGTGGACCTGGCGGCCGAGGCGTAGCACGCCGAGCCCGACGCGGGCGCGGCCGCCCAGGTCGCGGCGGACGAGGGCGTGCTGTTCGAGGGTGGCCAGCAGGCGGTAGACGACCGTGCGGTTGACCCCGAGCTTGTTGGAGAGCTCGGTGACGGTCAGGCCGTGGTCGGTGTCTGCGAGCAGTTTGAGGACGCGCAGTCCCCGGTCGAGCGTCTGGGAGGTCTCCGCGGTCACGACGCCCACTCCTTAGTGGTGAGGGACGGCGGTCTCCTGCGCGGGGGTCGCGTCACCTGTCCCGTGGGCGACGCGCGTCAGAGGCCGCCGGTCGGTGATCAGGCGCTGGGCTGCTTACGGCTGTCATTGGACGCACCGGCTGCGCTCCGCGGCGGCTCTGCCACGGGGCGTGTGCGTTGCCCGGAATGTAGCGAGGTCGTCCCGCTGAGCGGAAGACTCCGTCCAGAATCCGGGCAGCCAACGGCCGGAGATGTGCGCGATTGCCCGCACTTGATCCCCATGTCACTTCATGCGGGTGGCCCATTCCTGCACCTTGGCGATGCGCTGGCGCAGCTGTCCGCCGGTCGCCTCCGCGCTCGGCGGCCCGCCGCACACCCGGCGCAGCTCGGTGTGGACGACACCGTGCGGCTTCCCGCTCTGATGCACGTACGCGCCGACGATGGTGTTGAGCTTCTTGCGCAGCTCCATCAGCTCCTTGTGGGAGACGACGGGGCGGCGGTCCGCGGGCAGTTCGAGGAGGTCGGCCTCGCTGTCCGGCTTCTTCTTGCTGTGCGAGATCTGGCGGGCCTGGCGCTTCTGGAGGAGCAGCTGCACCTGGTCGGGTTCGAGGAGGCCGGGGATGCCGAGGTAGTCCTGCTCCTCCTCGCTGCCGGGGTGCGCCTGCATGCCGAACTCGGCGCCGTTGTACATGACCCGGTCGAAGGTGGCCTCGGACTCCAGGGCCTCGAAGGAGAACTGCTCCTGCTCGCCGGTGTCCTCGTCCTGCTCCTTGTTCGCCTCGTCCATCTCCTTCTCGGACTCGGCGTAGGGGTCCTCCTCCTCGTCCTTCTTCGGCTTGTCGAGGACGTGGTCGCGCTCGACCTCCATCTCGTTGGCGAAGCCGAGCAGGTCGGGGACGGTGGGCAGGAAGACGGAGGCCGTCTCGCCGCGGCGCCGGGATCGCACGAAGCGGCCCACGGCCTGCGCGAAGAAGAGCGGGGTCGAGATCGTCGTGGCGTAGACGCCGACCGCGAGGCGCGGGACGTCGACGCCTTCGGACACCATGCGGACGGCGACCATCCACCGGTCATCGCTCGCCGCGAAGTCGTCGATCCGCTTCGAGGCGCCGGTGTCGTCGGAGAGCACGACGGTGGCCTTGCTGCCCGTGATCTCACGGATCAGCTTCGCGTACGCGCGGGCCGAGTCCTGGTCGGAGGCGATGACGAGGCCGCCCGCGTCCGGGATGCCCTTACGGACCTCGGTGAGGCGGGCGTCGGCGGCGCGCAGCACGCTCGGCATCCACTCGCCGCGCGGGTCGAGGGCGGTGCGCCAGGCCTGGCTGATGGCGTCCTTGGTCATCGGCTCGCCGAGCCGGGCCGCGATCTCGTCGCCGGCCTTCGTGCGCCAGCGCATGTTGCCGCTGTACGAGAGGAAGATGACCGGCCGCACGACGTTGTCGGCGAGCGCCTGGCCGTAGCCGTACGTGTAGTCGGCGGACGAGCGCCGGATGCCGTCCCTGCCCTCCTCGTACTGGACGAAGGGGATCGGGTTGGTGTCGGAGCGGAACGGCGTACCGGTGAGCGCGAGGCGGCGGGTGGCCGGCTCGAAGGCCTCCAGGCAGGCCTCGCCCCACGACTTCGAGTCACCGGCGTGGTGGATCTCGTCGAGGATCACGAGCGTCTTGCGCTGCTCGCTGCGGTTGCGGTGCAGCATCGGGCGCACGCCCACACCCGCGTACGTGACGGCGACGCCCTGGTACTCCTTGCTGAGCGGGCCCGCGCTGTACTCGGGGTCCAGCTTGATCCCTATGCGGGCGGCGGCCTCGGCCCACTGCTTCTTCAGGTGCTCGGTCGGCGCGACCACGGTCACCTGCTGCACGACGTGGTGGTGCAGCATCCAGGACGCGAGGGTGAGCGCGAACGTGGTCTTGCCGGCGCCCGGGGTGGCGACCGCGAGGAAGTCGCGCGGCTGCTCCTGGATGTACCTGTCCATCGCACCCTGCTGCCAGGCACGCAGCTTGTTGGCGGTGCCCCAGGGGGCGCGGCCGGGGAAGGCGGGTGACAGGTGGGCGGACGAGGCAGAAGGAGTGGTGGATGTAGTAGTCACGGTCTCCGGATACTCAAAGCTGGACGGCACGGCTACGTATGACAACCGGGCCACCCTACCGGTGCCGAGGTTGACGGGCGCGCTGGGCGAGGCCGGGGACGGCGTGGTTGGGACGTGTGTCACAGATCAACTGGCGGCCCGGAGCGTCGACTTCCACGTCACTTCCACGTCGCTTCTACGCGGAGTCAGGGCTACGTCACCGGTGTGCACGCAGCCGGGAGGCCACCCATACGCCCACGAGCGCGACGGCCGCCATCGGCAGGAACACCGCGACGAACGCGGCCGGATGCGAGCCCCCGGCCCCCTGTACGGCGCCGTGGCCCACCGCTCCCCCGCCGAGCGCCGCGAAGGCGGCGCCGCCCACGGCGAGCAGCAGCGCGTTGGAGAGGCCGTCGGAGATCTGGAGCGCGGCGGAGTTCGTCCCGGCCTCCTCGGGCGCGGACAGCTGGAGCAGCAGTACGGACGTGGACGAGATCACGAGCCCCATCCCCAGGCAGCCGAAGGCCCAGGCGACCGCCACCGTCCACACGGGCACGGCCGGGATCAGCACGCTCGGCGCGACCGCGACGGCCGCGGCGACCAGCACCATGCCTCCGGCGACGAGCCGCTCCCGGTACGGCTCGACCCGCGGCCGGGACTGCAGCCACGAGCCGAACGCCCAGGTCCCGCCGCCCGCGGCGAGCGAGAACCCGGCGAGGGTGGGGCTGAGCCCCCGCTGCGTCACCAGCATCAGCGGCACGAACGACTCGGCCGCGATGAACGACCCCGCCGAGATCCCGCGCAGCAGCACCACGGACGGCAGCCCGCGTGCGGCCCGGTACGTGCCCTTCGGCAGCAGCCCGAGCACGGACGGCACGAGGAGGGCGACACCGACGGCGGCGGGCAGCAGGGACAGCGGCCGCAGGTCCTGGGCGGCGTACTGGAGGAGGCCCGCGCCGAGCGAGATCCCGAGGGCGAGGCGGATGCGCCGTCGGTCGAAGCGCGCGGGCGCCGTCCCCTCGGGCGGCCCGCCGGCCCGCCGCCGCACCTCGGGAAGCGCGAGCGCGAGCGGCAGCACGACGAGCGCGGGGATCCCGAGGAACACCCACCGCCAGCCGATGTGCTCGGTCACGGCCCCGGACGCCAGCGGCCCGACGATCGACGGCACGACCCAGCTCGCCGCGAACGCCGCCATGATCGCGGGCCGCAGTCGCTCCGGGTAGGCCCGGCTGACGACGACGTAGAGCCCGACGATCACCAGGCCGCCGCCGAGCCCCTGCACGGCCCGCCCGGCGATGAACATCCACATGGTGCCCGCGGTCCCGGCGAGCAGCAGCCCCGCGGCGAAGGCCCCGATCCCGGCCGTGACGGGGCCCAGCGGCCCGCTCCGGTCGGCCCACTGCCCGGCGAACACCATCCCGAACAGGCTGGTCGTGAAGAAGCCTGAGAACGCGCAGGCGGCATTCCCCACTACAACACCGCCAGTCGCCGCCGTACTCTCGGTGGGGGCGCAAGGGTGCAAGGAACGGACGAGCATGGGTAACAAGCTGCGGCTACTGGGAGCGCTCAGAGAGTCGAAGCTACGTGAGCACTCCGACTCCTTCGAGGGCCAGGAGAACGACGTACGGAGGCTGGCCGACTATAAGGAGGGGGACCTAGTCCACCTCACTCGTGACCGGGACGTGTCCGGACGAGAGGTGCGGCTCTTCCAGCGACCGGAACTTGGGGAGTGGCTCAAGACCCCAGACCTGTACGACGGCATCGCGGCACAGAAGATGGATCGGCTCACCCGCCGCCCCGTAGACCTGTATCTCTTCCTGGAATGGCTCAAGGAACACGACAAGTTCCTTGTGACTCACGTCGATTCGATCGACACCCGCACCGCTTCCGGCAAGCGGTACGCAGAGCTGATGGGCATGGTCGGCTCCTGGGAGTGGGAGGCAATCCAGGAGCGCAACGAGCAGAGCCACGAGAGGGCGCGGGCGGCCGGTAGGTGGCACGGCGGCCACGCAATCCCGTTCGGCTACCGGGTCGAGGGGACCAAGGGGAACTTCCGTCTCGTCGTCGACGAAATGGACTCCTGGATTGTCCGGTGGATGGTGAAGCTCCTTCTCGAAGATGGGCTGGCTTTCGTAGCCATTGCCCGGAAGCTCGAAGAGTGCGGCATCCCGACCCCCAAGGGTGCGAACACCTGGGGCAACATGGCCGTACAGCGAATGCTGACTTCCCCGAACATCGTTGGTCGAGCAGTCCACAAGGGGGAAGAGATCCTGGACGAGTTCGGCCTACCCCTCGAAAGGGCCGAGCCGCTTATCTCGCTGAGCGAATGGCAGAGGATCAAGAAGGTGGCAGCCGAGCGGAAAGCCCCGGAGCGTAGGCCACGGTCCAACTCAACGCCGTATCTCCGAGTCGTCGTGTGTGGGCCCTGCGACAAGAACATGTACCGGCAGATTTCCAGCCGAGGAACCACCCCGTTCTACCTCTGCCGGAATCCACACTGCAACAACAAGTCCGTCGGTGAACCGGTCATCGCCTGGTACCTGACTCGGCAAATCTTCTCCTGGTTTGAAGGAGAGCCCCGGTACAAGAAGGTTCAGCACTACGGAGTGGACCACTCGGCAGAGATCGAGGAACTGAGGGCCCGCATTTCCCGCCTGAGGCGGCAGGACGAAGAAGGGGACTGGGATGACGACCGGGAGGGTTACCGGGCCCGCATGGACGCCCTGAGGACTCGACTCGACCAACTGTCAGCCACGCCGGTACAGGAGGACTGGACAGAGCTTGTGCCGACCGGCGAAACGGTGGACGAGGTCTGGTCTTCATGGAGTGACTGGCAGCGCGGAGAGGAAATGAGGAACAACGGCGTACAAGTGGTCGTCGCCGCTGAACCCGTTCCGGAGACCGAGGAAGAAGAACAGAACCTCAGGAGGATGCACGTTCAGGCGGGGCGGCTTTCTATCAGACTCACACAGGGGAATGACGATTCCCTGTACTCGGCCTTGACCGAGGACAGGAGCTAGCGACACCCCGACTCAGAGAGGGCCCCGGTCGAGAGACCGGGGCTTTTCTGTTGTCACACCACAGATTAAGAAATCCACCATTTGGACACTCAGCCCCAAAAGAACCCCTTGTCCAGCAATACCAAGGGCACGTGATTGTGGTCACAGCCGCGAAATGGGCCCCATCTGGGCCCTACTCAATCCACGGGAACCCGTACAAGATGGCGGCTGCTATGACGTCCCGATCAAAATAACGCCCGCATGCGGGTCCACCCCCCTCCCCTACGCGCGTCCATACATCCAAGCGCAACAAGAAATGCGCGAACGAATCTCGACACAATGAACACGATGAAGACAACGCATCACAAACGTTCTCAACGCTTCTCTGAGCGTCGATCACAAGTCGCATAACCACTGACACTTGAGCTTGATTGTTCGCCTCACAGAAAGCCGTACAGCAACGCAGACAACCAAGCCGTACTGCGCGCTCACTGTGACTTGGCTCGACACCGCAAACCACAGTGCGACCGAGAGGCAGGGGGTGCAGCCCTACCGTCCAGATGACCTGAGGCGTACGGCCACGGCTCGTTCGCCATAACAGAGATCCCTGACGACGGGGGAGGTCTCGTCGGCCGTGCCGACTAGAGCTAGCGCTAGACCCAGAGGTCTCGGAGAACGTGGGGCACGGCTGGCCTGGTAGGGAGCCAGCAACAGGCCCCGGACACAGAAAGACCCCCGAGCGACCGGGGGTCTTTTTCATTGCCGTACCGGCTTATTCAATTGGAATCGAGAGAGGGCCCCTCCCCCCCTACCCCTTCTTAGCGAATACCGCTTTCGCCTTACTGGTCATCTCCCCAAACTCGGAAAGGAAACCTGATCTCCTCGCTTCTACCAGGTGCATCTTTGCCGTATTCGGGGACCGATCGATAGCCGTACCGATTGCCTGCCACTTCACAGTGTCGGCATTCTTGACCTTAGCCAGCACCTCATAAGCCCTAGCCAGGGTTGCCAGGTAGATGTCACTGGACTTGCCGCCCCTCTGGAACGCCTCCGCCAAGACGGTTGCCACGGCATCCCACTCCTTGCGGCGCTCCTTCCGAGCCTCCCGCTCCTCAGGGGTCGGCGGAGCAGGCACGGGCCTCCCGCCCCGGTCGGCTCGTAGGTCTGCCTCGATGTGCATCAGGGCCCGCTGTAGGTCGCCGTGACCGATGCCATCCCCCTTGTCAGCAGTGATGTGCAGGTCCACGAGCCTGCCGTCATCCCACTTGGCAGCTACGGTCACCGGCCCCCGCCGGTAGGTCATCTCGTCCATACCGCCAGACTACCTCGCTACGTATCGATACGTTCAGAGTTGATCGATACGTATCACTCGTGTCATGATGGATACAGGACGCCGCACCAGCCCCAAGGGCTGCTGAGCGGCAGGGGGCAAGAGGGATTCCGAGCACAGCTCTCCCTGACACCCGGTCCGACGAATGACGACACACAGGAGCAAGGGGGAGGCATGGAAATCGCCAGTACTCATTACGAGGAGTTGCGGGAAATGTGGAAGTGGCAGGGGGGAGTGAGCGTTTTGCTCGAATACGCGGCTGATCTCATTGAAGGAAACCCGACACCCGTAACACCGGAATACGTAGCCCAGAAGATCCGAGAGACCCTGGAGGGGGTCAAGTGACTCTCGACGATGACGGCTGGTACACCGATGCCGACGGAAACACCTGGGCTCCTGTGGAGGGGGAGGAGTTCCCGGAAGGGACCCCGACTGTGATTCACGACGGAGTGAAGCTGTTCAACGTGGACCATGCGGGCGCTACCTATGCCGCCGCGTACCTGGCTGCCAAGCTCGAAGGTGTACCCCTCTAGTAGAGGAGATATTCACCAGATAAACGAAGGACCCGCCTAATCCAAATTTAGGCGGGTCCTTCTATATCCATTATCCCACACCCAGGGGTTCGGCATTCAGCCGGACCCCTTTCTATTGCCTTAGAAGGAGAGACCTATGGCTACTGCTATTGAGACTGTTTCGGTACCGCTGGTGTGTGACTGCGGAGATCCTTGGATTTACGAGAAGCCCAAGGGGAAGCGGGGGCAGAACCCCCGAACCAATCCGGCGCACCCCCAGTGCAAGACCAAGAGGGACAACCGCAAGCGTGCTTCTCGTCGAGCGCAGGCTAGGGCCGAGGGTGTGAGCGAGGCTGAGCGCTCGCGAGAGGGGTGGAAGTTGCCCAAGCCTTCCGGGATTACCGAGAGAGAGCGGGAGGCTCTTCAGGGAGCTACGGAAGGCCTTATCGAATGGAAGTCGGCCCGTGGCAATGACGCCTACTCGGAAGACCCGGATGGTTTCGATGAGGATGAGGTCTTGTCAGTACGGGAACTCTTGAATCATCAGGGCGTTGATGGTCGAGCTTGTATGGACGACTACGCCGACCGCACGTCCAATGACTGGGAACGCTTTCGGTACTTCCCCAAGGAGAAGCAGGCAGAGGTCAAGGCTTGGCTGTCGGCACACGAAATGCCGTCCCAGGAGTACACCGGTATTCCCGGCCCTAGTGGAGCTGAGGTATCCAAGGGCCAGTGGTCGAAGCATGTGATCGGCTCTATGAAGCCCTGGTATCTCGCCAACCTTCCCCGCATGGGTTCCGTGCAGCCTCTCGCCCGGATGGAACCCTTCACGATGATTCTCTGACAGCAGTAACCCGCCCCCGGTGTCTTTGGATGCCGGGGGCTTTATTTGCGCCCAAGTGCCCTTCTCCGGGCCTGAGAGCCCGACCCTGGTACCTGCTCCCATCGGAAGGCGGAGAGGGCCCTAGAGGGCCGTACAGGGCTTTCCTGCCCTGAGGAGTCGGAGACATCAACCAAGACTGTTCCCGAGAGCAACTTGATAGGGCTTCAGAGAATGAGCATCACGCGCTCTGAGCTGGGGCTACGCTCCAGCCGGCTGGGACATAGTCGCAAATCGCATGGGGGAAGAGTCCTGGCTCTGTCCGTTCTTTCCATGATCTATGGAGGAGTGATCCTCTGGGGACAAGCACACTCGGCGGTGTGCCTCTGTCGAGCACTACGGTGCTGGCCTTATTCACAAGTCGAGAACCAACCGGTTCGCATGGTGGCTCACCGGATACTCCATCTGAGAGATACCAGGATGAGTACTCCTACTCCTGAGCTTTAATAGTTTGGGGGTAGGGGGACCTTATCTACTATCCGTTTCTCTTCTGAGTATCTAGAGCCGCCTTAAGAGCGGCGATACAGAGTAAGTAGATATGGCCGCCAAATAGCGGCCTAGTGATCACCAGTAGGACACCGCAAGAGTGTCCGTTCTTTCCATTACTTATGGAGAGGGTCTTCGGTCTCGTCAGCCTTCCTCCCTCTCCTTCTACTTCCGGCTGGATAACCCCTCGCTCCAGTCCAGTCGGGACAAGCCGCCTAGTACCCGGTAACCCTCACGCCGTACCGAGTCTGGCCCGCATTCACCAGCAGCGGAACGGCGGCTAAAACTTCCCCCTGCCGACAGTCAGGGGTTGCTGGTAACTGTGTCGACCGGTCTCCGAAACAGGCACAGCGAGGATTGATCCTTCCTCGGGTTGAAAAGGGTCTAGGTTCTGTTTCTTAGCGTCGTTGTTCATTCCCAGGAGTAGGGGCCGCTCGATTACCGGGCGGCCCTTTCTCTTGTGGTCAAACTGATCTGGCAGATCAGTAGAGAGGGAGAAGAGAGATGAAGGAAAAGAAGACATGTTCCCGTTGTGAGCGGGAGAAGGACCTGGACTCCTTCAATAAGTCCAGCAGCCACCGGGCGGGAGTGCAGCCCTGGTGTCGCCAGTGCAAGAGGGAGTGGTTTGAAAGCTGGTCCCGAAAGAACACCCGACACGTCTTCCGAAGGGAGACCGCATGAGCATCTCGTGTAATCCCCGATGTATCCCATCCGGGGATCAGCGTTACAACCGAGCTTTCCCATGGCGCAACCATGAGCATGGTTGCCTGAATGCCGGGGACACCGGACGGCGAGTGAAGACCATGAGCACCTATGCCGACACCATCCGACTCGTTGAGCAGATGAACGCAGAGAACGGGGAAGACTATGACGGCTAACCCAACTCCCCGACTCCTGGAGCCCAAAGGGGCGCGGGCCGTTTTCTATGTGAGTCCGGGACTGGAGAAGAGCGAGGATCGGATACCGATCCGACTTACCTACTCAGCCCCGGTGCTGCACCACGTGATCCCTGCATCTCCAGGGGCCGCTAACGGGATGCCGGTGGGCTTCTCCCTGGTGTCGTGCCCAGATGGAGCCACACGGGTCTACAGCGGCCCCGATAGCTCGTTCATGGGTCTCGTTGAGCGAGGCCCCCGAGGCTGGTTTAGGCGATTCCAGCTTGAACGAGAGGCCCGTAAACGGGCCCAGGCTGAACGAGCAGAACTGAAGAAGAACGAAGAGGCCGCTGTGATTGCGGCCGAGATCCTGAATCAAAAGGAGAACTGACTATGACTTACCACAGCCAGACGGGTATGCCGGTTATGCCGAAGCGATACGACGACCTCCCGGACCTGCACCCCAACGCGCAGCCTGCCTCCATGGGGCATATCCAGGTGGAGCGTGAAAAGTTCGAGAATGAGATTAAGCAGCTCAAGGACCCGACTTACCGAAAGGGTTTCCTTACTCCGGCCCCTCCTTACGGCTACCAGGAGCACGAGACCGATTCCAAGGACGTTAAGACTCTTGGCCAGGAGCTGAATAAGCGACTGGAGTACGTGAGTCGCAGCGAGGCTGAGTGGCAGGTTCAGTCTGTTGCATTCCAGGAGACCATTTCTCGACGGAAGCAGGATGAGACCGATTACCAGTCTCGACTTAAGGCCGCAATCGAGGCCGGGGAGGAAGTTCCCGAGCCGATAGAGCATGAGGATTTGGCTCCGCTCCATAAGGAGCTGAACAAGCTTGAGAATGCCATTACGGTCGGTACCACCGTCGCCCACGAGAGTCGCGCCAAGCTTGATCAGGCTTACCAGGATCTCTACTCCAGCGCCGTTTACCGTACCTGGGCGGAGAAGGAAATGGAGCAGCGCACGAAGGACGCCGTTAAGGCACTGGGGCTTCTCCGCGACGCTCTGAATGCTCGTGATGCAGTGGTGGGCAAGCTCCCTGACGCTTTCGCTGATATCAACGGTGTGGAGTTTGTTTCGGTAGCCCAGCGCCGCAATTCTCTTGGCTTCGGCGGCATGGACCCGTACGCCTCCGACAATCCGTCCTTCTCTCTGGCTGACGCACTCGCCAAGGTCGAGTCGGCGACTATCCCCGGTGACGGTATTCGGAAGTGGTCTAAGAGTCAGCTCGACGAATCGGAGAAGGAGAATTACGCGGACCGTGCCGCGCGGGCCGAGGTCGAGCGCAACGACACCCGTACTCCTGAGGAGAAGCGAGAGACGGCGAAGCAGGCGGCACACGACGCCTCTTACTTCGGCTACCTGGACAACGGCGGGACGCTCAAGTGACCGATAGCCAATCGATGAAAGAGGCAAGGGAGTTGGTCCGGGCGTATCGCAACCGGCAGAGGGGCTTGCCGGATAGCTACGGCGCACCTGAGGGGACCGGCACTCCGGTTGATAGCGCTTATCTCGGAAAGGGCGGACTGAACCCCAATGGAGATTGGTCCCCCATTGACGGAGCGATTGAGTTGGACGCCAGTACTCCTGTGTGGCTGGCTCTCTGACAGCAAGGGAAACCCCCTACCGGTTCACTCGGTAGGGGGCCTCTTCTTCATTTGGTGGGGACGGCTGCCGTTGGTTCGTTGGCCGTCCCCTTTCCGGGGCACTGCTCTTGTTGCTCGCCGTCGCGGTGCCTCGGAAACTCTTGGGCAAGCATGGCAGGGGAAATAGGTGCCATCACCTGAACTACTCGGGGCACTTCTCGTAATGCCGGTACGGGCCAAGGGCCGGGGGCCCCGAGACTCGTTCATAAGTGACCCGCCACACGCGGTCGAGGCTTTCCAGTTCCTGCCCACAGTCGACGCACTTCTCGCCCCTGGGGGCGAAGGTCACGTACTCACCCCGACCCGCGTTGGTCTCTGCTGTAGTTGCCATCCCCGACTCCTCTCGCTGAGGATTCATGGTCTCTCGGAGCAGGGGCAGTCAGGGTCAATATTCGCGTTGTCGGGTAAAGATCTCTGACCAGTCGGACAGGAGTTCCCGGCATTCGTCCCCGAACTTGGCGTAAGTCGAGTAGCGATCAAAGTCCTCGCGGTAGGCGTTCACGTCACGGTGGTCCCTGAGGATCAAAGCCCCGGTACCTGTCTCCACAGTGGCTAGCCGCCGGTCGTAGACCGTGAAGGTGTTGAGCGGCATTTCTGGGATGTGGCCGCTCATCGGGATTACTCCGATACTCACGTTCGGAATCCTGGAGACAGAGGCCAGCCAATCGAGCTGCATAGCCATGCCGACTGGAGGCAGGAAAGGCCACCTAACGGCTTGCTCTGTGAGGATGAAGGTAAACGACTTGGAGTCGTCGCGCAGAACGCTTTGGCGCTCTAGCTTCCTGGCAACAGTCTTGGACTGGTCGCCGGATACGTCAGCAATGCTGGCCCGAACGTATTCAGGTGTGGCCAGTAGTCCGGTAACGGCTGACAGCATGAAGTACCGGAACTCAGTGGAGGACGATTCGAGCCGTGCTAGCTCGTTCTGCTTCTTGTCCAGTCCTCTGCGACGGGATGACCAATGATCCTGCCACTCAGTGTTTGCGGTGCGAGCAAGGGACAGGAGTTCTTCGGCTTCCGGCCCCTCGGTCCCGAGCGCATCCAATATCAGCTCAACGTCGACCAGGGCGGGGGTTAGCTTTCCGCTCTCGATGTTGCTGATTTTGGTTTGAGACATGGTGCAGCGGCGAGCGAGCCAGGTTTGAGTTTTCCCGGCCCGCTTCCGCAGTGTGCGCATTGCTTCTGCTAGGTCTGACCTGGACTGACCTAGCCTCTCAGGTTCAAAGGTCAAGGCCCTTCACGTACTCCTCGAAGGGCACGGACTCAGCTACCGCGATTCGCTGGTACTCGATGTACGGGGTCACGTCACCCTCGAATACCTCGCGGTTGATCTGCTCTCCGTCGGGGTGGTAGTTCATCAGCACCACTTCGGCGTGATCGAACATCCAGAAATCCTGGACACCGGCGAGCGGGTTTTCCCGGTCGGTCACGTCGAGAATCCGGATCTGTTCACCGGCCAGCGAGTGAGGCGCGTAGTACTGGTGGAACTCGAACCGGAGGTAGTCAGACAGAGGCCGTGTCAGGACGTGTACGCGCCCCTGTGGGCGCCCCTCAGAGGCATGACGGCGTAGGCGGTCGGTGTACTCGTTCTGGACCGTCTGAGGGTCGATACGGGCCCCGGCCTTGAAGGCTTCGAACTCTCCTGCCTCTTGGGGCATGAGGTACTGCGGCAGGGTCTCCAGCCGCCACGCCTCCCGCTGTGTCGCCTCGAACTTCGCTGCCCACTGCTCACCAGCCAAGAGCACGGATTGCCTCCTTCAAGACCTCTTCGGGGATCTCCACGAGCCCTTCCCCCTCGGGCGGCCGGAACGCCGTCGACACGTCCCCCTGGACGACGAACGAGCCTGAGGCGGTGCGGTAGACGTTCGCGCAATCGTCCTTGCCGCACGTGCCGTTGCCGTTCCCGGTCAGTCGCTGTAGCTCCTCGCGTGCCACGTGAACTCCCCTTCGGCTGGCCCCTGTTGGGGCGTCTGCCACGACGGTACGAGGGGCCCGTGAGCAGCGTCTATGCGGCCGGGCCAATATTCGCGTCATCGGGTAAAGCCGTGGCCAGGGTGCCGCCGACCGAGGGCGGCTAGACTCCTGTAGTGAAAGATGCCGCCTTCGAGAACGCGAACGCGTACAGCGACACCCCGTCCAACTCCCGTGCCGCGACGGGCATTGCCGTCCCGACCGCGGTGGCCTCGAAGGCGATGAGCAGCACGACGGTGACGATGCCGATGCTGAGCGCGCGATAGGTGCGGCCGAGGACACCTTCGGTCTCGGAGAGGACGGGGTGGGCGGGGGCGTCGTCTGTGACGTCTTCGAGGGCGGCCATGCGGTTCAGAGTAAGGGGCGTATGGGGCGGTGGCCCCTGTCGGGAGGCGGGTTCTCGGGTCGGCCGTTGGTCGTAGGTCCGGGCGCCGCGGGCGCCGCATCATGAACGGCGTATGGCAGTCGCATTGCAGGGTGCCGGGAAGCCTTGAGGCCGGTGATCACGTGCCCGTAGCGTGAGGCGCAGCTTGGCCGTGTGCCCGAGTGGCTTAGGGATTCGCCTGCAAAGCGAAGCACACCGGTTCGATTCCGGTCACGGCCTCCACGCACGAAGGGGCGCCCCGCAGAATGCGGGGCGCCCCTTCGTCGTGCACGGGGTGCGGCCTCAGCCGGTCGCGTCCGCCACGACCGCTCCCGGAGCCGGCGCGTCCGTGACCACCGCCGCCTGCGGCCTGATCGGCAGCCGGTTGACCGGGCGGCCGGTCGCCGCGCGGACCGCCGAAGCGACCGCCGCGGGGGACGCGACCACCGGGGCCGCGCTCGCGGACTTCGCGCCGAAGGGGGCGACCACGTCGCGCTCCTCGACCAGGTTGACGATGTGGATCTCGGGGGCGTCGAGCGAGGTGGGCAGGGCGTACCCGGTCAGGTCGGGGCGGCGGACGATGCCCTTCGGGGTGCGGAGGTTCTCCGTGAGGGCCGCGCCCACGCCCTGGGTGACGCCCGCTTCGATACGGGCCGCGAGCTGGGCGGGGTTGAGGATGCGGCCGACGTCCTGGGCGACCGCGAGTTCGACCACGCGCACCGAGCCGAGCTCGATGTCCACGTCCACCACCGCGCGGATCGCGCAGAAGGCCATGCCGACGAAGGCGTCGCCCTGGCCCGAGGCGTCGAGCGGCTCCGTGGGGTGCGGGCGGCACTGCGCCGTGGCCCACAACTCCTTGCCGTCCATGGCCTCTTCGACGGTCGTCGAGAGCACACCGTCGTAGGACGTGATCTTGCCGTCCGCGATCTGCAGCAGCTCCGTGGACATGCCGAACTTGTGCGCCAGGGGCTGGAGGAGCTGGGTGCGGACCATCTTGGCCGCCCGCTCGACCGCTCCGCCCGACACCCATGTGTGCCGGCCCCGGCAGCCGGGGCCCGCGGGCGGCTGGTCCGTGTCGACCGGCGCCACGTGGACTTCCTCGACGCCGAGCGTCTCCTGGACGATCTGGCGGGCGAGCGTGGCGAAGCCCTGGCCCGTCTCCACCGCGGCGCAGATGACCGTCGCGACGCCGCCGTGGACCTTCACCGTGGCCGTGGAGACCTCGTCCGTGCCCTCCGCGCCCAGCATGTGCACCATGCCGACGCCGTAGCCGACGCCACGGCGGATCGCGGCCGGTTCACCGACGCCCTCGGGTCCGCCGGGGAGCAGCCAGTCCTCCTCCGGCGAGTCCTTGGGCAGCGGCGGCAGCGGGAAGTCCCTTACTGAGGTGAGCAGTTCGGCCACGGGCGCCGGGCACGTCACCGTCTGCCCCGTCGGGAGGATGTCGCCGGTCGCCAGGACGTTGCGCAGGCGCAGTTCGGCCGGGTCGACGCCCAGCTTCTTCGCGAGCTTGTCCATCTGCGCCTCGTACGCGGCGCAGACCTGCAGCGCGCCCTCTCCCCGTACGTGGCCCGAGGGCGGGTTGTTCGTCCGTACCGCCCAGCCCTCGATGGAGGCGTGCGGCACTACGTAGGGGCCGCAGGCGAAGGAGACCGCGGCGGCGAGCGCGTCGGACGACGTGTCCGCGTAGGCGCCCGCGTCGAGCAGGATCTGGGCCTCCACCTTGACCAACCGGCCGTCCGCGTCGGCGTGGTGGCGGTAGCGCAGGAGGGTGGGGTGGCGGTGCGGGTGGCCGAGGAAGGACTCCTCGCGGGACGCCGCCAGCTTGACCGGGCAGCCGGTGTGCAGGGCGAGCAGGCCCAGCGGGAGGTGGAAGCTCGGGTCCTCCCGGTCGGCCGTCGCGCCGGGCACGCCGGTGACGACGACCTTCACGCGCTCGCGCTCCAGGCCGTAGCGGGCGGCGGCCAGATCGCGGTCGCCGTGCGGGTCGGTGGAGGCGATGTAGAGCTCGACGCCGCCGTCGGGGCGGGGCACCGCGAGTCCTGCCTCCGCGCCGATCGGCGCCGGGTCCTGGCGGCCGATGCGGTAGAGGCCCTCGACGACGACCTCGCCGGTCGCCTCGGCGTCACCGTGCTGAAGCGGGATATGGCGGATCAGGTTGCCGTCGGGGTGCAGGGGCTCCGCGCCGAACGACTGCTCGGGGTCCGTGACCGGGTCGAGGACCTCGTACTCGACGATGATCGCGGCCGCGGCCATGCGCGCCGTGTCCGGGTGGTCGGCCGCCACGGCCGCGAGCGCCTCTCCGTGGTGACGCACCACTTCGGAGGCGAACAGCGGGCGGTCCGACGCGCGGTGCCCCGCCAACGGGCCGCCGGGGACGTCCTCGTGCGTGACGACCGCGAGGACGCCGGGCATCTCGCGCGCGTGACTGGTGTCGATGCTCACCACGCGCGCGTGCGCGTGCGGGGAGCGCAGGATCGACGCCCAGAGCAGGCCCTCGGCCCACAGATCGGCGGCGTACGGGAACGTGCCCTCCGCCTTGGCGTGCGCCTCCGCCGAGGGGAGCGACATGCCGAGGCCGTGCGGGAAGCTCTCCGCTTCCGGAGCGGCGGGGGCCGTGGAGGTCGTGGCCGTCTCGTTCGTCATGCCTGGCCTCCGTCCGGGAAGTCCTGCGGGTTCTGGGGGTTCTGGAAGTCCTGGGGACGGGGGACGTCAGCCGGGTTCTGGAAACCCTGGGGACGCGGGAGGTCCACCGGGTTCTGGAAACCCTGCGGGCTCTGGAAGCCCTGCGTGGCCTGGTCGTTCCGCGGCTTCGCGTCGCCCTGGATGTCCTCGTTCGTCACCGGGCCCGCCTGGCGCGGGATCAGCGGCTCTTCCGCGCCGCCCGCACCGCCCTCGGCAGACGAGGACTCGCTCGCGGCATCGGCCGCCGCCCGGCGCTCCTCGGCCACCTGGCGCACCGCGTCCACGACGCCCCGGTAGCCGGAGCAGCGGCACAGGTTGCCGCACAGCGCCTGGCGGGTCTCCAGAGCGGTCGGGTTCGGGTTGCCCTCCAGGAGGTCGTGCGCCGTCATCGCCATGCCGGGTACGCAGAAGCCGCACTGCACCGACCCGCACGCGGCCAGCGCCCGCTGCACGTCCGAGGGCCGGCCGTCGGTGGCGAGCCCCTCGACCGTACGGACCTCGCTGCCCGCGGTGGTCGCCGCGGGCACCAGGCAGGAGGCGACGAGACGGCCGTCCACCTGCACGTTGCACGCGCCGCACTCGCCCTGCGAGCAGCCGTCCTTGGCCCCCGCGAGCCCGAGCCGCTCCCGCAGCACGTACAGCAGCGACTCTCCGATCCACGCGTCCGTGACGGGCCGATCCGCACCGTTGACCCGCAGGACGTAACTGGCGAGGGGGTGATCGTCGTGAAGCGGAGGCCGGACGGCAGCGTCGCCCTCCGACACCTCCGCCTCGGCACCGACCTCTGCCTCGGGAGCCTCCGGGGCGCCGACGACCTCGCCCTCGGGAGCCTCCGAGGCGCCGTCGACCTCTGCTTCGGGGGCCTCCGGAGCGACGCCGACCTCCGCCTCGGGGGCCTCCGGGACGACGGCCTCGTGCCCAACGGGCTCAGCCGACACATCAGCGCTCGGCACATCAATCTCTGCCGGCGGCCGAGACGCGGAGTCCTGCAATTCCAGCCCCGCCGGCGATTGAGGCGCGGGGTCCGGGGCAGAGCCCCGCGACGCAGGCTCGGCCGACCGCTCCGGGGAGACGAGCGAGGGCTTCGCCTCAACACCCGGTACCGCCGCCCACGGCGCAGCCGCACCGCCCGGCAACGTCGCCGGCGGCATGTGCCCACCCCACTGCTGAGCCATCGTGGACGCGGTGAACTCCCCGGATTCGTCCGGGAGTTCACCCCCCGCCAGCGGAATCGACCACTCCCCGGTCTGCCCGTGATGCGGCGCCTGCTCCACGGGCTCGACCGGCACGGACTCCGCCCCACCGCCGGAGGCACCCGGTCCGACCAGGTTCTCCGGCAGCACCCACACCCCGGTCGCCGCAGGATCGGTCGCGGCCGCACCCGTGGCCGGGCTCACCGTTATCTGCGGCGGCACATAGCCATGACCCGGCGCCTCCAGCGGCGCCGCGTCCGGGAAGCCCTCGGGGGGCAGCTGCACAAAGGCCGTGGCGTCGGAGTCGTACTCACCCTGGGGAACCGGCTCCCAGCCGTCGGGTCCGGGGTACTCGTTCGTCACGACAGCGCCCTCCCAAGTGCACGTCGGGCCAGCACGGCGACGGTGCGCCGCAGATGCAGTACGGCGGGCGGCAACTGCTGCTGCGTGCCGTCCGGCGCGGGTTCCGGGTCGGGGACGCAGGCCGCGGCGACGTATTCGCCGAAGGCGTGCACGGCCTCGGGCACGAGGGCGCCGCGGTTGCCGTCCCAGTCGATGAGCGAGGCCACCCACTGCTCGGCCTCGAGGGGCCGCAGCGGCATCGGCGCGATGGCCCCGACGGCGCAGCGCACCCCGCGCCGCGCCGGGTCGAGGACGAGCGCGACGGAGGCCATGGCACGGCCGGGACCGGTACGCCCGGTCGCCTTCAGGAAGACCTGCGGCGCGTGCAGCAACGGGACCCGTACGAACCCGATCAACTCGCCCGGAGCGAGCATCTCCATGCCGGCCAGCAGATGCGAGACCGGCACTTCGCGTCTCGCGCCGCCCTGCCCGGCGATGATCAACGTGGCTTCCAGCGCGGCCAGTACGGGCAGCGTGTCGTTCGCCGGGGCGCCGGAGGCGATGTTGCCGCCGAGCGTGGCGGCGTTGCGGATCTGGGGCGGGCCCGCGGCCCGCGCGGCGGCGGCGAGGCCGGGGATCAGCGCGGCGAAGTCGGGGCGGCCGATGCGCGCGTGGGTGAGGCCCGCGCCGAGCAGCGCGTTCCCGTCCTGGTACTGCCAGCCGCGGATCTCGCTGATCCGGCCGAGCCCGACGAGGGCGGCGGGGCGCAGTCCCCCCGCGTTGACCTGGGCCATGAGGTCCGTGCCCCCGGCCACCGGTACGGCGGCGGGCATGGCGGCGAGCGCCGCGACGGCCTCGTCCAGCGAACCCGGAAGTACCGCGGCTTGTGTCGTCGCCTGCGGTGCGTGCGTGGTCAAACCGGCTGCCCCTTCCCGATGTCCGGCCGCGTGCCTGGCAACGGCGCCGGTCCCCGCGTGGTCCGCGCGTGACCGCCGTTCCCGCCGTTACGCCTGTTCCGCCGTACGGTACGTGCTGACAGGCCGGACGTGGCAACTCTGGCACATCTTCCTTCCGGCCTGGATAGGGGGTCCGGTAGGAGGCATTCGCCCCTTCCACCTCATAGATGACCGATATCGCACCAGATCACCTGAGGGAGCGAATTGCCGTTCTGTGCCTACGTATGAGGTGAGGTGCGCGGCGTCGCGCGAACCCCACCGCAGCGCAAGCTCACACGTTCGGGGGTTCCCCTTCGAAGGGGCGTCCGAGCACACCCGGTCGCCGCTGCCACGGCAACGGGCCACCCGGGGGCCGGTAGGCGACGCCGAGGGCGTCAAGTCGCCGGTAGTGCGCGGTCATTCGGCGCTCGAAGTCCGCGAAGTCGCGCGCACCGGGTGCGGGCAGTTCGCTCCACGCGACCTCGCTGAAGGCCGAAAGCCGCGGGTACACCTGGTAGTCGAGGCGCTGCTCGGTCTCCGTCACCTCGGTCCACACGTTGGCCTGCGTGCCGAGGACGTGTCGCGCCTCCTCCTCGCTCAGCTGCGGAGGAACCGGTTCGAAGCGGTAGACGTCCTCCAGGGTGCGTACGTAGCCGATGGGGACCGGCTCCTCGTCGCCGGGGGCCTGCCGGTAGTTCAAGTAGACCTGCTGCTCGGGGCACATGACGACGTCGTGGCCCGCCCTCGCCGCGGTGATGCCGCCCTCGTAGCCGCGCCAGGAGGAGACCGTGGCGCCGGGCGCGAGGCCGCCTTCGAGGATCTCGTCCCAGCCGATGAGGCGCCGGCCGCGCGCGCCGAGCCAGGTGTCGAAGTGCCGGATGAACCAGGACTGGAGCTCGTCCTCGTCGGCCAACCCCAGTTCCTTGATGCGCGCCTGGGCGGTGGGCGACTGCCCCCACTGGTCCTTGGGGCACTCGTCGCCCCCTACGTGGATGAAGGTCGACGGGAACAGGTCGAGGAGTTCCTCGAAGACGCCCTCGTAGAAGCGGAGGGTGTTGTCAGTGGGGGCGAGTACGTTCGGATTGACGCCCCAGGTGTCCCAGACGGGGAGGGAAGCCGTGTCGACGACATCACTGTTGCCGAGTTCCGGATACGCGTGGATGGCGGCCTGCGAGTGGCCGGGCAGGTCGATCTCGGGGACGACCGCGATATGCAGCGCGTCGGCGTACGCGACGATTTCGCGGATGTCGTCCTGGGTGTAGAAGCCGCCGTGCGGTTTGTCCTCCCACAACTCCGAGGCGCGGTGGCCGAATTTCGTCCGTGGCCGCCAGGAGCCGGACTCCGTCAGCTTCGGATGGCGCTTGATCTCGACGCGCCAGCCCTGGTCGTCGGTGAGGTGGAAGTGCAGGACGTTGAGCTTGTGCGCGGCCATCAGGTCGAGTTGGCGCAGCACCCCGGCCTTCGGCGTGAAGTGGCGGGCGACGTCGAGCATCATGCCGCGCCAGCGGAAGCGTGGCGCGTCGTCGACGCTGACGTGCGGGACGGTCCAGGTGCGCCCGGGGAGCGGGGCCCTGCGGTACGCGTCGGGGCCCAGGAGTTGACGCAGCGTCTGGGCGCCCCAGAAGACGCCTGCCGCGGATCCGCCTTCGATCGTGACGCCCGCGTCCGTCGCACGCAGCCGGTAGCCCTCCGCTTCGAGGGACGGGTCGATGCGCAGGCCGATGACGTCGTCCTCATCCGCGGCCTTGAGCGGCAGGGCGAGACCGGTCGCCGTGCCGAGTGTCGTGCGCAGCCAGCGCGCGGTGTCCTCGGTCCCCTCCCCCGCGGCGATGCCGGTGCGCTCGCCGAGCGCGTGGTGTCCTTCGCCCGAGCGCGTCAGCCGACGTGGGGCGGGGATGAGTTCCATGGCGGGAGGCTAAGAGGACTGGACCAATTCGCGCAATGGTGGGGCGGACGCGCGAAACCCCGGGCATGCGTCGCCGCACGCCCGGGGTTCACCGGGAAAGTCGGGGTTCACCGGAAGGCCGGGCCTCCGGGAAGGTCCACCGGGAAAGGGGAGGAAGGGCCGACTACTTGCCCTTGCCGCCGCCGTCCTTGCCGCCCTTGTCCTTGTCGCCGCCGGCGCCCATGGACTCGTAGATCTCCTTGCACATGGGACACACGGGGTACTTCTTCGGGTCACGGCCCGGCACCCACACCTTGCCGCAGAGCGCGACGACGGGCGTGCCGTCCAGCGCGCTCGCCATGATCTTGTCCTTCTGGACATAGTGGGCGTAGCGCTCGTGATCGCCGTCGCCGTTCGACGTCTGTGGCGTCGGCTCTACGAGGGTCCCCGTACCTGTCCCGCGCTCGGGCTCAAGAGTGCTCATAACCGCCAAGGGTACTTAAGCCCGCCCGGTCCCGGAACGACGTCAGTTGAGCGAGGGGTCGTCCGGATACGTGGCCACCATCGCCAGTTCACCCCGCTGGCGCCGCAGCACCGCGCGCCACAGCCCCTCGGGACGGGTGGCCGAGACGTCACCCGGCTCCGACTCCACGACGTACCAGGCACCCTCGGTCAGTTCGTCCTCCAGCTGCCCCGGGCCCCAGCCCGAGTAGCCGGCGAAGATCCGCAGGGAGCCGAGCGCCGCCGCGAGCAGCTCCGGCGGGGCCTCCAGGTCGACGAGGCCGATCGCCCCGTGCACCCGGCGCCATCCGAGCGGCGCCTCCCGCTCGTCGTCCCCGGGGATCACCGCGACGCCGAGCGCCGAGTCGAGGGAGACCGGGCCGCCCTGGAACACGACACCCGGCTCGCCGGCCAGATCGCCCCAGCCCTCCAGGATGTCTCCGACGTCCACCGGTGTCGGCCTGTTCAGCACGACGCCGAGCGAGCCCTCCTCGTCGTGGTCGAGGAGCAGCACGACCGCCCGGTCGAAATTCGGGTCCGCGAGGGCGGGTGTGGCCACGAGCAGCCGCCCTGTGAGCGAGGACACCTCGGTCATGCGTGACATGATCCCGCATCTGCCCGCCGTACGGGGAGCCAAGCGCAACAACCGCGTGAACGCAGCTCAGCGCGCAGGGAAGTGGAAGACCCGCACTTCACAAAACCGTCACGCTTTGTGCTCTTTCCGGCGCGCTTCGTGTTGTAGCGAACTCATGACGCTCCCTGACCCCCGCAGGCATACGAATAAGGGGCGCACCGCCCTTACCCTTGAGCCTGGCCCTGCCCTTCTCTTCGGAACGCGAGATTCATGACCGTCACCGACGATGTCCTCCTTGTCCACGGCGGAACCCCGCTGGAGGGCGAGATCCGTGTCCGCGGCGCGAAGAACCTCGTGCCCAAGGCCATGGTTGCCGCCATCCTCGGCAGTGCGCCGAGTCGACTGCGCAATGTCCCGGACATCCGCGACGTGCGCGTCGTCCGCGGCCTGCTGCAGCTGCACGGCGTGACGGTCGGCCCCGGTGAGGAACCGGGCGAGCTGGTGATGGACCCCTCGCACGTGGAGTCGGCGAACGTGGCCGACATCGACGCGCACGCGGGCTCCTCCCGCATCCCGATCCTGCTGTGCGGCCCGCTGCTGCACCGCATCGGCCACGCCTTCATCCCGGGTCTCGGCGGCTGCGACATCGGCGGCCGCCCGGTCGACTTCCACTTCGAGGTGCTCCGCCAGTTCGGCGCGACCATCGAGAAGCGCGCGGACGGCCAGTACCTGGAGGCCCCGCAGCGCCTGCGCGGCACGAAGATCCGCCTCCCGTACCCCTCCGTGGGCGCCACCGAGCAGGTCCTGCTCACGGCCGTCCTCGCCGAGGGCGTCACGGAGCTCTCGAACGCGGCGGTGGAGCCGGAGATCGAGGACCTGATCTGCGTCCTGCAGAAAATGGGCGCGATCATCGCGATGGACACCGACCGCACCATCCGCGTCACCGGCGTCGACAAGCTCGGCGGCTACACGCACCGCGCCCTCTCGGACCGCCTGGAGGCGGCCTCCTGGGCGTCGGCGGCGCTCGCCACGCACGGCGACATCTACGTCCGCGGCGCGCAGCAGCGCTCGATGATGACGTTCCTGAACACGTACCGGAAGGTCGGCGGCGCCTTCGAGATCGACGACGACGGCATCCGCTTCTGGCACCCCGGCGGCCAGCTGAAGTCGATCGCGCTCGAGACGGACGTCCACCCCGGTTTCCAGACGGACTGGCAGCAGCCGCTCGTCGTGGCGCTCACGCAGGCCACGGGCCTCTCGATCGTCCACGAGACGGTCTACGAGTCGCGCCTCGGCTTCACGTCCGCGCTGAACCAGATGGGCGCGCACATCCAGCTCTACCGCGAGTGCCTCGGTGGCTCCGACTGCCGCTTCGGCCAGCGCAACTTCCTGCACTCGGCGGTCGTCTCCGGCCCCACGAAGCTGGAGGGCGCCGACCTGGTCATCCCCGACCTGCGCGGTGGCTTCTCGTACCTGATCGCGGCGCTGGCGGCCCAGGGGACGTCCCGCGTCCACGGCATCGACCTGATCAACCGCGGCTACGAGAACTTCATGGAGAAGCTCGTCGAACTCGGCGCGAAGGTCGAACTCCCCGGCAAGGCCCTCGGCTAGCCGCCACTCGCTCCACGTAGGCAAGGGCCGCCCCCGGTCGACCGGGGGCGGCCCATTGCTTTTAGGGGCGCGGGGAACTGCGCGCCCAGCCACGGTCGGGCGTGTCTGCCGACAAGGTTCAGCTCTGTGGCCGTCGCGGCTTTTGGTGTGGTTGCGTTTGCGCAGTTCCCCGCGCCCCTAAAAGCACAAGGGCGGCCCCCGGAAGGAATCCGGGGGGCCGCCCTTGTTCGTTGCGCCTAGGACTTACTTACCCTTGGCCGCTTCCTTGAGCTTCGAGCCCGCGGAGACCTTCACGCTGTAGCCGGCCGGGATGTTGATCGGCTCGCCGGTCTGCGGGTTACGAGCGGTGCGAGCGGCACGGTGGGTGCGCTCGAAGGTCAGGAAGCCGGGGATGGTGACCTTCTCGTCGCCCTTGGCAACGATCTCGCCGACGGTCTCGGCGAACGCGGCCAGCACGGCGTCGGCGTCCTTGCGGGTCACCTCGGCGCGGTCGGCCAGCGCGGCCACCAGCTCACTGCGGTTCATGTTTGTACTCCCGTGTTCTTCTTGCCGTTGAGGCGTGCCACGCGGCCAGGCCGCGTGTTGGGCAACAGCAAAGTTGATGCTGCCAGGGTCTCGGTCAGGCCCAGGACCCGGGTCCGTCTTCCAGACCCTTGCGCCTGAAGAGGCATCCTGCCCCTACCCACGGCGGTAAAGCCAATCCGGCACCCCTTGGGGTCACACGGAAAGCGCCACCGCGCCGGTTGCAGGGGCGGGCCCGGGGGGCCTGTTTCCCGGCCAGCCTATGGGGCCCGAGGGCCCCGTAAACCGCGACGCGCCGGTAATCAGGCGGTCGTGGCCGCCGTCACAGCCGCTCCAGCGGCCTTCGCGGCGTCCCGGACGGCTCCGGCGACCGCTCCGGCCACCTTGTCGTTGAAGACGCTCGGAATGATGTAGTTCGGGTTGAGTTCGTCCTCGGTGACCACGTCGGCCAGGGCCGTCGCGGCCGCCAGCATCATTTCCGTGTTCACCGTGCGCGACTGGGCGTCGAGCAGGCCGCGGAAGACGCCGGGGAAGACGAGGACGTTGTTGATCTGGTTCGGGAAGTCGGAGCGGCCCGTGGCCACCACGGCGGCCGTCTGACGGGCGATCGCCGGGTCGACCTCGGGGTCCGGGTTCGCGAGCGCGAACACGATGGCTCCCTCGGCCATCGCGGCCACGTCGTCGCCGTTCAGCACGTTCGGGGCCGAGACGCCGATGAACACGTCCGCGCCGACGACCGCTTCCTTCAGCGTGCCGGTGAGGCCCTCGGGGTTGGTGTTGTCGGCGATCCAGCGCAGCGGCGAGTCGCTGTCGGCGTCCTTGAGGTCCTCGCGGCCCGCGTGCACGACACCGTGGATGTCGGCCACGACGGCGTTCTTGATGCCCGCCGCGAGCAGCAGCTTCAGGATGGCCGTACCGGCGGCGCCGGCGCCCGACATGACGACGCGGGTGTCGCCCATGTCCTTGCCCGTGACGCGCAGCGCGTTGGTCAGCGCGGCGAGCACGACGATGGCGGTGCCGTGCTGGTCGTCGTGGAAGACGGGGATGTCGAGGGCCTCGCGCAGCCGGGCCTCGATCTCGAAGCAGCGGGGCGCCGAGATGTCCTCGAGGTTGATGCCCGCGAAGCCCGGGGCGATGGCCTTGACGATCTCGACGATGGCGTCGGTGTCCTGGGTGTCCAGGCAGATCGGCCAGGCGTCGATGTCGGCGAAGCGCTTGAAGAGGGCCGCCTTGCCCTCCATGACCGGCAGCGCGGCCTTCGGGCCGATGTTGCCGAGGCCGAGCACCGCGGAGCCGTCCGTGACGACCGCCACGGAGTTGCGCTTGATGGTCAGACGCCGGGCGTCCTCGGGGTTCTCCGCGATCGCCATGCAGACGCGGGCCACACCCGGCGTGTAGACCATGGAGAGGTCGTCACGGTTGCGGATGGGGTGCTTGGACTGCATCTCGATCTTGCCGCCGAGGTGCATCAGGAACGTACGGTCGGAGACCTTTCCGAGCGTGACGCCCTCGATGCCGCGGAGCTTGTCGACGATCTCGTCCGCGTGGGACGTCGACGAAGCCGCGATCGTGACGTCGATCCGGAGCTTCTCGTGACCGGAGGCGGTGACGTCCAGGCCGGTCACCGAGCCGCCGGAGGACTCCACGGCGGTGGTCAGCTGCGAGACGGCGTTACCGCCCGCGGGGACCTCCAACCGGACCGTCATCGAGTAGGAGACGCTGGGCGCCGTTGCCATGGCCGACTTCCTCTGCTTTCACCGTGTAGCTATTGCTGTCCGATGGTCCCACCTACCGGTGAGTACGTGGTAGTCGCATCGGGTTTTGAAGCTAACGTTCATTCACCTTTTGGAAAGTAGTTTCCACCATACGAGAACTCGGGGGAAACGGGAAGAGGGAACAGAACGAGGCCCACGTCACGGAAGTGACGTGGGCCTCGCCTCACGTTCATGACACCGACCCGCCATGCTCGCCTCGCGGCAAGTGGTCCCTCTAAGGGACGATGGTTGGGCCCGGGGGCTTGGATCGAGCCGGTGCCGTCATCAACGGTAACACCGGAGACAGTGGGGGCAAGAGTCAGTCGCGGAGCAGATCCGGCACCCCGTTCGCGTCCGGTTCGTCCCGCTCTCCGGAGACCACCGTGAGCTGCTGCGTGGCCCGGGTCAGGGCCACGTACAGGACGCGCAGGCCCGCCGGGGACTCGTCGGCGATCTCGGCCGGGGAGACCACGATCGTGGCGTCGTACTCCAGGCCCTTGGCCTCCAGGGAGCCGAGCGCCACGACGCGCTCGCCGAGCCCGGACAGCCAACGGGCGGCCTCCTCGCGGCGGTTCATCGCCACGACGACGCCGACCGTGCCGTCGACCTGCTCCAGGAGCCGGGCGGCCTCCGCCCTGACGGTGTCCCCGACCCTGTCCCGTACGACTTCGAAGCGCGGCCGCACGCCCGTCGAGCGGACCGCCGAAGGGGATTCGGAGCCGGGCATCGCGAGCGCCAGGACCTTCGCGGCCAGCTCGGCGATCTCGGAGGGGTTGCGATAGTTCACGGTCAGGGTGAAGCGGCGGCGGGGCCGGGAGCCGAGGGCCTCGTCGCGGGCGGCGCCCGCCTCGTCCGGGTCGGACCAGGAGGACTGGGCGGGGTCGCCGACGATCGTCCACGTCGCGTGCCGGCCGCGGCGGCCGACCATCCGCCACTGCATCGGCGTGAGGTCCTGCGCCTCGTCGACGATGACGTGCGCGTACTCGGTGCGCTCCTGGGCGAGGCGCTCGGCGCGCTCGCGCTGGGACTCCTCGCGCTGCGGCATCAGCTCTTCCAGGCCGGTGAGCTGGTCGAGCGGGTCGTACTCGCGCTTCTTCTTCGGGCGGGCCGGGGAGCCGAGCACGGCGTTCAGCTCGTCGAGGAGGGCGACGTCGTGGACCGAGAGGGCGTCGCGGCGCAACGATTTGGCGAGCTTGCGGACCTCGCCGGGGTTGAGGATGCGGCGGGCCCAGCGACCCAGGCGCCGCTCGTCGGACATGGCGGACAGGACCGCGCGGGGCGTCAGCTCCGGCCACCACGCGTCGAGGAAGTGGATGAACTCGTCCTCGCTCGTGACGTCGTCGTCGAAGGAGGAGCGCAGCTCGGCCGCCAGCTCGGGGTCGGAGTGCCGGCTCCCGGCGCCCGACTGGTCCCACAGGGCGTCCAGGAGGAGCTTGCGGGCGCGCGGGCGCAGGTGGTTGACGGGGGCGGTGCCGCCGAGGGCGGCCTGCCGGATCCGGTTCAGCCGGTCCGCGTCCAGCTCCAGGCGGCGGCCGAAGGCGACGACGCGGAGCCGGGTGGGGGTCTCCCCCGTGGCGGTCTCCGGCTCCTCGTCACCGAAGTCCCCGAACGCGAGCTGCTCCTGGGCGGGCTGCTTCGGGCGCCCGCTCTCCAGGGCTCCCCGTGCGGCCTTCCTGAGCACCCTCAGCATCCGCGACGAGCCCTTGACGCGGGCCACCGCCGGGGAGTCGTAGACCGTGGCCTCCGCGCCGTCGACCAGCGAGCCGACCGCGCGGATCGCGACCTGGCCCTCCTCGCCGAGCGAGGGCAGCACGCCCTCGGTGTAGGCGACCAGGAGCGGGGTCGGCGAGACGATCAGGATGCCGCCCGCGTAGCGGCGCCTGTCCTGGTACAGGAGGTACGCGGCGCGGTGCAGCGCCACCGCCGTCTTGCCGGTGCCGGGGCCGCCCTCCACGTACGTCACGGACGCGGCGGGCGCCCGGATGACCTGGTCCTGCTCGGCCTGGATGGAGGCCACGATGTCGCGCATGGAGTGGCTGCGGGCCTGGCCGAGGGCGGCCATCAGCGCGCCGTCGCCGATGGCGGGCAGCCGCTCGCCCTCCAGGTACGCCGTCAGCTCCGGGCGCATCAGGTCGTCCTCGACGCCGAGCACCTTGCGGCCCTTGGAGCGGATGACGCGGCGGCGCACCACGCGGCCCGGATCGACCGGGGTGGAACGGTAGAAGGGGGCGGCGGCCGGGGCGCGCCAGTCGATGACGAGCGGCGAGTAGTCCGCGTCGAGCACACCGATCCGGCCGATGTGCAGCGTCTCGGCGATGTCGGCCGTGTTGTCCTCGCGGACGGCGCCGTCGGCCGGCTCGATCGCCGTGTACGCGCCGTCCGGGCCCTTCTTGCCGTCCTTGCCCTGGAGCAGGTCGATGCGGCCGAAGAGGAAGTCCTCGAACTCGTTGTTGAGACGGTTCAGATGGATGCCCGCGCGAAAGACCTGCGCGTCGCGCTCGGCGAGCGCGCCGGGCGTGCCGACCTGGCCGCGCTTGGTGGCGTCCTCCATCAGGAACTCGGCCTCGTGGATCTTCTCTTCGAGGCGTCGGTAGACGGCGTCGAGATGGTTCTGTTCGACGCCGAGCTCGCGGTCGCGGACCGAATCCGCGGACTCGTCCCCACCTGGGTTCGTATCCGATTTCACCGCTGAATCGTGCGGAGCCTGAGCGGCCACCGGGCCCCCTTCTGACGTGCTGGGCAGCCGTCAAAGGTACGCGAAAGGGGCCCCGTAGGGCTACGTGCGGCGCCGTGCGGTCAGGCGTTCACCTCCACGAGCCGCTTTCCGTCGAGCGTCTCGACCTCGAAGTGGTCGATCTGGCGCCGGTCGAAGGCCGCGCCCCCGTGCACGTACAGGGGCTTCTTCGCGTTCGCGTTCGCACTGTCGTCGATGCCGTAGCCCCATTTCGGGACGGCCCAGGTGGTGACCGTCTCGCGCTCGCCGTTCTTGCCGACCGCGACGAGGGAGCACTTCAGTGGGCCCTTGACGTTCTTCAGTTCCAGGACGGTGTGGGTGCCCCAGGCCTTCTTCTCCATGCCGATCGTCGCGGTGACGTTCGTGGTGGCGTCGGTGGCCTTCACCTTGTCGGTCATGTGGTTGAAGAAGGCGTCCTTGGCGGGGCTGGTCGAGTGCGGCTCCGCGACGGTGTCTTTGCCGCCGTCGTCCGTCACCGCCATCACCGTCAGCGGGCCGCCGATGATCAGGGCCGCGGCGGCCGCGACCAGGTAGAGGCCGCGCCTGCGCTTCTTCGCGCGGCGGCGCCCCAGTTCGTCCGCGAGGGACTCCGCGAGGCGGGGGCTCGGGCGGGCCGCGAGGGAGTCGCCGATCTGCGGGGTCGGCTCGCGGGGTGCGCCGCGCTCGGGCGGCAGGTCGGCGAGGGCGGCGAGCATCGGCTCCATGCCCGCGAACTCCTCGAGGTTCCGCGCGCACCGCTCGCACGTCGCCAGGTGTGCTTCAAAGGCGCTCGCCTCGATGTCGTCGAGGATGCCGAGCGCGTAGGCGCCGACGGTCTCGTGCACGTCGCCCGCCTGCTCATGGCCGAAGGGACCGTACGATCCGTGGCCCGTCGTCATGCCGTCACCCCCCGCTCCTCAAGCGCCAGCTTCATCGAGCGCAGCGCGTAGAAGACCCGCGAGCGCACGGTGCCGCTGGGGATGCCGAGCGTCTCGGCCGCCTCGTTGACCGTACGTCCTTTGAAGTACGTCTCCACGAGTACTTCCCGGTGGGCCGGGGTCAAGTCCTCCAGCGCGTCGGAAAGGGTCATCAGCCACAACGCCTTGTCGATCTCGTCCTCCGCGGGGATGACCTCCAGCGGCGACGGATCGACCTCCTGCGGCCGGGCCTGCCGACTGCGGTGGCCGTCGATGACGATGCGCCGGGCGACCGTCACCAGCCAGGGGCGTACCGAACCGGTCGCTCGGTTGAGCTGTCCGGCGTTCTTCCAGGCACGGATGAGCGTCTCCTGTACGACATCCTCCGCGCGCTGCCGGTCCCCCGCCACCAAACGGAGCACATAGGCCAGAAGCGGCCGTGCGTGCTCGGCGTAGAGCGCGCGCATCAGCTCCTCGTCCGGCTCGGGGGGCCGGGGAGCGCGATGTCGGGCCCGGGGCGGGCGTTCATCGGCCACGGCGGAATCCTTGCGCACGCCTACCTCCGGTGTCCCCTGTTCGGCCATGTCTCTCGGCTGGGCTCACGGGAGGGATACGCACACGAACTCACGGATGTTCAAAGGGAGTTACAGAAGTCGACTCACGCCCTGGCCAGAGCGGCCGCCCGCCGCCGATGTCTGGCCACCCGCTCCCGGTTGCCGCACACCTCGCTGGAGCACCAACGGCGCCTGCGGCCGCGCGACATGTCCAAGTAGATGATGGGGCAGTTGTCGCCCTCGCACTGGCGGAGGGAGTCGCGCACGGTGGGGTCGGTGAGGAGGTCGATGGCGTCGCGCGCGACGGCCGCGAGCAGGGCCGGGCAGCCGGGTTCGATGTGCAGGGCGCGGACGAGGGTGCCGTCGGCCGCGCGTACGGCGCGGGGTGCGGGCGGGGCCGCGCGGGCGAGCAGGTTGACCCGTTCCAGGGCGCCGGGGACCGGTCGGCCGGAGAGTTCGCCGCGCACCAAATGGGCTATGTGGGCGCGCAGTTCGCGGAACGCGGCGAGCCAGGCGGGTGAGCGGTCCGCCAGCGCGGCGGCGCTCGGGACGAGCCCCGCACCGACCAGCCAGGCGCGCAGCAGGTCGGGGCTCGTGAGGCGTTCTTCGGGGTGCGCGGTCGCGACGAGGTCCAGGCAGAGACGCCCGGAGTCGAACCGCAACTCGTAGGGGGCAGGGGCAGGCGGGTGGGGCCCTGTGGGTACTGCTGCCATGCCCTCTACAGTGCCCGCCCACGGGCGCGGCCGGAACCCCCGCTGCCGGAAACGGAGTTGACGGCTTAGGCGCGCCCGTACGCCGGAGGATCGTCGTGCAGGATCCGCTGGAACAGGACGTGGTCGCGCCAATCCCCGTTGATGTGGAGAAACTTGGGCGCGAGCCCGTACCGGACGAAGCCGCACTTGGCGAGGACGCGCTGGGACGCCTCGTTGTCCGTGAGCGTGCCCGCCTCGACGCGGTGCAGGCCCATGTCGTCGCGGGCGGCCCGGCAGACCTCCTCCACGGCGGCTGGGATCAGCCCCCGGCCCCGGTAGTCGGCGTCGACCCAGTAGCCGAGGTTGGCGCTGCACAGGGGGCCGAGGTGGATGCCGTTGAGCGCGACACGGCCGACCACGCGCCCGTCGGCGGCCCGGTCGAACAACAGCCACAACGCCCCGGCCGGCTCGGCGATCCGCTCGGCCTGCTCCCGCGCCGTGTAGTACTCCTCGGAGCGGTACGGCTCCCACGTCTTCATGAACTCCCGGTTCCGGACCACGGCGTCGGCCAGCGCCTGGGCGTCCTCGGGGACGGCGCGGCGGAGTTCCATGTCGGGGCTGATCAACATGCCCGTACGGTACGCGGGCCCCTGGACGCTCGCGCATGGGGTTGCGCGGATCGACGATGTCGGGCGGCACGGCCCGCGACTTGACTGGGGCCATGACGACATCGACGCGTTTCACGGGATGGGTACTGGGGGCGGCCACGGTCGCCATGGGCCTGGCGGCAGGTTCGTTCTACGTGTTCGCGTGCGCCGTGATGCCCGGTGTGGCGCGCAGCGGCGACCGTACGTACATCGAGGTGACGCAGAGCATCAACGACGTCATCCAGAACCCGGTGTTCTTCCTGAGCTTCATCGGAGCGCTGGTGTTCACCGGATACGCGGCCTGGCGGGTGCGACGTCAACGGGGGCCGCGGGGCTGGGTGTTCGCGGCGCTGGCCTGCTACGCGGTGGTGTTCCTGCTGACGATGACGGTGAACGTGCCGTTGAACGACGCGCTGGCCGCGGCCGGCCCCCCGGCGAGGATCTCCGACCCGGCACGGGTCCGGGAGGATTTCGAGGGCCCGTGGGTGACGTGGAACGTGGTCCGGGCGGTGCTGTGCACGGGGGCGGTGGGGTGCTTGGTACGGGGGCTGGTCCGATCAAGCCCCTGCGGCGATTGAGCAGCGGGGTATGGGGCAGAGCCCCAATCTTTCGGCCCGTCCGGCGCTCGCTCCCGGGGCGCCCCCCCGGACCCCGCTGCTCAATCGCCGCAGGGGCTCTAAATGTCCGCGTACTTCGCATCCGCCGCCGGGTCCAACGCCAACCGATACCCCCGCTTGACCACCGTCTGAATCAGCTTCGGCGTCCCCAGGGACGACCTGAGCCGCGCCATCGCCGTCTCCACGGCATGCTCATCGCGGCCAGCACCCGGCAGCGCCCGCAGCAGCTCCGCGCGGGAGACCACCCACCCGGGGCGCCGCGCCAGCGTCCGCAGCAGGGACATGCCTGCGGGCGGCACCGGGCGCAGCTCGTCGTCCACCACCACGGCCTGCCCGCGGATCTGCATCTGGTGGCCCGCGATCGGCAACGTACGCGCGCGTGCGGGCAGTTCCTTGCACAGCAGCTGCACCAGCGGGCCGAGCCGGAAGCGCTCCGGCTGCACCGTGTCCACGCCCCGCGCCTGCAACGGCAGCGCCGTCACCGGGCCGACGCAGGCCGCCAGCACGTCGTGGTGCAGGGCCGCCAGCAGCTCCGCCTCCAGACCCCGCTCCTCCGCGCGACGCAGCAGCGCCTGCGCGGCGGGAGCCGAGGTGAACGTCAGCGCGTCCACGCCGCGCGACACCGTGGCGTCGAGGAGGCGGTCGACCGGCCCTATGTCCTGCGGCGGGAGCCAGCGGTAGACGGGGACACCGACCACCTCGGCACCCGCCTCGCGCAGCGCCTCGACGAACCCCGGAAGCGGCTCGCCGTGCAGCTGCACCGCGACGCGCCGCCCCTGGACGCCCTCGTCGAGCAGCCGCTCCAGGACCTCGGCCATCGATTCGGACGAGGGCGACCACTCCTCGGTGAGGCCGGCCGCACGCACCGCACCCTTGACCTTCGGGCCGCGCGCGAGGAGCTCGACGCCACGAAGGCGCCCGAGCAGATCCTCGCCCAGGCCCCAGCCGTCGGCGGCCTCGACCCAGCCCCGGAAGCCGATGGCGGTCGTGGCCACCACCACGTCCGGGGCGTGGTCGATCAACTCCTTCGTCGCGACGAGGAGTTCGCTGTCGTCCGCGAGCGGCACGATCCGCAGGGCCGGCGCGTGCTGCACCGAGGCCCCGCGCCGCTGGAGCAGCGCGCCCAGTTCGTCGGCGCGGCGCGCCGCGGTGACGCCCACGGTGAAGCCGGCGAGCGGCCCGTGGGCCTGCTCCGGCCTCGTGGCCTGCTGTTCCTCGTCCATGCTGGTTCTCGCCCCGCTCGACGTTCTTCCGTGCACCAGGTCCACCGGTGCGTCGTACGAGCCTGTCAACGCTCCGTGTCGGCCCCGGATCAACGTTATTGCGTACGTGTTACGGGAGCCAATGTCACACCTCCGCGTAGCTGAGCTGCGGCTTCTTCTCGGCCGCGGAACTCGCGACGGTACGCGACGCCGAGCGGCGAAGGTATACGGCCCAGGTCACGGCGAAGCACACGGCGTAGAAGGCGAGGAAGGCGACGAACGCCCCGGTGCCGGTGCCTGCCGTCTGGAAGGACTGCCGGAACGCCAGGTTGATGCCGAGCCCGCCGAGCGCGCCGACCGCGCCGATCAGCCCCATGGAGGCGCCGGAGAGCCGCCGCCCGTACGCGGCCGCTTCCTCGCCCGTGAGCCCCTTCGCCAGCGCCTTCGTCTGGAAGATGCCGGGGATCATCTTGTACGTCGACCCGTTGCCGAGCCCGCTCAGCACGAACAGGGCGATGAACGCGACGGTGAACAGGGCGAGCGACTTCTCGACCGAGGCCAGGATCACGACGGCCGTGGCGAGGGCCATGCCGACGAAGTTCCACAGCGTGATGCGCGCGCCGCCGTACTTGTCGGCGAGCTTGCCGCCGACGGGCCGGATGAGCGAGCCGAGCAGCGGGCCGATGAAGGTGACTCCGGCCGCCTGGAGCGGCGTACGGCCGAACTGGGTCTGCAGGACGAGGCCGAAGGCGAACGAGTAGCCGATGAAGGAGCCGAACGTCCCTACGTAGAGGAACGACATGATCCAGGTGTGGGCGTCGCGCACGGCCTCCTTCGCGGCGCCGGTGTCGTTCTTCACCGTCGCCAGGTTGTCCATGAACAGCGCGGAGCAGATCGTCGCGACGACGATCAGCGGGATGTAGATGCCGAGCAGCACGCGCGGCCCGCCGCTCGCTCCGATCACGGCGAGCGCGACGAGCTGGATGACGGGGACGCCGATATTGCCGCCGCCCGCGTTCAGGCCGAGCGCCCAGCCCTTCTTCCGCAGCGGGAAGAAGGAGTTGATGTTGGTCATGGAGGAGGCGAAGTTGCCGCCGCCGACACCGGTGAGCGCCGCACACCACATGAAGGTGGTGTACGAGGTGCCCGGCTCCATCACCGCGAACGCGGCGATCGACGGCACAAGGAGCATGCTCGCCGAGATGATCGTCCAGTTGCGGCCGCCGAAGACCGCGACGGCGAACGTGTAGGGCACGCGCGCGAAGGCGCCCACCAGCGTCGCCATCGACACGAGGAAGAACTTCCCCGCCGGGTCGATCCCGTACTCGGGGCCCATGAACAGGACCATCACCGACCACAGGGTCCAGATGGAGAATCCGATGTGCTCGGAGAGGATGGAGAAGGCGAGGTTGCGCCGGGCGACCTTCGCCCCCGTCTCCTCCCAGAACACTTCGTCCTCGGGATCCCATCGATCGATCCAGTTCCGGCTCCGGGTCTGTTCCTTGGGGCCAGGCATCTCACGCCTCCAGGTCACGGTTCGCGTCTGTGTGACCGAAGGTAGGGAGGCGGGATTTCCGGTTCGTGGCGCGAAGTGACCACGGGGGAACTTTGCGCTCACCTGGAGGGCGGGGCGGGGGTGAGGCTCCTCCCTGAGCCTCACCCTCCTCGTCCTACTTGCGCCGGCTCCCCGAGCCGCCGGTCCGGCGGCCGTCCGGCCACAGGCGCGGTCTGCGCTTCGCGGCCAGGTCCTCGACCCAGCCGGTGGCGACGATCGCGAGGCCGATGAGCGGCCAGATGAGGACGAACGACCAGAGCATGTACGTCGAGTCGAGCGCCGAGCTCAACTTGTCGTCCATGAAAGGCAGTTCGTAAAGCAGGTCGATCAGCGGGAACGTCGCCATGATGAGCAGGTTGTGCCACAGATAGATCGTGACGGCCCTGTTGTTGGCCAACGTCACCAGCCGGTCCCAGCGGGCGAGCCTGCCGGGCAGCCGCTGCCAGGACGGCGCGTACTGGAGCAGGATGACGACGAACCCGAGGGACCAGGTCGCCTGGGCCAGCGGGATCTCGTTCAGGTCCCAGCCCTCCTCGGAGAGGTGGCCCGAGGCCCACCACAGGCCGAAGCCCATCAGTAGTGCGGCGCCCGACACCGCGGCGTAGCGCGGCACCTTCTGCAGCACGCCCTCCTGGTGCGCGAAGCCGAGGACCCAGCAGCTGCCGTACACGGCGAAGTCGGTGACGGCCTCCCCGGTGCGGCCGGGGATCTCCACCAGGCCCGTGCCGATCACGGCCGTGAGGGCGAGCGGCGCGCACAGCGTCGCCCACGGGAGCTTGCGGAACGCCTTGAGCAGCAGCGGGGACGCGAGCACGAACCACAGGTAGGCGCGCAGGTACCAGAGCGGGCCGATGCCCTGCTCGGCCCATGTGGTCTCCAGGAAGCCCGGCGGGTTGGCGATCTCCCACGGGTAGGAGGGGGACGCGAACGGGATCACGTAGTCGACGAGATCGAGCCAGCCCCAGGTGCCGCCGCCGGTGTCCGGGTCGCTGCCCGGGTTCCAGCCGCTTACGAAGAGCAGCGGCAGCACCAGCGCGCTGAACAGCCACATCGGCGGGAGGAGCCGCCGCAGCCGCCCTCGTACGACGCTCAGCGCGGGCCTGCTCAGGGAGCGCGCCATCAGCGATCCGGCGAGCGCGAACATCACGCCCATGGAGGGGAAGACGACGGAGAGCCAGACCCAGCCGAACAGGTGGTAGGCGATGACCCGGACGAGCGCGACGGACCGCAGCAGGTCGAGGTAGCGGTCCCGGCCGGGCTTCTTGGGCGCGGGTGCCGCCTCCGGCAGCGGGCTCTCCGCCTTCGGCAGCGGGCTGGTCGCGTCCGCCTGCGGGAGCACCTCGGGGAACCGGGCGGTGGCCTCGGCCGCCACTCCCCCGGTGGACACGGCATCGGTGAGCACCGGGCCGCCGCCGGGCCCGCGGGGCGGCGTCGCGCCGGTCCTGGCGGGCGGCACGGCCGGCCATCCGGCCTCGGAGACGCCCACGGGGCGGCCCTCCGGCTTGGCGAACCAACTTCCCTGCGCCGAGGGCCCGTCCGCTCCCTCGCCGCTCCCGCCGTTCGTCGGCTGCGTCATGCCACCGGCCTCCGCTCGTCACCGGAGACGGAGCTCGTCCGCTGGTGCGGCACCCGGCCGCCGGGGCCCGCGCCCACCACGCCGGTACGGCGCAGCTTCTGCCAGCGCAGCCGACCGCCGGTGAGCGCGGTGATCCAGGACTGGAGCAGCACGACGTACATCAGCTGCCGGTACAGGAGCTGCTGGAGCGGGAGGGATATCAGGTGCGTCATGCGTTCCTTGTCGAGCCGGAAGGCGTACGCCGCGCAGATCGCCTGGACCGCGAGCACGCCGAACCAGGCGCCGACCGTCTTCTCCGTCGGGCCGAACACGAGTCCGTAGAGGAGGAAGATGTCGATGAGCGGCGCGAGCAGCGGGGCCAGCACCATGAAGAGCGAGACGAGCGGGAGGCCGACCCGGCCGAAGCGTCCCGAGGGGCCGCGGTCGACCAGGGCCCTGCGGTGCTTCCAGATGGCCTGCATCGTCCCGTACGACCAGCGGTAACGCTGCGACCACAGCTGCTGGACGGTCTCCGGGGCCTCGGTCCAGGCCCGCGCCTTCTCGGCGTAGACGACGCGCCAGCCGTCGCGGTGCAGCGCCATCGTGACGTCGGTGTCCTCGGCGAGCGTGTCGTCGCTCATCCCGCCGACGCGCTCCAGGGCGCTGCGGCGGAAGGCTCCGACCGCGCCGGGGATCGTCGGCATGCAGCGCAGGACGTCGTACATGCGGCGGTCGAGGTTGAAGCCCATCACGTACTCGATGTGCTGCCACGCGCCGATCAGCGAGTCCCGGTTGCCCACCTTCGCGTTGCCCGCGACGGCGCCGACGCTCGGGTCGCCGAACGGCTGGACCAGCTCGCGCACGGTGGCCGGTTCGAAGACGGTGTCGCCGTCCATCATCACGACGAGGTCGAAACGGGCGTTGGCCACGCCTCTGTTGAGGGCCGCGGGCTTGCCCGCGTTGTGCTGCCGGACGACGCGGACGCCGGGCAGCCGCATGTTCTCCACGATGCGCGCGGTGCCGTCCGTCGACCCGTCGTCGATCACGACGACCTCGATGGGATGCTCGCTCAGCGTCAGCGAACGGACCGTGTTCTCAATGCACTTGGCCTCGTTGAAGGCCGGTACGAGGACGGAGACCGGCTCCGTGACCGGCGGCCCCCACGCGAAGCCCTTGCGGCGCACCCGGCGCGCGTGCACCCCGGACAGGATCAGCATCAGGCCGAAGCGGGACATGACGAGGACGCCGATGACGGCGAGGCCGACGACGAGGACGCCCGTGATGTTGTCCGCGGCCCCCACGGCGTAGACCCACGCCTTGCCCTTCCACAGCTCCACGCCGCTGACGGGCGTGTGCGCGCTGGGCATGCCGAGGGCCTCGGTGAGGTTCGCGAACTTGTAGCCCTCGCCCTGGAGTCCGGGCAGGAAGCGGTCGAGCGCGGCGACGGTCTGCGAGCGGTTGCCACCGGAGTCGTGCATCAGGACGATCGCGCCCTTGCCGCCCTTGGGCGTGGCACGGCGGATGATCTCGTCGACGCCGGGACGCTTCCAGTCCTCGCTGTCCGTGTTGTTGACGACCGTGATGTAGCCGCGCGAGCCGATGTACTTGGTCACCGGCCACGACGCGTCGTCCATGGCGTCGGCGAACGAGGAGTACGGCGGCCGGAACAGGGAGGTGCGCACGCCTGCCGCGCCTTCGAGGGCCAGCTGGTTCTGCGACAGCTCCCAGTCGATCCGCTTCTTCGACTGGTAGGAGAGATCGGGGTGGTTGAAGGTGTGCAGGCCTATCTCGTGCCCCTCGTCCACCATGCGGCGCACCAGGTCGGGATAGCGGGAGGCCATGGTGCCGGTGACGAAGAAGACGGCGTGCGCGTCGTGCTTCTTGAGGACGTCGAGGACCTTCGGGGTCCACTCCGGGTCGGGGCCGTCGTCGAAGGTGAGCACCATTTGGTGCTTGCCTATGGAACGGCTGGTCTCGTGGCCGCCCCTGGTGTCGATGACGGGGCCGCCGTCGAGGATCTTGTCCGGCACCTTGTCGGTGGCCGCCTCGGGGCGGATGCGGTGGTCGGCGAGGATCTCGCTGTGGACGTAGCCGCGCAGCATCAGCATCGCGATCACGGCGACGAGCAGCAGTGAGGGCAGCAGATAGCGCAGCGGAAGGCGGCGCCTGCGGGCACCGGCCCGCGCGGAACGTGAGCGGTCGGACATCTACAGAACGCTGCTTTCCAGGGGCGGGACGAGGGGCGCCACCAGGGGCGCTACGAGCAGGCGTCCGAGGACGCCGTCGGCGAGGGTGCCCGAGCCGTCGGCCCCGGACCCTTCGGCCGGGCCGCTCGGCTGGCCGCCGGGGTCGGTCGACGGGTCGGGCGAGCCGCCCCCGGGCGGGTCCGTCGTCGGCTCGTCGCTCTCGTCGGGCTTCGTGGGCTTCACGGTCGGCGACGTGTTGCCGCCCGTGGGCCTGCCGGACGGCGAGGTCCCCGTGGACGGCTTCCCGGAGGTGCTGGACCCGGCGGACGGCGACAGGCCCGCGCCGGGCGCCGCGGAGGTGCTCGGGGCGGCACTGTCGGAGGCGCTGGGCTGCTCGGTGGCGCCCGTCGACGCGGGCGACGAGAGGGCCGGGGTGGGCTCGGACGACTCGGTGCCGACCTTGCCCGCACCCTTGCCCTCGGCGGGCATCGGCAGCCACGGCGCGGCGGAGTTGCCGGAGAAGACGGTGACCACGATGACGACCGCGTAGACCGCGATGGCCAGGCCCGCGGCCACGCCGAAACGGCGGAAATTGCGGCCGCGCCGCCCCGAGTCGTCGACGAAGACGGGGAGTTCCTTGTCGTCGGCGCCCGCTCGGGCCTCCCGGCCCTCACCGTCCGCCGCGTCGCTCCCGCCCGCGCCCGGTCTCGCGCCGACCAGGCCGCCCAACTGGCGCCCTGAGACGTCGAGTTGGACCGTCACCTCGTGCGGGTCATGAGTCGGCCCGGACAGGCCGTCTTCTCGCGAGTTCTCCACCGTACGCACATCCCCCCAAGGACACGTTCATGAGTGCGTGGGCGACGCAGCGGGGCTTTCACCGGCCGAACCGGGCCCCCACCCGATCCGAGCGCCCCCACTATCACATCGCACCCAAACCCAGAATGTAGCGCACACCAGTGACACCCAGGCACACACCTCATTCACGACTCAACATAATCTGCACATCTGTGGCTGGAATCCACGCCTCCGGGGGCCTTTCAAGCCATCCACTCTCCGCCGCGACGGCGGTCGCGGCGGCCCGAAGTGCCGTGATTCCGGGGTGTTTACGCCCCTTTCGCCACACAAGTGACACAGGAGACAGCGGCACCGGGTCGACGAGCGGGCGCAGCACCGACCCCGGCATGGCCGGAAAATCCACTCCGGTGAGGACCGGATTTCGGTACTTGTCCATGATCCGGCGGAACTCCTCCTTGCCGATCGCGAGCGGCGCGGGCGGCGCGACGCGGATGCCCCGGCCCTCGAACAACAGTCGGGCCAGATCGGTCCATTCGGGCGTGCGGGGGTTGCCGGCGCCCGCGTAGACCGTCTCACCGGCGAGCCGCCCCAGGGGCACGGCGTCGAGCGCCGCCAGCGGATGGTCCTCGGGCAGCATGATCGCCATCGGCTCGTAGCGCACGGGCTGTTGGGAGAGCCGCGCGCGCACGGCCGGGTCGAGCCCGGCGAACCGGCCGAAGGACACGTCGAGCCGCCCGGCGAGGAGTTCGGCTGCGGCGCCGGTCAGGCCGCTCTCGTAGCGGGCCATCAGCTCGTGGTCCGGGGCGAGTTCGCGGGCGCGCGCGAGCACCCGCTCGTGCGCGAGCCCCGGGCTGTTGACGTCGACGAGCAGCGGCCGGTCGGTGGCGACGGGCCCGGTGAAGGCCGTGAGCAGCTCGTCCTGCGCCGCGATCACGCGCCGCGCGTGCGGCAGCAGCCGGGCCCCGTCCGCGGTGAGCGTCACCTGCCGGGTGGTGCGACCGAAGAGGTCGACGCCCAACTCCCGCTCCAGGCGCCGGATGTCGCGGCTGAGCGCCTGCTGGGCGACGTAGAGCCGGGCGGCGGCGCGGGTGAAGTGCAGCTCGTCGGCGACGGCGAGGAAGGCGCGCAGCAGGCGGGGTTCGACGTTCGCGGGAGGCATCGGGCGAACCTACAACGCAGGCGCGTGAAAATTAACAACACAGGAGCGTGAATCGGCGCCGAGCAGGTGTTGGACCCCGCACGTGACCTGCGGCGACGCTCTTCGCATGCCCACCGCCACCTCTGTCGCCGCTTACACCCGCCTGTTCGCCGTCCCCGGCGCCCGCGCCTTCACCCTCGGCAACCTCATCGCCCGCTTCCCGTCCGGGATGTTCAGCATCAGCGCCGTGATGCTGATATCCGGCGCCCGCGGTTCGTACGCCCTCGCCGGGGCGCTCGGCGCGACCGGACTGGTGGCCGGCGCCTTCGTCGGCCCCTGGCTCGCGCGCCAGGTCGACCGGCGCGGGCAGGCCCAGGTCGCCGTGCCCGCGACCCTGGTGGCGGCCGGCGGCGTGCTCGCCCTCCTGCTGTGCGTACGCTTCGACGCTCCCGACTGGGCGCTGTTCGTGGCCTATCTGCCGACGGCCGCGACGCCGAACACGGGAGGCATGTCGCGGGCACGCTGGTCGCATCTGCTCAAGGGCGATCCGGAGGCGCTGCACACCGCCAACTCCTTCGAGCAGGCTGCCGACGAGCTCTGCTACATGCTCGGCCCCGTGGTCGCCGCCTTCTTGTGCAGCGCGCTGTTCCCGGAGGCGGGCGCCATCACCGGAGTGGTGCTGATGGTGAGCGGCATGCTCCTGTTCGCCGCCCAACGCTCGACTCAGCCGCCCGCCCGGCCGCGTACAGCGGCCACGAGAACACCCCTGCGCGCCCCCGGGATGCCACCGCTGCTGATCGCGTTCCTCGCGACGGGTGCGATCTTCGGCTCGCTGGAGGTGGTCACGGTCGCGTTCGCGGACGCGCAGGGCCTCAAGCCGTGCGCGGGCCTCGTCCTCGCCCTGCAGGCGGCGGGTTCGGGCGCGGCGGGCCTCGTCTACGGAACGCTGAAGCTGTCGGGCCCGGCCGCCCGGCGCCACCCCCTGTGCGTCGCGGCGATGGCGGCTCTCATGACGCTCCCGCTGCTCGCGGCCTGGCTCACGGGCTCCCTGTACGTCCTCGGTGGCGCGCTCCTGATCGCCGGAATGGCGACGGCGCCGACGATGGTGACGGGCATGACGCTGGTCCAACAGCGCACGCCCGAGGGCCAGTTGAACGAGGGCATGACGCTCGCCGTGACCGGCATCCTCGCCGGCATCGCGTGCGGCTCCGCGACGGGCGGGGCCGCGGTGGAGCACTGGGGCCCCACCGCGGCGTACACGGTGCCGGTCACGGCGGCGGCGACGGCACTGCTGCCGGCGCTCTACGGCTACGTACGACGTCCGCGACAGGCGCAGCCGTAGCCGCTCAGCACGTGGCGGGCTTGCGCCACGAGCACTCCAGGTCGCCGTCCCGCTCGGCGGCCGGAACGGCGCGCGTGGACTTCGGCACGGCGGCTGTCGCCTCCTTAGCGGTCGACTTCGCGAGGGTCACGACGATGGCATCCTCGAGCGGCTTCACGGAGTCGACGAGGTAGTTGTTCTGCACGACGCTGTAGACGAGCAGCCGCCCGTCGGCGTCCTTCACGTACCCGGACAGCGCCGACGCACCTGTCAACGACCCCGTCTTGCCACGGGCGTTGAGAGCGGCGGGCGTGTCGCACATCCGGCTCCGCAGCGTCCCGCCGACGAACCGGTCCGGGTCGCAGGCCACGGGCAGCGACTTGTACCAGTCGGCGTACCAGGGCTCGTCCTGTACGGAGAGGAGGAGGTCGGCGAGCTGGCGGGCGGCGAAGTTGTCCTTGCGCGAGAGCCCGGACCCGTCGACCTGCCGCAGCTTGGTGGCGTCGACCCCGGCGCCCTTCAGATAGTCGGCGACGGCGTCGATGCCGTCACCCCAACTCCCGGGCTTGCCCGTCGCCTTGTACCCCATGGCCTTGGTGAGGGACTCGGCGTGCATGTTGTTGGAGAGCTTCATGAACGGGATCAGCAGGTCCTTCAGGGGCATGGATTCGTGCGCGGCGAGCCGCTTCGCGCCCGCGGGCGTGGCCTGCCCCAGCTTGGTGGACCCGCCGACCTTCACGCCGTGCGCGGCGAGCGCGTCCCGGAACACGGAGGCCGCGTACCCGGTCGGCTCCCACACGGTCACCCACTCCTTGGTGGTGTCCCCGCCCACCGGCACGGTGCCGCTCACGGCGATGGTGTTGGTCCCGTGCCGCCGCTCGACGGCGACGGTGTCCTCGCCCCCGGCCCCTACGGTGGACGCCTCCATGTCGATGTGCACGTAGCGGTTCTTCGGCGTGACGCTGACGGCGGGCTTGTCCCCCGCCTTGGCGCCGGGCTTCACCTCGACGATGACGGTCCCGGTGTCGTAGTCGGTGTCCGGGGCGACGCTCAACGCGCTGATCTGGGCTGCGTAGTACGAGGACTCGTCGTCGCCGCCCCAGGTGTCACCGATCCGGTGGTCGTCGAACCGGGTGTCGTCGGCGACGAGCCGCCCGCTCACCCGCTTCACACCGGCCGCGGCGACATCGGCGGCGAGCTTGTCGTAGTCGGCGGCGAGGGTGGTCGGATCCCCGGTGCCGCGCAGATACAGGTCCCCGTCGAGCACCCCGCTCCGCACCCGCCCACCCGCGAGCACGTCCGTGGCGAACCGATAGTCGGAGCCGAGGACGCCCATCGCCGCGGCGGAGGTGGCGAGCTTCGTGTTGGAGGCGGGCATCAACCGCCCGGTCGGATTGTGCTGGTACAGGGTCTCCCCGGTCTTCGCGTCGGCCACGACGACGCTCGCCGCGCCGCCCTCCATCCGCGCGTCCCCGAGAATCGTGTCGATCGCCTCCGGCAGCCCGCCGGGGGTGGAATCCGCGCCGGCGGGCGCTCCCCAACTCAGCGTGGCGGCAACGCAGACGGCTACGGCGGGCAGGGCCCATCTCGATCCCTTACGTCTCCTCATGCCACAGGAGCATCCCGGAAGCGCAGGGCCCCGCCAAGACCCACTACTGAGCCACTGGGCCAACGACAAAGGCCCGACTGTGTGAACAGTCGGGCCCGTATCGCATGGGATGAAACGATGGTGGAGATGGCGGGAATCGAACCCGCGTCCAACGGTGCAGCAGCAGGGCTTCTCCGTGTGCAGTTCGCTTCGATTTTCTCGGCCCCGGTGATCACGCGAACAAGTCACCGACGGGCCCAGCCACTGTTTGATTTCCTTTTCCGCCCCGTGGCCGGACGGAAAAGTTTAGTTCCCTAGATTATGCCAGGATCCGGGTCGGGAACACTCCCGGGCTGACACCCTTTTAGGGTCCTTCAGTCGCTGTTATTAGGCAGCGAGGGCGAAGGACTGGGAATCGCTCTTAGAATTGGCGATTATTGGTTGCGACATATGGTTAACGAGATCATTGCCGCTTCCTCGACACGCTTCCCCTGCTTCGACATCCGCTGTCGAAACCGATCATCCCCATGTGGATTTTTCAAAGCCGGACCTTGCGACCCGTGGATCCTTCGATCCGGCGTCCCTGCGTGAGGAACAACCCCATCGTACGTGACCAACGCACGACGATGCCAGCGTATTCCTGACGGACGGGCGTCAGCCCATCCGCTCGTTGTTCCGCTGGCGCCGCTTCGCCGCCGCGATCGCCCGGTCCGAGTCCCGCCGGTCCTGCTTCTCGCGCAGCGTCTGCCGCTTGTCGTACTCCTTCTTGCCCTTGGCGAGCGCGATCTCGGCCTTCGCCCGGCCGTCCTTGAAGTAGATCGCCAGGGTCACGATCGTGTGCCCGGTCTCCTCGGACTTCGACTCCAGCTTGTCGATCTCCTCGCGGTGCAGCAGCAGCTTGCGCTTGCGGCGCACCGCGTGGTTCGTCCAGGTGCCCTGGTTGTACTCGGGGATGTGGGCGTTGTGCAGCCAGGCCTCGCCCCTGTCGATCTGGACGAAGGCGTCGGCCAGCGAGGTGCGGCCCTGCCGCAGCGACTTGACCTCCGTGCCGGTCAGCACGATGCCGGCCTCGTAGGTGTCCATGATCAGGTAGTCGTGGCGCGCCTTCTTGTTCTGCGCGACCATCTTGCGCTTGCCGTCCTTCTTGTCGGACGACGCCCCCTTTTTGCCCTGCTTGGGCTGGGACTCCTTCGGTACATACATTGCCTTGGCCATAGTGCTGACCATTTTCGCACTACGAGGGGGTCCCGAGGCCAGTCAATACTGTCTCCGCCCGCCGCAGGGTGTCCGCCTCGGTCTCCAGATCGGGGGTGATGCCCCGGCCGTCGACCGCGCGGCCCGAGGGGGTGCGGTAGTGCCCGACGGTGAGCTCCGCCACGGAGCCGTCGGGCAGTCGGCTCGGCATCTGGACCGAACCCTTGCCGAAGGTCCTGGAGCCCACGACGACCGCGCGGCCGCGGTCCTGCAGGGCGCCGGTGAGCAGTTCGGCCGCGCTCATCGTCCCGCTGTCGACGAGCACGACCACCGGTCTGGACGTGTCGGCCCCTCGCTGCGCGTGCAGGGCCCGCTGCGCCCCGCGGACGTCGTACGTCGCCACGAGCCCGCCGTCGAGGAACGCGGAGGACGCCCTGACCGCCTCGGTGACCAGTCCGCCGGAGTTGCCCCGTAGGTCGAGCACGACGCCCGCGCGCGCGGGTGCCGCGTCGACCGCCGTGCGCACCTGGTCGCCGACGCCCTTGGTGAAGGCGCTCACCTTCACGAGCGTCGCGCCGTCGGGCAGCCGTGCGGAGGTGACGGAGTCGGTCGACAGGTTGGCGCGGCGCAGCGTCTCGCTCCACGCGCGCGTGCCGCGCTGAAGGCCTACGTGGACGGGGGTGCCCGCGTGCTTGCCCCGCAGCAGCGCGAGGACCTCGGTGACGGGGTGTCCTGTGACCGGCTCGCCGTCCACCGCCGCGATCCGGTCGCCCTCGCGGATGCCGGCGCGCTGCGCGGGCGATCCCTGCCGGACCTTGGAGACCTTCACCGAACCGTCGGCGGTGCGGCGGGCCCGCAGGCCGATGCCGGTGTACTCGCCGTCGAGGGCCTGCTCGAACTCCTCGTACTCGCCCCGCGAGTAGACGGAGCCCCAGCGGTCGCCGCTGCGGCTGACGGCCTCCTGGGCGGCCTTCGTGGGCGACTTCCCGTCGGCCATCGCCTCGGCCGCCGCGTCGCTCGGATCGGTCGGTCCCGCGATCGGCTTCTCGTGCGCGGCGACGAGCGAACTGTCCGCGTTCTCCGTGGGTTTTCGATGCTCCCCCGGCCAGGAGCCGGTCGCGGCGCCCGCCGCGAGGACCGTCATGAAGATCAATGTCAGGCTCGCCCCGCGGCCGATGCGGCGGGGCCTGGAGTACAGCTCCGGACCTGACATGTCGGTGAGTCTAGGACAACCAGGGGCGCCGTACGGGCCGTTGACCCGCACGACGCCCCGTGGCGCGAAAGGACTCTCGTCACACCTTCAGGTACTTGCGCAACGCGACGAACGCGGCAAGCGCCGGCATCAGCACACTCACGGCGAGGATGAGCGGCAGCTTCGTCAACACCGAGTCCCAGCCGATGAAGTTGATGAGCTGCAGCTTGTCGGAGAGCGCCACTCCGTTGTCGATCACGAAGTACTGGCCGGCCGCGAGGAACACACAGGCGATGCCGCCGCCGATGAGTCCGGCGACCGCGGCCTCCATGATGAACGGCGCCTGGATGTAGAAGCCGGACGCCCCGACGAGCCGCATGATGCCGGTCTCGCGTCGCCGGCTGAACGCGGACACCCGGACGGTGTTCACGATCAGCAGCAGCGCGACCACGAGCATCACCGCCATCACCGCGCTGGCCGCGTAGTTCAGGTAGCCGAGCAGCCGGAAGAGGTTGTCGAGCACACCCTTCTGGTCCTGCACGGACTGCACGCCGGGCCGCCCGTTGAACGCGGTCGCGATGACGTTGTACTTCTCCGGGTCCTTCAGCTTGATCCGGTACGACTCCTGGAGCTGGTCCGGCGTGAGCGAGCTGGCCAGCGGGGAGTCGCCGAACTGCTCCTTGTAGTGCTTGTACGCCTGGTCCTGCGATTCGTGGGCCACGGACTCGACGACGGGCAGCTTCTTGAGGTCCCGCTGGATCTCGTTCTTCTGCTCGGTCGTGACCGGGCCCTTGGCGCAGTTCGGGTCGGAGTCGGCATCTCCCTTGTTGCACAGGAAGATCGAGACGTTGACCTTGTCGTACCAGTAGCCCTTCATCTGGTTGACCTGGTCGCTCATGAGCAGCGAGCCGCCGAACAGGGCGAGCGAGAGGGCAACCGAGATGATCACGGCGAAGGTCATCGTGAGGTTACGGCGGAGGCCTACGCCGATCTCCGACAGAACGAATTGGGCACGCATAGCGTCACTAACGCCTTTCGCAGCTTTCTTTTCTCGGTACTTCCCGCGGTTCCGCGCTTCTCAGTGCTGGTATCCGTACACGCCGCGCGACTGGTCGCGCACGAGGCGGCCGTGCTCCAGCTCGATGACGCGCTTGCGCATCTGGTCCACGATGTTCTGGTCGTGGGTCGCCATGATCACGGTGGTGCCCGTCCGGTTGATCCGGTCGAGCAGCTTCATGATGCCGACCGAGGTCTGCGGGTCGAGGTTGCCCGTCGGCTCGTCCGCGATCAGCAGCTTGGGCCGGTTGACGAAGGCCCGCGCGATGGCCACGCGCTGCTGCTCACCACCGGAGAGCTCGCCGGGCATGCGGTCGTCCTTGCCGCCGAGGCCGACGAGGTCGAGGACCTGCGGCACGGACTTGCGGATCTCACCGCGGGACTTGCCGATGACCTCCTGCGCGAAGGCGACGTTTTCACCGACCGTCTTGTTGGGCAGGAGTCGGAAGTCCTGGAAGACCGTGCCGAGCTGGCGGCGGATCTGCGGGACCTTCCAGTTGGATACGCGACCGAGGTCCTTGCCCAGGACGTGCACCTGGCCGTGGCTGGCCCGCTCCTCGCGCAGCACGAGGCGCAGGAACGTCGACTTGCCGGAGCCGGACGAGCCGACCAGGAAGACGAACTCACCACGCTCGACCTCCAGGGAGACATCCCTGAGGGCGGGCCGGGTCTGCTTGGGATAGACCTTGGAGACGTTGTCGAATCGGATCACGGGTGCGCCTCGGTGCATCGGGGGGCGTCGGAGGTAGGTGTGCGTGACCATACGCGAAGCCGCGCACGGAGCGCAGGCGCCGTCCCCCGTTGAGCGTTTTGTCCCGCTGTGATGCCGCATACGGGGCCGGAATTGTCCGCCCCGTACCTGGTCAGGGGCGCTACTTCCAGGGGGACGCGCCGAATTTCCGGGAAGCTGGCACAGTGGTAGGGGGAACGGTTGCGTTTCCCGGAGCGTTGAGCGGAGAGAACCCCAGGGGTGCCCGGTGGCAAGCTCCGCCGCGCGGGAGGAGGAGAAGCGCATGACCTACGACCGATTGGTGTGCGCGAACTGCGCGGCCCCGGTGAGCGAGGGCCGCTGCCCGGTGTGCCGGGCGAATCGCGATCGGCTTCAGCAGCAGAACCCGCTGTCCGCGCTCAGCCCCATGGCGCTGGTCGCTCTGGTGGCGGTGCTCGTGGCAGCGATGGCGCTCCTCGCGCATCAGACGGTGTAGCCGCCGCACACAGACATGCGAAAGGGCCCGGAGCCGATCGGCTCCGGGCCCTTTGCTTGTGCGCAGTGCTACGCGGCGGCGCCGCCGCGGTTGTTCGCGAGACGCGGCAGGAGTCGGAAGCCGACACCGCCCGCGATCATCGTGGCCGCACCGATCACCAGGAACGTGGTGCCGGAGGAACCGGTCTCGGCGAGCTCACCGGTGGCCTTGGCGTTGCCGGAGCCCGTGCCGGTCTGCTCGACGGGAGCGGAACCGGTGTCCTGCAGGCTGTCCTTGCCCTGACCCTGCTCGACGGGGCTGTTGTTGCCGTCGGGGTTGGTGTTGTCGCCACCGCCGGTGGACGAGCCACCGGTGGAGGCGTCGCCGCCGGTCGAGGAGCCGCCACCGGTGGAGGACGAACCGCCGGTGGAGGAACCGCCGGTGGAGTCGTCGCCGCCGGTCGTGGCGCCACCGTTGCCGTTGCCGCCCGAGTTGCCGTTGCCACCCGAGTTGCCGTTGCCGCCGGTGGAGTCGTCGCCACCGGTCGTGGCACCGCCGGTGGTCTCGTCGCCGCCACCGGTGTTGCCCTCGGTGACACCCGCGACGCCACCGTTGGTGTTGCCCTCGGTGACACCCGCGACGCCACCGTTGGTGTTGCCCTCGGTCACACCGGCGATGCCGTTGCCCGGGTCGTCCTCGGCCGGCGGCTCGTCGTCCGCACCGTCGTCCTCGGTGGGCCAGCAAATAATGCCGAGCGGGCCACAGGTCTCGCCGCTCTTCTCGTCGACGGTGGCGGCGGATGCCGCACCCGCGGCGGTCAGCGAGGCGCCGGCCGCAATCACCGCACCGGCCGCTATCCGCGCAACGCGGATCCGCGTCTTCTTGGTCATCTGTCTGCTACCCCCAGTAGCCAATCGTCAATGGAGCAGCGCCAGGGACCGCGTTCAACCGGAGACATCAGAGGCCTCGTTCACCCCTCCCCCGTTCACACGCGTCCCACTAATACGCATGCCGCGCGCCAGCCTTTCCACTTTTGGGATCAACGTCAAGGGCGTTGCGCACGCTATGTCCACACTTGAGGGGAGTTGACCGCCATACGAACATGTGACTGTGACGTAAATGCCAGTTCAGTCTTCACAAGTGCGGCACATTTGGAATCGAGTGCGGGGAAAAACGAAAGGCAACTGCCGCTCTTCGAACGGCAGTTGCCTCTTATTCGTTGAATCCCGGAGTTACTTCTCCTGCTGCTTGCGCCAGCGAATTCCGGCCTCGATGAAGCCGTCGATCTCGCCGTCGAGAACGGCCTGCGGGTTGCCGACCTCGAACTCCGTACGCAGGTCCTTGACCATCTGGTACGGGTGCAGGACGTACGAACGCATCTGGTTGCCCCAGGAGCTGCCGCCGTCGCCCTTGAGGGCGTCCATCTTGGCGCGCTCCTCCTGGCGCTGGCGCTCGAGGAGCTTGGCCTGCAGAACGTTCATGGCCGTGGCCTTGTTCTGGATCTGCGAGCGCTCGTTCTGGCAGGAGACCACGATGCCGGTGGGGAGGTGCGTCAGGCGGACCGCGGAGTCCGTCGTGTTCACGCCCTGGCCGCCGGGGCCCGAGGAGCGGTAGACGTCCACGCGCAGGTCCGACTCGTCGATCTCGACGTGGTCGGTCTGCTCGACCACCGGGAGCACCTCGACGCCCGCGAAGGACGTCTGGCGGCGGCCCTGGTTGTCGAACGGCGAGATGCGCACCAGGCGGTGCGTGCCCTGCTCGACGGAGAGCGTCCCGTACGCGTACGGGACCTGGACGGCGAAGGTGGTCGACTTGATGCCGGCCTCTTCCGCGTACGAGGTCTCGTAGACGTCGGTCTTGTAGCCGTGGCGCTCGGCCCAGCGCAGGTACATGCGCTGCAACTGCTCGGCGAAGTCCGCGGCGTCGACGCCACCGGCCTCCGCGCGGATGTTGACCACCGCCTCGCGGGCGTCGTACTCGCCGGACAGGAGGGTGCGGACCTCCATCTCGTCCAGCGCCTTCTTGACGGCCGTGAGCTCGGACTCGGCCTCGGCACGGGTGTCCGGGTCGTCCTCCTCCTCGGCCATCTCGAACAGCACGCCGAGATCGTCGAGACGGCTGCGCAGCGCCTCGGTCTTGCGGACCTCCGCCTGGAGGTGGCTCAGCTTGCTGGTGATCTTCTGCGCCGCCTCCGGGTCGTCCCACAGGGACGGCGCGGCCGCCTGCTCCTCGAGAACGGCGATATCTGCCCTCAGCTTGTCGAGGTCCAGGACGGCCTCGATCGACTCCATGGTCGAGGAGAGGGACTTCAGCTCTTCGGATACATCGACGACTGCCACAGCACCAGCCTAACGGCTGGTGCAAGTGATCCGCCCCGGCCGTCCTCGCCGCCTGTCCTACGGCTCGGTGGGCGCGGAATTGTTGCTGCCCGAGGGGGGTGCCTCGTCGGAGCCGGAGGATGTGGCCGCCCATACGCCGCCGCCGACCGCCGCGACCAGGACGAGCCCGGCCACCCCGAGCGTGATGCGTCTACGGCGCGCGGAGTGCCGGTTGCGGGCCGAGCCGGGGCGGGGCGAACCGTGGGCGCGGGGCGCGCGGGCCGTGCCGCGGGCGCCGCCGGCCAGTTCGTCCGGGGCCGGGACCCTCATCGACGTATGGGTGTCGCGGTTGGAGTCCTTGGGCGCGGAGCCGGGGATCAGGGAGACGGCGCCGCGGCGGGGCCGCTCCGGGGGCTCCTGCGGCGTCTCGGTCCGCTGCTCCGGTTCGTCGGGGGCGGGCTCCGTCTCCGGCTCGTCCACGTCGAGCGGGGGCAGGCCCGTGAGCATCGGCTGCAGTTCACGCAGGCGCGCGGCCAGCTCGGAGGCGCGCAGGCGGGAGGCCGGGGCCTTGGCGAGGCACTGGATGAGCAGCTGCCACAGCTCGTCGGGGATGCCGGGGAGCGGGACCACCGTCTCCGTGACGTGCCGGCGCAGGATGGCGCCGGGGTGGCCGCCCCCGAACGGCGTGAAGCCGGCGAGGAGTTCGTACAGGACCGTCGCGAGCGCGTAGATGTCGACGGCCGCGCGCGCGGGCAGGCCCTCGATGACCTCGGGGGCGAGGTAGTCGGGCGTGCCGATGATCTTCGTCGCGCGCGTGCGGCGCGGGGTGTCGATCAGCTTGGCGATGCCGAAGTCGGTGAGCAGCGCGGGGTGGGAGCCGCCGGGGCCGAGCTCGCCCTGCATGTCCAGGAGTACGTTCTCCGGCTTGACGTCGCGGTGCACGATGCCCGCGGCGTGCGCTGCGGCGAGGCCCTCTGCGATGTCCGCGGCGACGGCGACCGCGGCCTCGGGCGGCATCCGGCGCTCGCGGTCGAGCCGCGTGCGCAGGTCCGTGCCGCGTACGAGGTCCATGACGAGCGCCAGGTCGTTGCCGTCCACCACCAGGTCGCGCACGCCCACCACGCGCGCGTGGTCGAGGCTCAGCAGGGCGGTGCGCTCCTGGACGAACCGGCCGACCAGTTCCTGGTCCGCTGCGAGGTCCTCGCGCAGCAGTTTGATGGCGACCGGACCCTCGGGTCCCTCACCCAGCCACACCGTGCCCGCACTGCCGCGCCCCAGGATCTGGTGTGCGGTGTACCGGCTGCCGATCTTCCGTGCCAAGGCTGCTCCTACAGACGCGTGTTGGCGCCCAAGCTACGCGGCTCGGGCGCCAACCTACGCATCAGAGGGGGAATTCACCCGCTGGGTGTCGACAAATCTCCAACGTCACCGACCAGTTGCCCTTCGGTGGCCGGTCGTGACAGCCCGTCAAGACGGACTAGTTGCCGGTTTTGCTCCCCAGATCGCCGATCCAGCCGGACACCGTGGAGAACCAGTCGGAGATCTGGGCCCAGTAGCCCTTGCCGGTACCGATCCAGTCCTGGAGCGGGGTGAACTCCCAGACCAGCCAGCTGACCACGAAGAGCATCACGATCATGAACAGGCAGCCCTTGAGGCAGCCGAGACCCGGGATCCGCATCCGGTTGGGGCTGCGGCGGCGCGGTTCACGGGGCTCACGCGGCTCCGGTGCCGGGCGCGGGGCCTGGCGGGGCGGCTGCTGCGGCGGTGCGTACTGCTGGGGCTGCTGTTGCGGCTGCTGCCGCTGCGCGTACTGCTGCGGCTGGTGCTGCTGGGGCTGTTGCTGCTGGGGCTGTTGCTGCTGCGGGCGCGCGACCTGGCGCTGCGGGCGGCGGCGCAGCGGGTCCTCGTTCGGGTCGAGGTACTGGACCTGCGTCTGCTCGTTGCGGTCGCGGGCGGCGCGCAGCTGGTCGCCCCAGGCGTCGGGCATCTGCTGCGGCGGGCCCTGCGGCATCGGCGGCATCACGGCCGTCGGATCGGCCGCGTCGGCGTTCTGGTCGCCGCCCTGCTGGTGGCCCTGCTGGTTCATGACGCTGGTGGCCGCGTTCGGGTCGTACGCCGATGCCGCGGCGGCGCCGGCCGCCGCTCCTGCCGCCCCCGCGAGGCCCGCGGCCGCCGCGTTGTTCGGCAGCACCTGCGTCGGGTCCGCGTCCGAGGTGCCGGGGGTGCCCGGGACCTGGGCCGGGGCGGGGTCCGGCGTCAGGAGCGCGCCGACGCCCTCGGCGGCGGCGATCTGCGCGCTGCTCGCGTGCACGCCGATGCCCTCGGCGACGGTGCGCAGGCCGCGCGCGAGGTTCTCCGCGCTCGGCCGTTCGTCCGGGTTCTTGCGCAGGCAGCGCTCGATGACCGTCCACAGCGGGTCGGGGACCGTCGACGGACGACGCGGTTCGGCGCTGAGGTGCTGGTGCAGGACCTCGAGGGCCGAGCCACCGGAGAACGGGGGCCGGCCGGTCACCAGCTCGTACAGCAGGATGCCCGCGCCGTAGATGTCGACGGCGCTGGTCTGCGGGCGGCCCTCGGCGGACTCGGGCGCCACGTAGGCGGGCGTGCCGACGAACTCGTGGGTCCGGGTCAGGCCCGGGGAGTCGGCGAGGCGGGCGATGCCGAAGTCGGTGAGCATCGGGTACATCTCGGCGCCACCGTCGGGGTCCCACTTGAGCAGGACGTTCGCCGGCTTGAGGTCGCGGTGCACCACGCCGTCCGCGTGCGACGCGGCGAGCGCGTCGGCGATCTGGGCCGTGAGCAGCGCGGCGCCGACCGGCGAGAACGGGCCGTTCTCGCGCAGGTAGCGGTGCAGGTCCGGGCCCTCGACGAGGTCCATGACGAGGGCGAGCAGCTCGCCCTCGACGACCAGGTCCCGGGTCCGCACGATGTTCGGGTGGGTGAGCCGCAGCAGGACGGAGCGCTCCCTGAGGAAGCGCATCACCACGTCCGCGTCGTTGGCGAGCTCTTCCTTGAGGACCTTGATCGCGACGGTCTCGCCGGGCTGCCCGGCGACAGCCGCCTCCGCGCCCGCCGTCTCGCGCTGGCGGGCTCGCCAGACGGTGCCCGTGGCGCCGCGTCCGAGCGGCTCCTCGAGCAGGTACTTGCTGCCTACCGGCCGCACGTCATGCGCTCCCTGCATCGGTACTTGCTTGGGTCACCTGGTTCCGGGTGTTCCGACCCACTCTAGTGGCGGATTCCCCGGTACCGACTGTCGATCTTCTGTGGCTTCGGGTTCGGCTCCGCATCGGTCGTCCCACCCGTGCACGGCCCCGGAACCTACCCGTGTTCGACGGAAAGACGCACGTCTGGTGCCGTTGGTTGCCGAGTGGCGACGTGACCGATCTCAAGCAGGCAACGAGCAGGCACTTTTACGGGCAGAGCCGACCAATCAAGATCACTTACGGGTGGCTGACGGGCGTGTTGTCAGCGGCAAGTGCAAGGATGCCTCCAGCACTGGCTGACGTGCCCGTGGCGGTGGGGGGAATCTGCGGTGGGGGACCGCGGGGCAGCCCCTCTGTCTCCGGGCGCCCGCGCAGAAGGGACCGCAGGCGGCGATGCAGATCCGGCTTACCGTCGTAGACCCCCTGGGCACGCGCCCCGACATGCTCGCACGTGGTGACGACACACTCGCGCGCGGTGTTGACGTACTGGTCACGGCCCCCGCGGGCACGGCGCTCGCCGCGGTCGCCTCCGGCCTGGCCACGGCCGTCGCGGGCGGTGAGGCGGGGTCCACGACCCTGTTCGCGGGCACGGAGCGGCTCGACGCGCAGCGCTGCGTCATCGGTGAGCCCCCGCTGATCGACGGCGCGGTGATCGCGCTCGGCGCCCCCGTGGACCCGGGCCCGGAGCCGGACGACGCGGCGGCCCAACTCCATGTGGTGGCGGGTCCCGACGCGGGCGGCGTCCATCTGCTGCACGGCGGGCAGATCCGCATCGGCCGCTCCGCCGACGCGGACGTCTCCCTCGACGACCCGGACGTGTCCCGTCTGCACTGCGCGGTGACGCTCGGCGACGACGGCCGGATCTCGGTGGAGGACCTGGAGTCGACGAACGGGACGTCGGTGGACGGCCGCCCCCTCGACTCCCGCCCCGTCCGCCTGTCCCCCGGTTCGCTGGTGCGCCTCGGGGAATCGGCGCTGCGGGTCTCCGTCGCGGGCGACGCCGCCCGCCCCGGTCCGCTGCGGACGGCGCCGGACGGGGAGGGACACGTACGGGTGCTGTTCGCCGAGAAGCCGGTGGACGCGCCCGCGCAGACCGCTGCTGTCACCGACCCCGAGCAGGAGACCCGGCACGCGTACGGGGACTCCGCCTGGGGCGCGGCCAGCGATGCCGCTCAAGGGGGCGCGCGGTCACTGGTGCCCGAGCCGGAGGCGGACGAAGAGGCGGACGACACGCGTGTGGGCACCCCCGCGCGCGGCACCGCGCTGCCACGCGCCCCGCGCAAGCGCGGCGGGCTCTCCCGGCTGCTGCGCCGCGGCAAGCGCGACGAGCGCGACGGCTTCGACATGGACGACCAGCACCACGAGATCCATGAGCCGCACGTACTGCGGACCCCACAGCGCTCCGAGCCCGTCGCGGGACCGGCCGCGCCCCCTGCGGCCCCCGCTTACGAGGAGGAGCCGAGGCCCGTCGCCGGCGCCGCCGAGACATGGCCCGACGCGGCCGCGCTGCTCCTCACCGCGCTCGGCCCCGGGCCGCGGCTGTGGGAGCGCGGTCCCGGCCACCCGGAGGCGCTCGCGGTGCGGCTCGGCAGCGTCGACCGGCCGGGCCCCGGCGGGGTGGGGCTGCTGCCCGCTGTGCCGGTGACCGTGGGCCTCGCAGAGGCCGGGGCGCTGGGGCTCGCGGGGCCGCGCGCGCGGCTCGCGGGTCTGGCGCGCTGCGCCGTCGCCCAGCTCACGACGCTGCACGCGCCGGAGAGCCTGGAACTCGTACTGATCTCGACCGACCGGGCGCGCTCCCTGGAGGAGCGGGTCGCCGACTGGTCCTGGCTCGGCTGGCTGCCCCAGGTGCGGCCCGCCCACGGCCAGGACTGCCGGCTGCTGCTCGCGTACGACCGGGAGCAGGCGGCGGCGCGTACGAACGAGCTGCTGCGCCGCCTCGACGACCACGCGGCGGGGCTCAGGCCCTCGGCGCAGGCACCCGACGAGCCCCTCGCCGCCACGGTCGTCGTGGTCGACGGCGACCCCGGAAGCGCCTCGCTGCGGGAGGCCACGGTGCGGCTCGCCGCCGAAGGGGCCGCGGCCGGGATCCACGTCGTGTGCCTGGCCGAGGCGCCCGCCGCCTCGCCCGCCTCCCCGGCCACGCAGAGCTACGAGGCGGCGTGCGCGGAGAGCCCGGCGTTCCGCGCGTGCGGGGCCGTGGCGCTGCTCAGCGGTGATGTGGCGACGACGCTGCGGTTGCACCGGGCGGCGCAGGGACAGCTCGTCGGGCACGGGACGGTCGGCACGGCCGACGCGGTGTCGCTGGCCTGGGCGGAGCGGTTCGCGCGGGCGCTCGCGCCGTTGCGCACGGACGCGGTGGGCGGTTCCGATGACCGGCCGGGCTCGCGTGTGTCGGCGCCGCTTCCTCAAACCTCCCGCCTTCTGGACGAGTTGGGGCTCGCGCGTGCCACCCCGGCGTCCCTGATGGCGCGTTGGGCTGCGGCCGGGGACGATCCGGACTCGCTCGGCGGGCGGGTGTGGGCGGTGCTCGGGGCCGGTCCTCGCGGTCCGTTGACCGTGGACCTGGCCGCCGAAGGGCCGCATCTGCTGGTCGAGGGGCCGGCGGGCAGTGGCCGGACGGAGCTGCTGCGTTCGGTCGCCGCGTCGCTCGCCGCGGCCGAGCGTCCCGACCGGCTCGGGATGGTGCTGGTCGACGGGACGTCGGGCGGGGAGCGCGCGGAGGGGCTGCGGGTCTGCACGGACCTGCCGCACGTCACGACGCACCTCGCCGCCAACGACCCGGTACGGATGCGGGAGTTCGCCCAGGCGCTGAGCACCGAGCTGAAGCGGCGGGCCGAGCTCATAGGGCGTACGCACTTCTCGGAGTGGCACACGCAGCGGGCCGTGGCGGGGCGGGTCGTGTCGCAGCGCGGCGCGCCGTCCGCCGAGAGCGCCGGGGATGTGGACGTGCCGCCGAGTTCGACGATGCGGCTCCGTCCCGGTGCGACGCGGGAGCGGGCGGAGGCCGGGCCTCCGTTGCCGCGGCTCGTAGTGGTCGTGGACGACCTGGACGCGTTGCTCTCGCCGCCGCTCGGTTCGCCGGGGCGGCCGGCCGCCGGGTCGGTGGTGCGGGCCCTGGAGGCTGTGGTGCGGGACGGGGAGCGGCTCGGGGTGCACCTCGTCGCGGCGTTCGCCTCCGGCGGGGCCGAGGGGTGGGCGGCCCGGCCGCGAGTCGTGCTCGACGCGCCGGGGACCGGGAGCGAGGATCCGGCGCCGGGGCGCGGGGTGCTGCACGGGGCGGACGGGCGTGACGTGGAGGTGCAGGCGGGGCGGGTGACCGGGCGCATCCCGCGTACGGCGACGCAGCGGCCCACCGTGGTGGCGCTCGAGTGGGCCCGCATGGGCGACCCGCCGGACCGCCGCCCGGTCCGCGAACTGGGCAACGGCCCGACGGACCTGGCCCTCCTCGCCAGCGCCCTGGAACGCGCGGCCCGCTCCGTCTCAGCAACCGAGGTCCCGTCCCTCCTGTGACCACATCAAGCCCCGCCGCTGCTCAATCGCCGCAGGGGCTTGAGGAGTTGACGTATCACGACCCCGTCACGATCACCCGGTTTACAGCACGGGCACCCTTGCCGGTTCTCCCTGGCCGGGCGTAGACCAGTGCGCACGGGACAGCGCTCAGTACGTACGTTCAGCGTTCAGGACGAGAACGGGGCAGTGATGGGCAGCACTCGCAGCACTTTTCGTACACGCACCCCCAGCACCCGCAGGACCCGCGGCACCCACACCTTCCGCACGACCCTCGTGGGCATAGCCATCGGCTCCCTCGCGCTCACGCTCACCGCCTGTGGAGGCGATGACGACAACGGCACGTCCGACGGGAACGGCGACAAGACGCCCGCGTCCTCGGTCAAGCTGCCGAAGCTGAACGGGAAGTCGGTGGAGATAGCCGCCGTATGGACCGGCGAGGAGCAGAAGAACTTCAAGCAGGTGCTCACGGAGTTCGAGAAGCGGACGGGCGCGAAGGTCACCTTCGTCCCCGCCCAGGACCCGATCATCAACTTCCTCGGCTCGAAGGTCGCCGGCGGCGCCCCGCCGGACGTCGCGATGCTGCCGCAGCCCGGCGCCATCAAGCAGGCCGTCGACAAGAAGTGGGCCAAACCGCTGGGCGAGGACGCCGAGGCGCAGCTCGCCAAGAACTACTCCCAGGGCTGGCAGGACCTCGGCAAGGTCGACGGCAAGCAGTACGGCGCGTACTACAAGGCGGCCAACAAGTCCCTGGTCTGGTACAACGCCAAGGTCTTCGAGAACGCGGCCGCCAAGGAAGCGAAGACCTGGAAGGAACTGCTCGCCACCTCACAGGCGATCTACGACTCCGGTGTCACGCCGTTCTCCGTCGGCGGGGCCGACGGCTGGCCGCTGACCGACTGGTTCGAGAACATCTATCTGTCGCAGGCGGGCCCCGAGAAGTACGACCAGCTCGCCAAGCACGAGATCAAGTGGACCGATCCGTCCGTGAAGGACGCGCTCACCACGCTCGCCCAGCTGTGGGGCAAGAGCGACTTCCTCGCCGGCGGCAACAAGGGGGCCGTCGGGACCGAGTTCACGAAGTCGGTCGAGCAGACCTTCACCGGCGGCGATCAGCCCAAGGGCGCCATGGTCTACGAGGGCGACTTCGCGCAGGTGAACATCCAGCAGACCAAGGCGAAGGTCGGCACGGACGCGAAGGTGTTCCCGTTCCCCGCGGTCGGCTCCGGTGACAAGCCGGTGGTCAGTGGCGGTGACGCCGCGGTGATCCTGAAGGACTCCGAGGCGTCGCAGGCGCTGGTGACGTGGCTGGCCTCGCCGGAGGCGGCGACCATCCAGGCCAAGCTGGGCGGCTACCTCTCCCCCAACAAGAACGTGGACCTCGCCTCGTACCCGAACGCGGTGCAGCGCGAGATCGCCACGGCGCTCGTGGGGGCCGGAAACGACTTCCGCTTCGACATGTCGGACCAGATGCCACAGGCCTTCGGCGGTACGCCCGGCAAGGGCGAGTGGAAGGCGCTGCAGGACTTCCTGATGAACCCCAAGGACATCGCGGGCACCCAGAAGACCCTGGAGGCCGAAGCGGCCAAGGCGTTCAAGGACTGACGCGGCGATGACCACCGCCACCGGCGGCGGCACCCCGGATCCCGGGGCTGCCGCCGCGACGCCGCCACGCAACCGCAAGAGCGTCACCGGCACCCGCAAGTCCGTCGCCGGGCTCTTCCTGCTGCCCTCGCTGATCCTGCTCGGCGCCCTGGTCGTGTACCCGATCGGCTACTCGCTCTTCCGCAGCTTCTTCAACGCCTCGGGCGGCTCGTTCATCGGGTTCGACAACTACGAGACGCTGTTCACGCGCGAGGACACCAAGGCCGCGATCAACAACAACATCTGGTGGGTGGTGCTGGCCCCGACGGTCGCCACGGCGCTCGGCCTGATCTTCGCCGTGCTCACCGAGCGGATCCGCTGGGCCACCGCGTTCAAGCTGGTGGTCTTCATGCCGATGGCCATCTCCATGCTGGCCGCGGGCATCATCTTCCGGCTCGTCTACGACCAGGACCCGGAGAAGGGCGCGGTGAACGCGGTCATGGTCGGGGTGCACGACACGTTCGCCGACTCCTCCGCGTTCCCGAAGGCGCATCCGCGCGGGAACGGCGAGCTCGAAGGGAAGAGCGGCGGACCGTTCCTCACCAAGGAACCGGTGCAGGCCGGAACTCCCGTGCTGCTGCCACTGGTTGGCGTCGCCGCCGACCAGATGCCCGAGGGCGCCAAACCCGCGAAGGAGCCCGCCGCCGGGAAGGCCGGGGTCACCGGCACGGTGTGGCAGGACTTCACCCTCGGCAAGGGCGCGGGCGGCCTGAACAAGGTCGACGCGACCGAGGTCGGCTACCCCGGCATGCGCGTCGAGGCCGTCAAGGGCGGCAAGGTCGTGGCCTCCACGACGGCCGCCGCCGACGGCACGTTCGCGCTTCCGGCCAAGGCCGACGGCGCCCAACTCCGGCTGCCCGCAGCCAACTTCAAGGAGCCGTACAACGGCGCCGACTGGCTCGGCGACAAGAAGTTCTTCACGATCCACCTCGGCGGATTCGATCTGTACCTCAACATCGTGACGACCTCGATCATGGTCGCGTACGTATGGATGTGGGCCGGGTTCGCGATGGTGCTCATCGGGGCGGGCCTCGCCGGCATCCCCCGCGAACTCCTCGAAGCCGCCCGCGTGGACGGCGCCTCCGAGTGGCAGGTCTTCCGCCGGGTCACGGTGCCGCTCCTGGCGCCCGTGCTCGCGGTCGTCCTCGTCACGCTGATGATCAACGTACTGAAGATCTTCGACCTGATCTTCATCATCGCGCCGGGATCCTCGCAGGACGACGCAAACGTGCTGGCCCTGCAGCTGTACAGCTCGGCGTTCAGCGAGGGCAACGAGGGCCTGGCCAGCGCGATCGCGGTGCTGCTCCTGCTGCTCGTGATCCCGGTGATGTGGTTCAACATGCGGCGGCTGCGGCGGGAGACAAGGCGATGACCACTCTCCACGAGACCGTCAAGGCACCGCGCTCGCTCGCGCGCCGGATCGGCGACCGGGTCAGCGGCGGGTTCGTCCAGTTCGTGCTGCTGCTGATCGGTGTGCTGTGGCTGGTGCCGACGATCGGCCTGCTGTTCTCCTCGCTGCGTTCGCCCGAGGACATGGCGGACAGCGGCTGGTGGACGGTGTTCAGCAAGCCGGCGCAGCTGACCTTCGAGAGCTACAGCAGCCTCCTGGAGAACTCGGACATCACGCGTTCCCTGGTCAACACGGCCCTGATCACGGTGCCCGCGACCCTGCTCGTGATCGTGGTCGGCTCGCTGGCCGGCTACGCGTTCGCGTGGATGGAGTTCCCGGGCCGCGACTGGTGGTTCCTGATCGTGGTCGGGCTGCTCGTGGTTCCCGTGCAGGTCGCGCTCGTGCCGATCGCCCGCCTCTTCGGAGACCTCGGCATCTTCGGCTCGATCTTCGGCGTGATCCTCTTCCATGTCGGGTTCGGGCTGCCGTTCGCGGTGTTCCTGCTGCGGAACTTCTTCGCGGAGATCCCGCGCGAACTCCTGGAGGCGGCCCGCCTGGACGGCGCGGGTGAACTGCGCCTGTTCCTGCGGGTCGTGCTGCCGCTCGGCGCTCCCGCGATCGCCTCGCTCGGCATCTTCCAGTTCCTGTGGGTGTGGAACGACATGCTGGTCGCGCTCATCTTCACGGACACCGACAGCCAGCCGATCACGGTCGCCCTTCAGACCCAGGTACGGCAGTTCGGCAACAACATCGATGTGCTCGGTCCCGGCGCGTTCATCTCGATGGTCGTCCCGCTGGCCGTGTTCTTCGCGTTCCAGCGTCAGTTCGTGTCCGGCGTGATGGCGGGCGCCGTGAAGTAGGAAGATCGGAATTAGCCTTACAACCGGGATTTGTCGAGCGAGAAGGCCTTTCGTTCCCTCCCGGCCACTGCGCGGACACCCCGTGCACCTACCCAGAGCTGATGGCCTCCCGGGGCCGGCCGGCGAGCGCGTCGTCCGCCGGCCCCGCACCCACGTCATCCGTACTGGAGCTGACATGCAGCACGAGTCCCGCACCGCGCCCGCCGAACTGCCCCGCCCGGCCGCGCTCGACGACGTCAAAGGCTGGTTCCACAACATCGACCAGGTGCTCTTCGACTGGTTCCTGAGCCGGCAGCGCGCGCTCGGCCAGGACGGGGATCTCCTCGAACTCGGCGTCTACATGGGCAAGAGCGCCATCTTCATGGGCCAGTACCTGGAGGAGAAGGAGACCTTCACGGTCTGCGACCTGTTCGACTCACCCGCCGACGACATGGCGAATGACAAGGAGATGAACAAGTCCTACAGCACCCTCACGCGAACCGCCTTCGAGGCCAACTACCAAGCGTTCCATGACGAGTTGCCCGAGGTGGTGCAGGGCCCCTCGCACGTGATCACGTCCCTGGTCGCCCCCGGCAGCTGCCGCTTCGTGCATGTCGACGCCTCGCATCTGTACGAGCACGTGCACGGCGACATCGAGGCCTCCCGCGAACTCCTCGGCGAGGACGGCATCGTCGTGCTCGACGACTTCCGCGCCGAGCACTGCCCGGGGGTCGCGGCCGCGACGTGGGGCGCCGTCGCCACGACAGGGCTGAAGCCGCTGTGCATCACGGCGACCAAGTTCTACGGGACGTGGGGCTCGTTCGAGCCGGTGCGCACCGAGCTGGGCGCGATGCTCGCGGGACGCAAGGACTTCTGGCACGGCGCGGAGGAGGTCGCCGGGCACTCGATGATCCGCATCGACGGCAAGAAGGCGAAGCGCCCGGCCCAGCCGGTGTCGCGCTACGAGTCGACCGCCTCGGCCGTGCCCACGCAGGGCCCGCGCCCGAAGGGCCTGCTGCGCTCCCTGCTGGGCCGCTGACGGCCCAGGGCCTTTCCGGCGGATCCTGCCGGAGTCCCGGACCCCGGCCCCGCCCTTCGTGGACCGTGGCGCTCACCCGCACGGCCCACGAAAGGCGGGGCGGGCCGCTCCGGCGGGGCACGCATGCCCCATGCCGTATCTGACGACCACCGCACTCGCCCGGGGAGCGGCGCGCGGCGCGACGGCGCTGCACGGCGGCCACTTCTGGCGCCCGACCCCGTTCTTCGTCTTCGGCGGCCTGTGCTGGCTGCTGCTGACGCTCGCGTACTGGTGGGTGCCGATGGCCTACGACTACGGGCTGCACGCGGCGGTGATCGAACGCCTGAAGGTGAGCCTGCTGCACCCGCGCCACCCGCTGGTCGACCTGCCGGGCGCGGGCAACCCGTACGTCTCGTCCCCGTACGCGATGGCGGAGGGAGCGTTCGCGCGGGCAACGGGACTGACAGGTTGGGAGGTCATGAAGCTCGCGGGCCCCGCCAACCTGCTGGTTCTGCTGACGGGCCTGAACCGCTTTGTCCGCACCCTCACATCACGCCAATGGGCCCCGGTTGTCGCCCTGTTGACGCTGACGCTGCTCTGGGGAACGAGCACGGACTGGCGGACCGAACCGCTCGCGCTGCGCTCCCTGATGATCGACCTCGGCTACCCGTCGACGTTCGCGATCGGGATCGCCCTGTGGGTGTGGGCGGGCGCGTGGCGACTGCGGCGAGAAGGCGTGCGCTGGGCCGTGGCGGGGGTCGCGGCGGTGGGACTCGTATGGCTGTGGCCGGACGCGGACCACGCGCAGCCGCACGTCCCGTGGCTCGCGCTGATCGGCCTCCCGCCACTGTGGCTGCGATGGCGCCTCGACCGCAGGGACCCGCTCGTACTGCTGTGCGCGGCGGGCATCGCGGCCCTCGCGTACGCCGCAGTGGTCCACCCCTCCGCGTACGGCGCGGCCATGGTCCTCACGGTGGTGCCGCTCCAGCTCGCGCTGGCGATCGCCCTCGCGGCGCCCCGCCCCTGGCCACGACGGCGCCGGGCGCTCGGCGCGCTGGCGGCGACGGGCGCGGCGCTCGGCTTCCTGGCCACGGCCCTCGACCCGCCACCGAGCTGGCCCGCGTACACCTGGGCGGCGCAGCACATTCCACCCGGCGACACGGTCCTCACCAGCGGCCACCGTCCGATCCGGGCGCTGCCGGGCTACGGCCCGACGCTGGTCGCGCCCGCCCGCCCCGACCCGGTCGTCGACAGGGCCGACTGGGACCGGCGCCGGGCGGCGGTGCGCGCCTACCTCTCCCCCACGTCCACCCGCGCGGAACGGGAGGCCGTCGCCGACCGCTACCGCGTCCGCTGGCTGCTGCTCGACCGGGGCGAGCGGCTGCCGCCGGAGGCGGTCCTGGTGGCGTGGAGCCCGCGGACGGGCGAGGCGCTCGCGCGGATCAACGGGGGTACGTCCAGGCCTGATTGACGCAGGCCCGATCGATGCCTACTCGACGACGATCTGCACGTCGATGTTGCCGCGCGTCGCGTTCGAGTACGGGCACACCTGGTGCGCCTGCTCGACCAGCTTGCGGCCCGTCTCGGCGTCGACCGACTCGGGCAGCTCGACGCGGAGCACGACGGCGAGCCCGAAGCCCTCGCCCTGCTTGCCGATGGAGACCTCGGCGGTGACGGCGGCGTCGGCGACGTCCACCTTGGCGCCGCGGCCGACGAGCCCGAGCGCGCTGCCGAAGCAGGCCGCGTAACCGGCGGCGAAGAGCTGCTCCGGGTTGGAGCCCTGGCCGTTGCCGCCCATCTCCGTCGGGATGCCGAGCTGAAGGTCGATCACGCCGTCCGAGGAGACGGCACGCCCGTCGCGGCCGTGGGTGGCGGTGGCGACGGCGGTGTAGATGGCGTCCATGGAAGGACCTGCCTCTCGTTTACGTGAATCTCTTCGCGACTGTCTCTGTACTCCACCAATAGAGCACACAATTCAATTGCGCACAACTCAATCGCGCGAGCGCTACCCTGGAGCCATGGCCACGCCCAGCACCCCCAGCACTCCCAGCACCGACGAGTACCTCCGGCTCGACCGCCAGATCTGCTTCTCGCTCAACGCGGCGTCGCGCGCCTTCGGCGGCGTCTACCGGGTGCTGCTCAAGGACCTGGGCCTCACCTATCCGCAGTACCTGGTCATGCTGGTGCTCTGGGAGGCCGCCCCCGAGGAGGGCCCGCTCCCGGTCAAGCGCCTGGGCGAACGCCTCCGCCTCGACTCCGGCACCCTCTCCCCGCTCCTCAAGCGCCTGGAGGCGAACGGCCTCGTCCGCCGCGAACGCAGCGCCACGGACGAACGCTCGGTGACCATCGCCCTCACGCCCTCCGGCGCGGCCCTGAAGGACCGCGCGGCCGAGGTCCCGCGCCGGATCGCGGCCGCAACAGGCTTCGACCTGGAGGAGATCGAAAGCCTGAGGAAACGGCTGGAGCACTTGACGAGCGCGCTGGACGGGTGGGCGAACTCAAGCCCCGCCGGCGATTGAGGCGCGGGGCCCGGGGCGGAGCCCCGTGACGTGGCCCCCGTCGCGGCGCACGAGAACCACCCGCCCCCCGAACCCTCCGCCCCAGCTGCGCAGCCTCACCCGCCAACCCCACCCCCACCGCGATCGCCAGCGTCACCGCCGCCGCGTGCACAAGCCCCCCGATCCCCGTCATGGTCCGCCCGGAGGCAAGCGCGGCCAACGCCACGTACAACGCACTGCCCGGCAGCAACGGGGCGATCCCAGGGACGACCATCGGCAGCGCCGACTCCCGCCTCCGCCGGGCCACGGCATGCGCGGCGCACCCGACCCCGGCCGCCACCACCGCCGTACCGACGAGCGAGGGAAGCCCGAGGACCGCGAACTCGGCCGCCACCACGAACCCGACGAGCCCGAGCAGCCCCGCGGGCAACCAGTCCCGCCGCGGCGTCCGCGCCCGCGCCGCCACGGCCACCGAGAACACCGCGGCACCCACGACGGGCGCCCCCAGATACTCGGCCCGCTCCGCCGTCGGCACGACCGGCGCCTCGAACCCGACGAGCCGCCCCACACCGAGCACGGCCACCACGCCCGTGACCACCGCGGCGAACACCAGCAACGCGTCGAAGAGCCGCCCGAGCGCGGTCAGATAGTGCCCGGTGAGCGCGTCCTGCACGGCACTGACGAAGGTCACGGTCGGCAGCAGCCCCAGCACCCCGGCGACCACGACCGACTGCACGGTCGTCGGCGGCGCGCCGTGACTGATCGCGACGGCCAGCACGGCGGTCGGCATCGCGGCGACGGCCGACCGGTAGAACGCGGGCACGCCGTTGCGCCCCAACCAGCCGCTCAGCAGCGCCCCGAGCAGCCCGGCGAAGAACGCGCACACCGACGCGAGCGCACCACCACCGAACGCGATTCCACCGCCCGCGGCCACGAACCCGGTCTGCACCGGCACCCGCCACACCGCCCACCGCCCGCGCTCCGCCGGCACGTCGAGGATCCGCGCGATCGCGGCCCGCGCCTCATCGAGCCCGAGCTGCCCGGCACTGATCCGCTCGACGAGGGCGTGAATGCGCCCCAACGTACGGAAGTCGGTGGCGTGCTTACGGATCACCCGGTTCGCGTGCAGCGGCGTGAGCTCACCGGGCGCGTGCGCGGACAGCGACACGGAGGCGAGCGTGACGCCCGGCTCGCAGTAGCTGAGCCCGTACGTCTCGGCGACGACCAGCATCCCGGCGACCGCCTCCTCGGCAGAAGCCCCGTACGACAGGAGCGCCTCCCCGAGCCGCGTCGCGAGCTCGGCGACGCGGGCGCCGTAGGCCTCCATGTCGGCCCGCCCGTCGTCGTGCAGCAGCTCGCCGCCGTACCCGTAACTTCTGGTCGGCTCGATGCCACGCAGCCGGGGCAGCGCTTTGGTCAGCCAGGGGTCGGCGCGGTCGAAGGTGGCGGCGGGACGGGTCCTCGAAGGCATACAAATGGAGCGTAACGGACATCACACTTAAACGACTTAAGAGTTTCGCGCCGCTCCTCAGAGCGCCTTCCTCACAGCGCCTTCAGCGCCGCCGCCGTCGCCACCGACAGCTTCTTCAGATGCCCCTTCGGCAGCTTCGGCGTGCGCACCACCAGCGTGCGCCAGTACAGCGGGCCCGAGATGAGGTCCAGCGCGAGCTCCTCGTCGAGCCCGGAGCTCAGCTCCCCGCGCTCCACCGCCGCCCGTACGATCCCGCTCGCCACCCCGTGCTGCCCCTCGCGCAGCGCCTTCTGCAAAGCCTCCGCGATCTCCGGGTTGCGGGCCGCCTCCGCCTGGAGGTCCGGGATGATCTGGCCGGCCACCGGGTGGCGCAGCGCGCGTGACGTGACCTCGTAGAGGAGGCGGAGGTCGGCCTCCAGGGAGCCCGTGTCCGGGGCGGGCAGGCCCTGTACGGCGATCGCCGAGACCAGGTCGAGGACCAGGTGGAGCTTGGACTTCCAGCGGCGGTAGACCGCCGTCTTGCCGACGCCCGCGCGGCGCGCGATGCCCTCGATGGACATGCGCGCGTAGCCGACCGAGGCCAGCTCCTCGAAGACGGCCGCGCGGATGGCTTCCGTCACGTCCTCGCGCAGCACGGCCGCGCCGGCGGGGGCCCTGCGGCGCGTCGGCTTGGGGGAGTCGGCGTTGGTCGTCATATGGCAAAGCATAGGCGCGCGACGACGAAACGGTTGCGTTCCGACGTCGCTCCGCCCTACGCTCACGTCACGACGATACGGACCCGTCCCGACGTAAACGGCGGGTGAACGCCGGCCGTCGCCCCGCCCCCGACCGAAAGCAGCGGATGTGAGCCAGGTCCTGGACACGCCTCCCCCGCAGGAGGCACCGCGGTCCACCCCCGAGGATCCGGCGGCCCTCGCCGCCCGGTACGGGCTGAGCGTCAGCGGCGCGCGGCCCTCGCTGTCCGCGTACGTACGCCAGCTGTGGCAGCGCAGGCACTTCATCTCGTCCTTCTCGACCGCCAAGCTCACCGCCCAGTACAGCCGGGCGAAGCTCGGGCAGCTCTGGCAGGTGCTGACGCCGTTGCTGAACGCGGCGGTGTACTACTTCATCTTCGGCAAGCTCATGGGCACCAGCAGGGGCGTGCCGGACTACATCCCGTTCCTGGTCACGGGCGTGTTCGTGTGGACGTTCACGCAGTCGTCGGTGATGGCGGGGACGCGGGCGATCTCCGGGAACCTCGGGCTCGTCCGGGCCCTGCACTTCCCGCGGGCCTCGCTCCCGGTCTCGTTCTGCCTGCAACAGCTCCAGCAGCTGCTGTTCTCGATGTGCGCGCTCGTGGTCATCCTGCTGGCGACGGGCGTGCCGCCGGCGCCGTCCTGGCTGCTCGTGGTGCCCGCTCTCACGCTTCAGTTCGTGTTCAACACGGGGCTCGCGCTGATCATGGCGCGGATGGGTTCGAAGACCCCGGACCTCGCGCAGCTGATGCCGTTCCTGCTGCGTACGTGGATGTACACGTCCGGCGTGATGTGGAGCCTGACGCGGCTGACGGAGGGGCAGGACATCCCGTCGTTCGTACGGACGCTGCTCCAGCTCAACCCGGCCGCCGCCTACATCGACCTGATGCGCTTCGCGCTCATCGACAGCTTCACCGCGGATCAACTGCCGCCGCACATCTGGGCGTTGGCGGCCGGCTGGGCACTGCTCGTCGGGGTCGGCGGGTTCATCTACTTCTGGAAGGCCGAGGAGACGTACGGACGTGGCTGAGCACATCAACGACCAGCGGATTCCCACCGTCATCGCCGACGGCGTCGACATCGTCTACCGCGTCAACGGGACCGGCGCGGGCCGTGGCGCCGCGACCGCCGCCCTGAGCCGCATCCTCGGCGGCCGGAAGAAGGCCGAGAAGCGGGCGGGGGTGCGGAAGGTGCACGCCGTGAAGAACGTGTCCTTCACCGCCTACCGAGGTGAGGCAATCGGGCTGATCGGGACCAACGGGTCGGGTAAATCAACCCTGTTGAAGGCCGTCGCCGGGCTGCTGCCCACCGAGAACGGGCACATCTACACCGACGGCCAGCCCTCCCTGCTCGGCGTGAACGCGGCCCTCATGAACGACCTCACCGGCGAGCGCAACGTGCGGCTCGGCGGCCTCGCGATGGGCATGTCGCGCGAGCAGGTGCGGGACCGTTACGACGAGATCGTCGACTTCTCCGGGATCAACGAGAAGGGCGACTTCGTGACGCTGCCGATGCGGACGTATTCGTCGGGCATGGCCGCTCGGCTGAGGTTCTCCATCGCCGTCGCGAAGGAACATGACGTGCTGTTGATCGATGAGGCGCTGGCGACCGGCGACCGGGCCTTCCAGAAGCGGTCCGAGCAGCGCATCAAGGAGCTGCGCAAGCGCGCGGGCACCGTCTTCCTCGTCAGCCACAGCAACAAGTCCATCCGCGACACCTGCGACCGGGTGCTGTGGCTGGAGCGCGGCGAGCTGCGGATGGACGGGCCGACCGAGGACGTCCTCAAGGAGTACGAGGCGTTCACCAACGCCACCACCACCGCCAAGCCCAAGGCGAAGGCTCCCGTCGCCGCCTAGCGGCCGCTCGGGCACGGAAAACGGGGGCGGCCCCCCCCCCGGGGGCGGGGGGGGGGGCCCCCCCGGGGCGCGTCGGCACCACCTGGGGGGGCACCGCCCGGGGGGCCGGCGCGGGGGGGACCCGCACTGGCGCCGCGCCGACCCCGGCCGGGC
>NZ_JBTYHB010000019.1:0-155557 GCF_054871485.1 Streptomyces sp. UC4497 | reverse complement strand
TGCGGCCGCGGGACTGCTCCCGACGTACGAACAGTGCCCGCCGCCTTACCGCGCCTTGCCCGTGTCATCTCACGCGGCGCCGTTCGCGTGGTCCTTGATCTGTTCCATCAACGTCGCCTGCCGCACCATGTCCTGACGGTGCGTCGCACGCCGCGCGGGATCGAGTACGGCGTCGTGGAACGTCTGGAAGACGCCCACGAACTGGTCGCAGGCCGGCATGGTCATCGTCGTCTCGACGTCCCGCTGTTGAAGCCGCAGCACCGGACGCGCCGTGTGCGCGGGCGTGAACGCCCACTCCAGGATCAGCCGCCCCTCGCTGCCCCACACGTCGTAGGTCGAGCGGTAGCTGTGGGACAGCCCGAACGAGCAGTTCGCGGTGGTCCCGGCGTCGTCGCACAGCAGCGCGGAGCCCGAGGTGTCCACGCCGAGGGCGGTGTCGTGGGACAGGCTCGCGCCCACCACCCGGGCGGACGCGCCGAGATAGGCCTGGGCGGCGCGCACCGGGTAGCAGCCCACCTCCCACAGCGATCCGCCGCCGAGCTCCGCCTGGTACTTGATGCCGCTCGGATCGGTGGGCGGAATCCCGAACGACCCGGTGAAGGAGCGCAGTTCACCGATCGCCCCGTCCGCGACGAGGGCCTGTGCCCGGTCGTGCTGCGGGTGACGCAGGAAGGCGAAGTTCTCCATGACCGCGAGCCCGCTCGACTCGGCCAGCTCCGTCAGCTCCAGAGCCGTGCGCCGTGAGGACACCGCGGGCTTCTCGATCAGTACGTGCTTCCCCGCCTCCAGCGCCCGGCGCGCCCACCGCGCGTGCTCGCTGTTGGGCAGCGGGATGTAGACCGCCTCGATCTCCGGCATCTCCAGCAGACGTTCGTACCCGACGACCGCCGCGCAGCCGGCCCGGGAGGCGGCGTCCTCGGCCTTCGCGGCCGACCGGCTCGCGATCGCGGACAGCCGGAAAGGCGACTCCCGGATGGCCGGGATGGCGCGCCGTACGGCGATGTCGGCGCATCCGACGATGCCTATACCGGCTCTCCGCTCGGATTCGAGAACGGACGTTGGCCCTTCTATTTTCACAGGTCCACCCAAACGATATAAGAATGCACATGCCTGAACCGGGACGCCCCAAGACTGGATAGCCGACCTGCGGTTGTCAATGTCCGTTCCCCGACTGCCCGATGGTGACCGACGGGCCTTTTGAACGCGTGTTAACCGCCGATAAAGTGCTCGCATCGCCCACGGGGCACGAAGTCACTGAGGAGGTGCCACGGTGAAAGGAATAATCCTGGCCGGCGGCAATGGTACGAGGCTGCATCCGATCACGCTGGGCGTCTCGAAACAAATGCTCCCGGTCTACGACAAGCCAATGATTTACTACCCGCTCTCCGCGCTGATGCTCGCGGGCATCACCGAGATCGAGATCATCACGACCCCCGACGACCTGGAGATGTTCCGCAGGCTGCTGGGAGACGGATCCTGGCTGGGGCTCACCCTGACCTACGCCGAACAGGACAAGCCCCGCGGCCTCGCCGACGCGTTCCTGGTCTCGGCCGACCACATCGGCGACGACTCCGTCGCCCTCGTCCTCGGCGACAACATCTTCCACGGCTACGAATTCGGCCGCCTGTTGCAGCGCTCCGCCGAGGACATCCGGGGCTGCGTGCTGTTCGGCTACCCGGTGCGCGACCCCGAGCGCTACGGCGTCGGCACACTCGACGAGCAGGGCCGGCTCATCGCCCTGGAGGAGAAGCCGGCCAAGCCCAAGACCAACATGGCCATCACCGGGCTGTACCTGTACGACAACTCCGTCGTGGACATCGCCCGCGGGCTGCGCCCCTCCGAGCGGGGGGAACTGGAGATCACCGACCTCAACCGCGTCTACCTGGAGCGCGGCGAGGCCACGCTCATCCCGCTGGGCCGCGGATTCGTCTGGCTGGACACCGGCACCCACGACGCCCTCATGGAGGCCGGCGACTACGTCCAGGTCCTGGAGCACCGCCAGGGAGTGCGCATCGCGTGCCTCGAGGAGATCGCCTGGCGCATGGGCTACATCGACCGTGACGACTGCTACCGCCTCGGCAGCAGGCTCGCGAACTCCTCCTACGGCCGGTACGTCATGGAGATGGCCCAGGCCGGCTGAGGCGCGCCCGAAGGCACCGCATCCCCTCCCGTGGGACTCCCACCGGACTCCCACCGGGGCCCTTTCACCGGAAGAAACGGCAGCGCCATGAAATTCCTGTTCACCGTCGGCGGCAGCCAGGCAGCCGTGTTCGGCGTCGCCCCGCTCGCCGCCGCCGCACGCAACGCGGGACACGAGATCCTGCTGGCCGCCGACGAACCGCTGATGGCGGCCGCACAGTCCGTCGGACTGCCCGCGATCTGCATCACGCCCGAACGCATGCGCTACGGCCAGGACGCCATGACGGCATCCGTCCGCCTGGACGCACTGCTGGAACTGTCCGGGCAATGGGCGCCCGATGTGGTGGTCGGCGGGCTCTCCCACGTCCCGCGGGTGCTGGCCGCCCGGCTGCGCGTCCCCTACGTACGGCACATCTGGCACATCGCCCAGATGGCGCGGCGCGACCGCACGGCCGTGGCCGAACTCCAGCCGGAACTGGAACGGTTGGGGCTGGACGAGCTGCCCGACCCGGACCTCTTCATCGACCTGTGCCCGCCGTCGCTGCGCCCCGCGGGAGCCCCGAAGGCCCGGTCCATGCGCTGGGTGCCGAGAGTCAGCCAGCGGCGCGTCGAGCCGTGGATGTACACCAGGCCCGAGGGCCGGCCGCGGGTCCTGATCACCGCCGGGACCCGCAACCTCGTGCTCGACACCCCCGGCAGCTCACTGCGCGCCCTGGTCGAGGAACTGTCGGGCGCCGGGGCCGAGGTGCTCGTCGCGGCGCTGCCCGAGGCCGCCGAGCGGTTCGGCGCGGAACTGGGCGAGGACGTCCGCATCGGCTGGATCCCCCTCGACGTCGTCGCGCCCACCTGCGATCTCGCGGTCCACCACGGCGGAGCCACCACGGCGATGACCCTCATCAACTCCGGTGTGCCCCAACTCATCGCCCCCGACAACGGATACGGCAAGGCCGTCGCCGAAGCGGTACGCGACTTCGGCGCGGCCGAACTGGTCGACCGCCACCGCCCCGAGGAGGGCCGCGACCCGTACAAGGTCATGGTCGAGGCCGCCCGGTCGGTCCTCGACGACCCCCGGTACGCCGAGCGCGCCCGGCTGCTGGCCGAGGAGAGCGCCGCGCTGCCGAGGCCCGACGAGGTACTGCGCGACATCGAGGCGCTCGCCGCCCGCTGAGCACCGACTGCCGCCGGCCCCCACCCGCGGGCCGGCGGCACTTTCGTGTGCCCGTACGTAAGGCGCGTCGCGCACGGAAATCGCCCCGGAGCCGACGGAGGATCTCCGTGGTTCCGGGGCGATTCGTATGCGCGCCGTACGGGGCCGGGTCAGCCGGTGGTCAGTGCCTCCAGGCGCGGCACGATGTCCGCGGGCGTCGGCAGCGTGGCGATCTCCTTGGCGAGGAACTGCGTGCGCTCCGTGTAGCTCGGGTCCTCGAGCAGCTCGCGGCAGGCGGCGGCGATCACGGCGCCGGGCGCCGTGTCCGGCTCCTGCGCCTGCGGCCACAGCGTCCTGCCCGCACCGAACCCGCTGATCGCGCCGGCGATGGCCTCGCGGTGGTAGTTGGGCGGGAACTCCGGCGGGTTCTCCGGAATGATCAGCTGCGGCACCCCGTTGGCCATCAGGCTCGTGGCGGTGGTCGCCCCGCCGTGGTGGACGGCCAGGTCGCAGGTGGCCGCGGCCACGTCGATCGGGATCCAGCCGACCCGCGCGTCGCCGAGCTCGGTGCCGAAACGCTCGGCCGCGCCCGGGGAGGCGGCGATGAGCACCTCGGCGCCCAGCTTGTTCAACTCGCTGACCAGCAGCGGCATCGTCCAGCCCGGATCGCGGAACATCAGGCTGCGGAAGCCGGACGTGATGACGACGCGGCGACGCCCCTCGGGGCGGGTGTACATCCACCGCTCGAGCCGGCGCTGCGGGTTGCTCGGGATCCAGCGCATCGGCTGGGCCTCGGGGTCCTGCGCCGGGCGCAGCGAGGGCGGGGTCGAGTCGATCAGCAGGTCGGGCCGGAGCAGCCCGTCCACGCCCAACCGCTCCATCTCCGGGCGGAGTTCGGCCTCGGCGCCCGGGTCGATCCCGGTCAGCGGGATGCCCAGGTACTCCACGTGCCGGACGTAGGGCACCTTGAGGTGGGCCGCGAGCAGCATCGCCGCGTAGCTCTGCGAGCTGCCGACGACGACGTCCGGAGTCCAGTCCTTGGCCAGCTCCAGCAGGGACTTGACGCCGGCCAGGCCCATCTGCGCGAAGCCGCGGCCCTGCCCGATCATCTCCTCGTCGCCCAGCTCCCGCGGGAAGCGCAGCCCCTTGCCGGGGTTGGTGATCCGCATGAAGTGCCGGATCGGGTCGACCGTGTAGCAGAACGTGGGAAGCCCGATGGCCTCCGCGGTCTCCACCCAGGGTTCGTGGGCGGCCAGCATGACCTGATGGCCGGCATTTCGCGCGGCCGTCGCCAGCGGGGCAGTGGCGTAGTAGGTTGCCTGGCTGCCCGTCGTTATGAACAGGATTTTCATGGCACTCCGGATGTTTTTCGTGAGACGCGGCCAAACGCATTTACGAACGCCTGCATCGTCTGCGGCGGCGCCTTTTTCTGTCAAACACCCGGAAATGGCAATGCCGTTCAAGCGGGGAATTCGCGCAGTTGAACGTTTGTGTGCGCCCGACGCGCCGACCATCATGTGTCGCGACGGACCCGGATACCCGAAAGTCGGTGGCAGGCATGAATACCCTGATCTACAACGCCCGAATGGCGCTGCGCGACGTCATGGAAGTCAACATCTTCAGCCAGGGCAACGACAAGGTCTTTCTGACGGTGTTCCCCGAGCTGGTCTGGGAGGGCTCGGGCGAGCGGCAGCAGGAGAAGGTGGTCCGCAACGTCATCGACCGGCTGCACGACATGGAACTCGACGTCGCCGGCGGGGACGAGGCCGTCCGCACCCTCCTGGACGCCCGCCCGGTCGAGATCGTCCGCAAGGCCGCCTGACCGTGATTCCCCGCTACGCGCTGCCGGAGATGGCGGAACTCTTCTCCGACCAGGCCCGGTACGCGACCTGGACCGAGGTGGAGGTACTCGCCTCCGAGGCGCAGGCCCGCCTGGGTCTCGTCCCCGAGTCCGCTCTGGCGGGGATCCGGCGGGCCCCGGTGCCGGACGCCGCCCGGGTCGCCGAACTCGAACGCGACCGTGACCACGAGATCCTCTCCTTCCTCGCCGCGTTCTGCGAGACCATGCCGGACGACACCGCCCGCTGGGTGCACCTGGGCATGACGAGCTACGACCTCGTGGACACCGCCCTGGGACACACGCTGGCGCGCGCCTGCGACGTGCTGCTCGACACGACGGTGCGGCTGCGCGCCACCCTCGTGGAGCGGGCCGCCGAGCACTGGGAGACCGTGTGCATCGGGCGCACCCACGGCATGCACGCCGAGCCGACGACCTTCGGGCACAAGCTCGCCGGGTTCGCCTTCGCGGTCGACCGGTCGATCCGCAGGCTCCGCGACGCGCGCGAACAGGTCGCGGTGGGCACCGTCTCAGGCTCCGTGGGCACCTACGGGCTGATCGACCCGTTCGTCGAGGAGCACGTGTGCGGCGCGCTCGGCTTGGGCGTGGAGCAGGCCCCCAGCCAGGTCGTGGCCCGGGACCGGCACGCCCAGCTCGTGCAGGCCATCGCGACACTCGGCGCCTGCGTCGAGCAGATCGCCGTGGAGGTGCGGCTGTTGTCGCGCACCGAGGTGCGCGAGGTGGAGGAGCCGCGCGGCGCCGCCTACCAGGGGTCGAGCGCGATGCCGCACAAGCGCAACCCGACGACCGCCGAACGCCTTACGGGCCTGGCCCGGCTGCTGCGCGGGCACGCCGGCGCGATGCTGGAGAACGTGGCGCTGTGGCACGAGCGCGACCTGTCGCACTCCTCGGTCGAACGCGTCGTGCTGCCCGACGCGTTCACCGTCGCGCACTACCAAGTCACGGCGGCCACCGCCCTGATACGCGACCTGATGGTGTTCCCGGAGCGCATGCGTGCCGCGATCGACCACACCGGCGGACTCGCCTACAGCTCCGCCGTCCTCGCCGAGCAGCTGCGCTCCGGCGGCGAACGCGAGCGGATCTACCGCACCATCCAGAACGCCGCGAACAGTGGAGACTTCCTCCGTGAACTCGACAGCGCGGGCTTCGACACGGGCAGCCTGACCCCGCAGCGGTTCCTGTCCCACCATGACGTCATCCACAAGCGATTGGACAAGCTGCGTGAGCAGGATCATTGAGCGTGCGAACGGCCGGGAACTCGATCTCGACGACGTGCTGAGGGTCTACCGGGAGTCGGGGCTCGGCGAGCGCCGGCCCGTCGAGGACACCCAGCGGATGGCCGAGATGGTGCGCCACGCCAACCTCGTCGTCACCTGCCGCGTCGACGGCGAACTGGTGGGCATCGCCCGCAGCGTCTCCGACTTCGCCTACGTGACGTACCTGTCCGACATCGCCGTCGTACGGGCCCACCAGCGTTCGGGCATCGGCCGCGAGCTGATCGACGCGACCCGCAAGGAGGCACCGCGGGCCAAGATCGTGCTGCTGTCCGCCCCCGCCGCGGCCGAGTACTACCCCCACATCGGATTCACCCCGCACCACTCGGCGTGGGTGCTCAACCCCTGAGCCGCCGGGAACCTCAGTGGTGCATGCCCCCGTGCCCCTCGTCGTGCGCGCCGCCCACCGGGCCCACCACGAGGGGCCGCACCATGTGCTGCTCGTGCTCCAGCATGTGGCAGTGGTGCACGCCCCGGCCCACCACGGGGAAGCGCACCGCGACCGTGACGAGTTCGCCCGGGGTGCCGTTCGGGCCCGCCGTGATCTGACCGGCGGTCCCGACCCGGACCACGTCCTTCACCCCGATCTCGTGCGCCTCCAGCTCGGCCGCCGCCTTGAAGGCGATCGGCTTGGCGGAGCCACGCACCTTCCGGTCGAAGCCGGTGATGTCGTAGAGGGCACGGGACAGCACCTGGAAGTGCGCCAGGTGGATGTGCATGGGGTGCGGTGAGGCCGCCAGGTTCAGGTACTTCCAGACCTCCAGGTCCTCGTGCCCGGCACGGACGGTGTTTCCGTCGTCGTACGCCATCGCCGTCCTGCGCAGCGTCGTGAGGACCCCGTTCTCGTCCCGTACCTGCACGATCCCTTCCGCGGGCGGGGTCAGCCCGTCCGGGGTGATCTCCTCCATCTCCCACATCTCGGGCATGTTCTGCGTGCCCGGCCCCACCAGGGCGATCCAGCGCGTGGTCCGCTCCTGCGGGAGGTCGTCCGCGCCGAGCCGCCGGAAGTCGGGATCGATCGTCTCCGGCAGGGTGAAACGGGTGCTGGGCCTGCGGTCGGCGACCCGGAACTGCATCACGTCCGGCTCCAGCATGTCGCTCCGTTTGCTGGAGTCGCCCGGGGTGATGCCTTCGAGGGTGTTGACCAGCTTGAGCGCGCGGCCGCGGAATTCGCCGAAGTCGACCAGTACGTCGGCGCGTTCACCGGGGGAGAGGTTGAGGGCCCCCTCGACCTGGCGGGGCCGGTCGGTGAGACCTTGATCGGTGCCGATCACCTGGAGGGCGCCGCGCACCGGCTCGCCGTCGGCGAGCAGCATCAGCCGGTAGATCCGGGAGTTCGCGGTGTTGACGACGCGGAACCGGTACCAGCGGGGCTGGACCTCCAAGTACGGCCAGACGACACCGTTGACCAGCGTGTACGGGGCCGCGTGCACGCGCATGAGGCGCTGGGCGCCGACCATCTCCACCTTGTGCACCAGCCGGCCGGTCAGCTCGCCCGAGGCGTCGAGGTCGAAGTTGCGGTCGCTGAGCACCAGCGGCACCTCGTACTCGCCCCGGGGCAGATCCAGGTCCTTCTCCCGCTCGCCGCGCGAGACGAACAGTCCTGCCAGGCCCGCGTACACGCTGAAGCGGCTCACGTGGTGGGAGTGGTCGTGGTACCAGAGCGTGGCCGCGTCCCGGTTCGGGTAGGCCGACAGCTGCACGTCGCCCGGCGGCAGCAGGTTCTCCATCCAGCCGTCGTTGCCGCCGCCGGTGAGCATGCCGTGCAGATGGACCACCGCCCACGGCTCCAGGCCCGACACACCCTGTACTTCCTGGCAGCCCGCGGTCCCGGGGTAGTTGGTGAGCGGGTCGGCCGAGGGGCCCGTCGGCAGACCGAAGTCGACGGCCGTGACGGGGATGGTGCCGCTGAGCCCGTTCTCCCAGGCCACTCGGAGCGGCCGGCCGGCGGTCGTCTCGATGGTCGGGCCCGGGTAGGAGCCCTCGTAGGTCCACATCCGCACCGGCGGCAGCTGCGAGTGGACGGTGACGTCGGCGGTACGCAGACGCACGGTCAACTCATCGTGCTTGCCACGGCTCTTGGGGCGCAGGACGGGCGGGATGCGCAGCCGGTCCTGGAACTTGGTCAGGATCAGTTCGGACGGCGAGGGTTCGGGGCCCGCGGTGTACGGGGCCGCCACCGGTGAGCCGGTGAAGACGGGCGCGGTGGCCACCAGGGCCCCGAGGCCGGCGGCGGCGCCGCGCAGCAGCGTACGGCGGTCGAGTCCGGATCTGTCCGGTGTGTCGGCGAAAGCAGTGTCCATGGCGCGAAGTTAGGGACGGCCGCTCCAGAGCGGCTCGAACTCCGCTCCAGGGCGGGCCTGTTGGGGCCCGCTACACCGCGACCGGCTGGGTGTCCCGGTCGATGAGCGCGGCGTACTGACCGCCCAGCGCGAGGAGTTCGTCGTGCGTGCCGCGCTCGGCGACGCGGCCCTTGTCCAGGACGATGATCTCGTCGGCGTCGCGGACCGTCGACAGACGATGGGCGACCGTGATGGTGGTGCGGCCCGCGCTCGCCGCGTCGATGGCCGCCTGGACGGACTGCTCGGTCTGCGTGTCCAGCGCGCTGGTCGCCTCGTCCAGGACCAGGACGGGTGGATCGCGCAGGATGGCGCGGGCGATGGCCAGGCGCTGCTTCTCCCCGCCGGAGAAGCGGTAGCCACGCTCCCCGACCACGGTGTCGTAGCCGTCGGGCAGCGCCGTCAAGTAGTCGTGGATATGGGCGATCCGGGCGGCCGCGACCAGCTCCTCGTCGGTGGCGTCGGGCTTGGCGAACCGCAGGTTGTCGGCGACGGTCGCGTGGAAGAGGTACGTCTCCTGCGAGACGACGCCGACGGCGGCGGCGAGGGTGTCGAAGGACAGGTCGCGCACGTCGATCCCGTCGATCGTCACGCTGCCCGAACTCGCGTCGTACAGACGGGGGATGAGATAGCTCAGCGTCGTCTTGCCCGAACCGGTCTCGCCGACGACGGCGAGGCTCCCGCCGGCGGGCACGGTCACGTCGACGGCCTCCAGCGTGGGCCGCAGCGCTCCCGCGTAGGAGAACCCCACACCGCGCAGGCACACATCACCGCGCAACTCCTTCGGCAGCACGGGGTGTTCGGGCTCGGCGACGTCGACCGGCAGATCGAGGTACTCGAAGATGCGGGCGAACAGCTCCAGGGAGCTCTGGATGTCGATCCCGATGGTGAGCAGCCGCTGCGCCGGCCGGAACAGGGCCTGTTGCAGCGTCGTGAACGCCACCAGGGAACCCAGCGAGAGGGCCGTGCGGCCGCCACCGGCCGTCAGCCCGGCGACCCAGTACACGACCGCGGGCATGGACGCCATCACGATCCAGATCGTCGACTGGTACCACAGGCCCGCGGTACTGGCGCGGACCTCGATCGCGGTCAGCTTGCGGGACTCGTTCGCGAAGGAGTCGGCCAGCGAGCGGGAGCGGCCCATGGTGTGGCCGAGCATGATCCCGCTGACCGACAGCGACTCCTGGACCATGGAGGTCAGGTCGGCGAAGTGGCGCTGACGCTCTCGGGTGATGACCCGGCGTTCGTCCCCGACATGGCGGCTCACCCATACGAAGGCGGGCAGCATGACCATCGAGGCGATGGTCAGCCGCCAGTCGAGCAGCAGCATGGCCGTCGTCGTGGCGACGACGATCGTCAGGTCGGAGACCAGGGCGGTGGCCGTGGTCGTCACGGTCACCTGCATGCCGCCGATGTCGTGGGCGATGCGGGACTGCACCTCACCGGTGCGGGTGCGCGTGAAGAAGGCGAGCGACATGCGCTGCAGGTGGGCGTAGACGGCGGTGCGCAGATCATGCATCACCAACTGGCCCACCTTGGCCGAGACATGGGTCTGCCACACGTTGAAGGTGCTGGTGGCGACCGAGATCACGATCATGCCGAGGGCGAGCACCGACAGCAGGCCGGTCCGGCCCTCGGGCAGCGCCTCGTCCATGATCTCCCGGATCAGGAACGGATTGACGAGGGAGACCAGGGACGAGGCGGCGACCAGCGCCGCGACGAACAACAGACTCCGGCGGTACGGGCGGAACAGCCCGAGGACACGCCGCTTGTGCGAGGGATGCGGAGCGGTGGCCGACCCGGTGGTGGTCACGCTGGTCTCCTTCGTGGGGTCATGCCCGGGCGCCGGAGCGCAGGACGAGCGCCGAGTTGAAACCGCCGTGGCCCCGGGCCAGGACGAGTGCCGTCGCCGGGGCGGTGCGCCGCGGCTCGGTGACCAGATCGAGGCCGTACGCGGCGTTCGGCACGACATGCGCGGTCGGCGGGATCACACCGTCGCGCAGCGCCAGCAGCGCGGTGGCCACGTCCAGCGGTCCTGCGCCCGAACCGAGCCGGCCCGTCATCGTCTTGGGAGCGGTGACGGGCACCGCCCGGGCGCCGAACACACCGTTGATCGCGTCGGCCTCGTCCTGGTCGAGGTCCACGACACCCGCGGCGTCCGCGAAGACGACGTCGATGTCGCCGGGGCGCACACCCGCGTCGTCCAGCGCGACCTCGATCGCCGTGCGCAGCCCCGGGGGACGGCCGCTGCCGGGCCGGGGGTCGAACGTGGAGCCGTACCCGCTGATCTCGCCGTAGACACGACGGGCGCCACGGCGCCGCGCCGCCCCGGCCTCCTCCAGGATCAGCAGCGCGCCACCCTCGCCGGGGACATGACCGCAGGCGTCCGTGTCGAACGGAAGGTAGGCCCGCTCCGGCTGGTCCGCGGTGCTGAGCCGGCCGGAGGTCAGCTGGGCGGCCCAGCCCCACGGACAGATCGCCGCGTCGACCCCGCCGGACAGGATGAGATCGCTGCCCTTGCGGACCAGCCGCCGCGCGTGCGCGAGCGCGTCCAGACCGCCGGCCTGGTCGCCCACCACCACACCGCTGGGCCCGCGCATGCCGTGCCGAATGGAGATCTGGCCGGTGTTCACGGCGTAGAACCAGGCGAAGGACTGGTAGGCGCTGACGTACTGGCTGCCCTTGCTCCACAGGTTCCGCAACTGCCCCTGACCGAACTCGAAGCCGCCCGACGTGCTGGCGGTCATCACCCCCATGCCGTACGCGTCGCCCTGCTGCGGGTCCACGCCCGCGTCGGCCAGCGCGTGATCGGCGCCGACGAGGGCGAGCTGCGTCATCCGGTCGGTCTGCGGGAGCAGCCGGCTCGGCAGGTGCTCCGCGGCGGTGAACCCGTCGATCTCGCCCGCCAGTTGGGCGGGGTACTGTCCCGGGTCGAAGCGTGTGATGCGGCCGATGCCGCTCTTGGACGCGAGGGTCGCGTCCCAGAAGTCCTCGGTGCCGAAGCCGTTGGGGGAGACGACTCCGATACCGGTCACCACGACTTGAGAGCTCATGCCGTCCTGTTCCTGTCCGGTCGGGCGAGCACCATGGCGCTCTGGAAACCACCGAAGCCGCTGCCGACGGTGAGCACCGTGTCGGTGCGCCAGTCGCGTGCGGTCAACGGCACGTAGTCGAGATCGCATTGGGGATCGGGGTCGTGCAGATTGGCGGTCGGCGGCACCACGTGGTTCTCCATGGCCAGCACCGAGGCGGCGATCTCGATCGAGCCGATCGCGCCCAGCGAGTGCCCGACCATCGACTTGATCGAGCTCATCGGGGTGCGCCGGGCGTGCTCGCCCAGGCTGCGCTTGACGGCGCTCGTCTCGTGCCGGTCGTTCTGCTTGGTGCCCGAACCATGGGCGTTGACATAGTCGACGGCCTGCGCGTCGACCCGCGCCTCGTCGAGGGCGGCGCCGATGGCCTCGGCCATCTCCAGGCCGTCGGGACGCAGCCCGGTCATGTGAAAGGCGTTGCAGCGCGAGGCGTACCCGGCGACCTCCGCGTAGACATGGGCGCCGCGACGGCGCGCGGACTCCCACTCCTCCAGGACGAACATCGCCGAACCCTCGCCCAGCACAAACCCGTTGCGGGTGCGGTCGAAGGGACGCGAGGCGTGCTCCGGGTCGTCGTTGCGCGGTGTCGTCGCCTTGATCGCGTCGAAGCACGCCAGGGTGATCGGCGAGATCGGCGCGTCCGTGGCACCGGCGATCATCACCTCGGCCGAACCGTCCCGGATCAGCTCCGCGGCGTACCCCACCGCGTCGATGCCCGAGGTGCAGCCGGTGGAGACCACCGTGGACGGCCCCTCGGCGCCGACCGACCAGGCGACCTCGGCCGCGAACGAACTCGGCACGAAGTAGTTGTAGAGATGCGGCACGGCGTACGTGTGGTCGACGAGGTCGAGCCGGCCGCCGTCGCTGACCACCCGGTACTCGTCGTCGAGCCCCATGGTGGCGCCCACCGCGCTCCCGACGGCCACCCCGACGCGGTGCGGAGCGTGCGCGTTCAGGTCCAACTGGCTGTCCGTGACCGCCTCTTGGGCGGTGACCAGGGCGAACTGCGCGGCACGGTCGGTACGCCGGACCTCCTGCGGGCGCAGTCCGTGCTCGAACGGGTCGAAGTCGACCTCCGCCGCCACCCGGGAGCGGAACGGCGCCGGGTCGAAGAAGCTGATCGAGCGGGTCGCGGTGCGGCCCTCACTGAGCAGGTTCCAGAAGTTCTTGGTACCGATCCCGCCCGGGGCGACCACCCCCACGCCGGTTATCACCACGCGCCGGCCGCTCACTTGGACTCCCAGGAGTAGAAGCGGCGCGCCATCGCGTCCGCGGGCGAACGCCAGGTGTCGGGGTCGTAGGCGCCGATGAACGGGTCGAGGTCGCGGCTGATGCGCACGAACCGCGGATCCGTCTTCGCCTCCTCGATGCGCTCGCCGCCGTGGTCGTCCTCGAAGTCCTGGAGGTGGAAGTACAGGCCGTTGTACATGAAGAGCTGACGGCGCCGGGTGCCCATGAGGTGCGGCATTTCCGACGCGTCGAAGTCCCGGAACAGTCGGGCCACGTCGGCACTCGACCGGGAATCCATTCGGGCCACTATCAGATTGCTGTGCATACGACGTCTCCTCGAAACTGTGCTGCGCCTGTCACACATTCCTGACCAGTGCCGTCCATTCGGCGAGTTCCTTCTCCGAAAGCGGCGGCCAGCAGGGCTGTTCAGCAAGGTGCATGTCGTAGTCCCCCTCCGAGAGGGGCGGATGGAGTCCGTTCCAGGCGTATCCCATCCACATCAGTCCCTCGCCGAGGGTCCGCCCGAGGGACCGCATGACCGACCTTTTCCGGGGTCGCATATCAATCTCCGTTCATGGGGCCTTTGTTGCCGAATCGGCGACTGCTCAAGAGGGAATCAGTGACGCGTGGAAGATTGATGGAGTACGTCCGGAGCCGCGGTCGCGTCATTCTCGAGCGACGCTTCGGCGCGCTTTTCCCCGAAGGCTTCGCCGGCCATCCCCGCGCCGAGGGTGGCACCGTCGTCCGGGTCGATCAGCAGGAACGAGCCCGTGCGGCGGTTGTCCGCGTAGTCGTCCACGGCGAGGGGCTCGGCTGTCCGCAGCACCACCCGTCCGATGTCGTTGACGCACAGCTCCTCCGGGTTCGGACGCCGCCGCAGGGTGTCGATGTCCATCCGGTACGGGAGGTCGGTGACGCGGGCGCGCACCGTTTTGGTGGTGTGCTTCACGAGCACCGTCGCTCCCCGGCGGAGCGGGCGTTCGTGCAGGTGGCAGACGTACGCCCCGATGTCTCGGGTCAGCGGCGGGACGGCCGTGGCCGCCGCGATCAGGTCGCCGCGGCAGATGTCGATGTCGTCGGCGAGCCGCAGTGTCACCGACTGGGGCGCCCACACGGCCCGCGCGGGACGGCCCAGTACCTCGAGCGCCGCGACGGTCGTGACGCGACCGGAGGGGAGCACGGTGACGGGGTCCCCGACGCGCAGCACACCGGACGCCATCTGACCGGCGTAGCCGCGGTAGTCGTGAAAGCCCTCGCGCCGCGGGCGGATCACGTACTGCACGGGGAAACGGGCGTCGGCCGTGCGCGGGTCCCCGCCCACGGGGACGGTCTCCAGGTGCTCCAGGAGCGTCGGCCCGCCGTACCAGTCCATCCGGGCCGAGGGGTGCACCACGTTGTCCCCGGCGAGCGCCGAGACCGGGATCACCGTCACGGAGGAGACACCGACGCCGCGGGCATAGGCGGTGAACTCCGCCGCCACGCCCGCGAAGACACTTTCCTGGTAGCCCACCAGGTCCATCTTGTTCACGGCGAGTACGAGGTGCGGGACCCGCAGCAGCGCGGCGACAGCGGCGTGCCGGCGCGTCTGCTCGACGACCCCGTTGCGGGCGTCGACCAGCACCACGGCCAGGTCGGCCGTCGAGGCACCGGTCACCATGTTCCGCGTGTACTGCACGTGCCCCGGGGTGTCCGCGAGGATGAACCGGCGCCGGGGCGTGGCGAAGTAGCGGTGGGCGACATCGATCGTGATGCCCTGCTCCCGCTCCGCGCGCAGCCCGTCGGTCAGCAGCGCCAGATCGGGTGCCTCCTGCCCGCGTCCGGCCGACGCCCGCGCCACGGCGTCCCACTGGTCGCTCAGCACGGACTTCGAGTCGTGCAGCAGCCGGCCGACCAGGGTCGACTTCCCGTCGTCGACGGAGCCGGCGGTGGCGAACCGCAGCAGCGTGGCCGCGGCGGTGTGCTCGGTGATGGTCATGGCTAGAAGTACCCCTCGCGCTTGCGGTCCTCCATGGCGGCCTCGGACACCTTGTCGTCGGCCCGGGTCGCGCCCCGCTCGGTCAGCCGGCTGGCCGCGACCTCGGCGACGATCTCCGCGTCGGTGGCCGCGTCGGACTCGACGGCGCCGGTGCACGACATGTCGCCGACCGTGCGGTAGCGCACCATGCGCCACCGCGCCGTCTCCCGTGGCCCGGGGCCGCCCCAGGAACCGGCGGTCAGCCACATGCCGTCGCGGGCGAACACCTCGCGCTTGTGCGCGTAGTAGATCGAGGGGAGCTCGACGCGCTCGCGCTCGATGTACTGCCACACGTCCAGCTCGGTCCAGTTGGACAGCGGGAACACCCGCACGTGTTCGCCCGGCACGTGCCGCCCGTTGTAGAGCTGCCACAGCTCGGGGCGCTGGCGGCGCGGGTCCCAGGCGCCGAACTCGTCGCGCAGCGAGAAGACCCGCTCCTTGGCCCGCGCCTTCTCCTCGTCACGGCGCCCGCCGCCGAGGACCGCGTCGAACCGGTGGGCCGCGATGGCGTCCAGGAGCGGAACCGTCTGCAAGGGGTTGCGGGTGCCTTCCGGGCGTTCGCGCAGCCGGCCCTCGTCGATGTACTCCTGCACCGAGGCCACGTGCAGCCGCAGCCCGGAGCGCGCCACCACCCGGTCCCGGTGGGCCAGGACCTCGGGAAAGTTGTGCCCCGTGTCCACGTGCAGCAGCACGAAGGGCGGCGGCGCCGGACTGAACGCCTTCAGCGTCAGATGCAGCATCACCAGGGAGTCCTTGCCCCCGGAGAAGAGGATCACCGGCCGCTCGAACTCGCCCGCGACCTCACGGATCACGTGGACGGACTCCGCCTCCAGGGCGTCCAGATGGGACAGGTCGAACACCGCCTCCGCGGGCGGCGCCGGACTCTGCTTCGCCGGCGTCATGCCAGGCCCCTCTCGGTCAGAAAGCCGTGCAGCTGCGCGGTGCACTGGGCCACCGTCCGGCCCGTGGTGGCCACGCGCAGCTCCGGGCTGCGTGGTTCCTCGTACGGGTCGTCGACACCGGTGAGACCGGTCAGCCGCCCCGCGGCCTGGAGCGCGTAGAGCCCCTTCACATCGCGTTCGCCGCACACGTCGGCGGGCGTGGACACGTGGACCTCCACGAAGTCGGTGCCGTACGTGGCGTGGTGGCCGCGGACGGCCGCGCGGGACGCGGCGTAGGGCGCGATGACCGGGGCGAGGACCGTGACGCCGTGTGCCGCCAGCTTCTGCGCCACGAACCCGACCCGCCGGACGTGGGTGTCCCGGTCCTGGCGCGAGAAGCCGAGGCCTGCGGAGAGGAACAGGCGGAGCTCGTCGCCGTCGAGTATCTCCACCGGTCGTCCGCGCGCCCGCAGCCTCTCGGCCAGGGCGCGGGCCAGGGTGGTCTTGCCCGCGCTGGGCAGCCCGGTCAGCCACACGGTGGCTCCGCGACCGCGGGACACGGTGCGCGCTGTGGCCGGTGCCGGTGCGTCGTCGGCCGGAGTGTGAACGGATGTCACGGGCGGTGCCTCCTCGGCTGAGATGTCGTACGGGCGACAGTCGCCGTCTCTCAGGACGTGGCGAACTCGACGAGAGCCCTGCCGAGGACGTCCATGTCGATCCGGTGCCAGGAACCGGGAAGTTCCAGCGAGCGCCCGCCCGGAAGGGCCGCGGCCGTGGCACGGGCGGCGGCCCGCAGCCACTCGCTCGTGTGATCGCTGTTGAGGACCAGGGCCGGCAGCTCGCAGCCGGCCAGCCGCTCGGCGGGGACCTCGCAGTCGCCGCAGATCTCCAGGTCGTAGGCGAGCGTGTGCGCGTTGGCCTCGTTGACCGCCCAGATCGGTCCCTTGCGCCAGTCGGCGACCGTGTCGGGCGTCAGCCCCAGGAAGCTGCCGAGGTAGTACTCGACCGCCTCGTGGCGCCGCTCCTGCTCCATCAGCACGCGGATCGTCTTGGCCACGTTCCAGGGCGGCTTGGGAAAGCCCTCGACCCGGTAGAACGGCTCGTGCAGGGCCAGTTTGCGGATCGGGGTGCCGGACAGTGCCGCCTCGATCGCCAGGTTGGCACCCGAACTGCCCGCGAACACCACGGCGGAGCCACCGGCCTCCTGGATGACCGCCTCGAGGTCCTCGACCTCGCGCGCCACGGCGTAGTGCGGCGAGTCACCGCTCTCCCCGCGCCCGCGCCGGTCGTAGACGTAGGTGGTGCAGTGCGCGGTCAGCTCCGGCACCAGCGCGTCGAAGATGGTGTGATCGCGGAACGAGCCGTTGAGCAGCACGATCGGCGGTCCCTGGCCGGCCTTCTCGTAGGCGATCGTCGTGCCGTCCCTGGAAACGACTTTGCGCATCACGCACTCCTCACGGCGTCACCGAGGCGCTGTCACCTCGCGTACTCGGAATCGTCGAGTGGTGTGGTGGACCACCGCTTGAGGGCCGGTCGTGGGAAGGGGCAGGCGCGACGGAGAACGGACCACCCGGGGTGGCCGGTGTGGCAAGGCATGTGCGCAAGGGGCGACGGCCGAGCGGTGCCCGGTGCATGCTGGTGCCGATGCCGCGAGAGGCCACCGCCGAGGAGGCGGCCGCCACGTACCACGAGGAGGATCACCGGTGACCGCACTCTCCTACGCGCACGGGACCAGCGAGGTGCCGCTCCTCGGCGACACGGTCGGTGCCAACCTGCGCAAGGTCGTCGAGGCCCGGCCCGAGCGCGAGGCACTCGTCGATGTGCCGAGCGGGCGCCGCTGGACTTACGCCGAATTCGGAGCCGATGTCGACGAGTTGGCGCGCGGGCTGATGGCCCGGGGGATCGCCAAGGGCGACCGCGTCGGCATCTGGGCGGTCAACTGTGCCGAGTGGGTGCTCGTGCAGTATGCGACCGCGCGGATCGGCGCCATCATGGTGAACATCAACCCCGCTTACCGGGCACACGAGTTGGCGTTCGTGCTCAAGCAGTCGGGTGTCTCGCTCCTCGTGTCGTCGACCGAGCACAAGGGCACGGACTATCGGGAGCTGGTGCGGCAAGTGGCTCCCGAATGCCCGAAGTTGCGCGAGCAGGTCTTCATCGGCACGGGCAGCTGGGACGCCCTGGTGGCGGCGGCGGACAGTGTCACGGAGGGCCAACTGGAGGCTCGTGACGCCGAGTTGTCGTGCGACGACCCGGTCAACCTCCAGTACACCTCCGGCACGACCGGCTTCCCGAAGGGTGCAACGCTCTCCCACCACAACATCCTCAACAACGGGTACTGGGTGGGGGAGACGGTCGGCTACACCGAGCAGGACCGGGTGTGTCTGCCCGTTCCCTTCTATCACTGCTTCGGCATGGTGATGGGAAACCTCGGCGCCACCTCGCACGGCGCGTGCATCGTCATCCCAGGCCCGTCCTTCGAACCGGCCGCCACGCTGCGCGCCGTGCAGCAGGAGCGGTGCACCTCGCTGTACGGCGTACCGACCATGTTCATCGCGGAATTGAACCTGCCGGACTTCGGCTCGTACGACCTGAGCACCCTGCGTACGGGCATCATGGCGGGCTCCCCGTGCCCGGTCGAGGTGATGAAGCGGGTCGTCGCCGAGATGCACATGGCCGAGGTCTCCATCTGCTACGGCATGACCGAGACCTCGCCCGTGTCGCTGCAGACGCGGCGCGACGACGATCTGGAGCGCCGCACCGGCACCGTCGGCCGCGTCCTGCCGCACATCGAGGTCAAGGTGATCGACCCGGTCACCGGCGTCACGCTGCCGCGCGGCGAACCCGGTGAGCTGTGCACGCGCGGGTACAGCGTCATGCTCGGCTACTGGGACGAGCCGGAGAAGACCGCCGAGGTCATCGACGCCGGCCGGTGGATGCACACGGGCGACATCGCGGTCATCCGCGAGGACGGCTACGGGCAGATCGTCGGGCGCATCAAGGACATGATCATCCGTGGCGGCGAGAACATCTCCCCGCGCGAGATCGAGGAGTTCCTCTACGGGCACCCGAAGATCGCCGACGTGCAGGTCGTGGGCGTGCCGCACGAGAAGTACGGCGAGGAGGTGCTCGCCTGTGTGATCCTGCGCGACCCCGCGGACACGCTGACCCTCGACGAGATGCGCGCCTTCTGCCGCGACCGGCTCGCGCACTACAAGATTCCGAGCCGGCTGCGCCTTCTCGAACGGTTCCCGATGACCGTCAGCGGGAAGGTCCGGAAGGTGGAACTCCGAGAGGGGTACGGGGAGTTGTAGAACCAGCAACCGTAGTGAGGGGGTTCACGACTCCCTTCGCATGCACACCCTGGGCCACCGGTCCAGGCCGTGCTCGGCCTCGGCCGCGCGGATGGCGCGCAGCCCCGGTGTGAGCTCGGACCCGGAGAGCCGGCGGAAACCGAGGCGCTCGTAGTACGGGGCGTTCCACGGAACGTCGGCGAACGTGGTCAGGGTGAGACCGGTCAGGCCCTGGTCGCGCGCGCAGTCGGCGGCGCGCGCGATCAGGGCCTGGCCCACGCCGCGGCGGGCGGCGTCCGGGTGCACGGTGACCTGCTCGATGTGGAAGGCGCCGTCGACGTTCCCCAAGCTCTCAACTACGTTCGAGCAGGGGAGACCCCATTCGGCGACCAGGTAGGCGACCACGGTCCCGGTGTCCTCGACCGCGACCCAGGCGTGCCCCGCCCGCCGGAACCGCTCCAGTTCGGCGACCGTGGGCGGCGCGTCGTCGGCGATCGCGGCCATGCCGACCGTACGGAAGATCTCGCCCGCGGCCGTCTCGATCGCCTGGAGGCGGGGGAGGTCGGCGGGCTCGGCGCTGCGAATGATCACCCGGAAAGTATGCCGAGGGGCGGGCGCGGGCTCACCGGAATTATGTGCCGGGCGCCTATGTGCGGCGCGCCTATGTGCCGTGCGTCTATGTGTCGCGCACCTACGTGCTTACGTGCCGCCCGCGATCAGCTCGTCCGCCGGGCCGTTCACCGGCTGCGGCACTCCGGCGAGGTCGAGGACGAACAGCGGGACGCCGAGGGCGTCGGCGCGGGTGCTGGCCTCGTCCGCGTAACCGGCCAGCGAGAAGTAGGCGCAGGCCGCGGACTCCGTCATCGACTGCAGCCACAGGCACTCCACGTCGCGCAGCGTCGCGGGCCGCACCGACGGCTCGACCTGGACGACGACCCCGCGCGCCGCGAGCCCGATGCCGGAGGGCGGTCGCTGGTCGGCCCTGCGTACGTCGTCGTAGCCGAGCCAGCGCAGATACAGCGCCACGGCCGTCACGGCGTCGCGCGCGGTGCGGATGGCGACGGGCTGGAACGCGGGGCGCGGGGGAGCGGCCGTGCGCGGCAGCGGGATGTGGGCGGGCACGGGCGCCTGGTCGTCGTGGACGGGGACGCGCAGCACCGAGCCGCAGGCGCAGCCCAGCTCCGGCCGGGGCCACCGGTCGTGCCGCCCGCACATCGGGCAGCGCAGCGTCACCCAGTCGTCGTCCCAGGTGCGCTCGGAGACGGGGACGGGCGCGGCGCCGCGCACCATCGGCGGCGCGACGGGCGCGCCACAGGCGCAGGGCAGGGCCTGGGGTGCGTACAGATGCTCGCGCCGGCAGGTGGGGCAGCGCAGATGGGTGGGCTCGGCCATGGCAACTCCCCCTCGGTCCTGCCCCGGAAACGGATCGACGTCCGTCCCATCATCCACCTTGACGGCCTCCAAAGAGCCCCTCTACATTGCTTCCATATAGCAGAACCTAGTTTCCGCATCGTGAAAGTGATCGGGAGATCGATCGGGAAGCGAGCGCGGGGACCAGGTGACGGAATTCAGAGCTCGCCGCGGGGCGCGACGGGAGCGCGAATCCGACAGCCACAGCCGTAGCCGTAGTCGTACAGCTGCACAGCAGCGGTACACAGTCACAGCAGGAGTCGGGAGCACTCATGGCTCGAATGACCGCCGCCCGCGCGGCCGTTGAGATCCTCAAGCGCGAGGGCGTCAGCAACGCGTTCGGCGTGCCCGGTGCCGCCATCAACCCCTTCTACAAGGAGCTCAAGGAGAGCGGTGGCATCGATCACACGCTCGCCCGGCACGTCGAGGGCGCCTCGCACATGGCCGAGGGCTACACCCGGGCCAACCCGGGCAACATCGGTGTCTGCATCGGCACTTCGGGTCCCGCCGGGACCGACATGATCACCGGCCTGTACTCCGCCACGGGCGACTCGATCCCGATCCTGTGCATCACGGGTCAGGCGCCGAGTCACCTGCTGCACAAGGAGGACTTCCAGGCCGTCGACATCGCCTCGATCGCCAAGCCGGTCGCGAAGATGGCGGTGACGGTCCTGGAGGCCGCGCAGGTCCCGGGCATCTTCCAGCAGGCCTTCCACCTGATGCGTTCGGGCCGTCCGGGTCCGGTCCTCATCGACCTCCCCATCGACGTCCAGCAGACGGAGATCGAGTTCGACCCGGAGACGTACGAGCCGCTGCCGGTCTACAAGCCGGCCGCGAGCCGCGCGCAGATCGAGAAGGCGGTCAAGCTCCTCGTCGAGTCCGAGCGGCCGCTGATCGTCGCGGGCGGCGGCATCATCAACGCGGACGCGTCCGACCTGCTCGTCGAGTTCGCCGAGGTCACCAACACGCCTGTCATTCCTACGCTGATGGGCTGGGGCACGATCCCCGACGACCATGAGCTGAACGCGGGCATGGTGGGCCAGCAGACCGGTCACCGGTACGGCAACGCCACGTTCCTGGAGTCGGACTTCGTCCTCGGCATCGGCAACCGGTGGGCCAACCGGCACACCGGGTACAAGCTCGATGTCTACCAGGGCGAGCGGAAGTTCGTGCATGTCGACATCGAGCCGACGCAGATCGGCAAGATCTTCGCGCCGGACTACGGGATCGCGTCCGACGCCAAGGTCGCGCTCGAGCTCTTCGTCGAGGTCGCGAAGGAGCTGAAGGCCGCCGGCAAGCTGCCGGACCGCTCCGCGTGGGTCGCCTCGCACCTGGAGCGCAAGGAGACGCTGCAGCGTCGTACGCACTTCGACGACATCCCCATGAAGCCGCAGCGCGTCTACGAGGAGATGAACAAGGCGTTCGGCAAGGACACGCGGTACGTGACGACCATCGGTCTGTCGCAGATCGCGGGCGCGCAGATGCTGCACGTCTACAAGCCGCGCCACTGGATCAACTGCGGCCAGGCCGGGCCGCTCGGCTGGACCATCCCGGCCGCGCTCGGCGTCTCCAAGGCCGACCCGGACACGCAGGTGGTGGCCCTGTCCGGCGACTACGACTTCCAGTTCATGATCGAGGAACTGGCGGTCGGGGCGCAGCACCGCATCCCGTACGTCCATGTCCTGGTGAACAACGCCTACTTGGGCCTGATCCGCCAGGCCCAGATCGGCCTCGACATCAACTTCCAGGTCAACCTGGAGTTCGAGAACCAGAACAGCCCCGAGCTGGGTGTCTACGGTGTCGACCACGTCAAGGTCGCCGAGGGGCTCGGCTGCAAGGCGATCCGGGTGACGGACCCGAACGAGCTGGGTACGGCCTTCGAGCAGGCCAAGAAGATGGCCCAGGAGTTCCAGGTCCCGGTCGTCGTCGAGGCGATCCTGGAGCGCATCACGAACATCTCCATGAGCCCGACGGCCGACATCAGCGCGGTCAAGGAGTTCGAGGAACTGGCCACGGAGCCGGGCCACGCGCCGACGGCCATCCGGCCGCTGAAGGTCTGAGTCGTACGCCCCTGGGCGGGCCGCCGGTTCCACGCGAACCGGCGGCCCGCCTTTGGTCGTGCGGGTGGGTTTGTTGCGCGGGGCCGGGGTTCCGCTGCCTTGCCGGGGTGGCACCTGCCGTGCCGGTGCGCGGGGGCGGGCGGGGTTCTGGAGCCGTGCCGGGGCGGGGCTTTGCCGGGGTCGGCGTCTGCGGCGCCGTTGCGCTGCTCCGGCTGCGCCGGCGCCTGCTCGTCCCCCACCCACCCGCCCCCTCCGGGGGCTTCGGCACCCCGGGGGCCCGGGATGGAGCCGGGATCGGCGCCTGTGGCGGTGGGTGTGCGGCACCGGGGCCTTGCCGGGGTGGACGTCTACCGTGCCGGTGTGCGGCGTCGGGACTTCGCCGGTGTGGACCTCTGACGTCTTCGATGCGCGGGGGCGGGGTTCTGGAGCCGTGCCGGGGTTGGCGTCTGCGGCGCCGTTGCGCTGCTCCGGCTGCGCCGGTGCCCGCTCGTCTCCCACCCGCCCGCCCCCTCCGGGGGCTTCGGCCTCCCGGGGCCCGGGGTGGAGTCGGGGGCGGCGCCGGTGGCGGTGGGTGCGTGGCGCCGGGGCCTTGCCGGGGTGGGCGTCTGCCGTGCCGGTGTGCGGGGGCGGGGCTTTGCCGGTGTGGACGTCTGCCGTCATCGATGCGCGGCACCGGGGTTCTGGTCCTGTGCCGGGGTTGGCGTCTGCGGCGCCGGTGTGCTGCGTCGGCGCCCGCTCGTCTCCCACCCGCCCGTCCCCTCCGGGGGCTTCGGGGCCCCGGGGCCCGGGGTGGTGGCAGAGACGGCTGTGCGGCACCGCCTCCTCTCCCGGGATCCGCCGCGGCCCCTGCCTTCCGGCTGCACCGGCCCCGTGGAGGTACTGGGGCCCCGCACGGGCGAGCACCGCACGGTTCGGCCCGCTGGTGTGGAGCCGCCGGCAGGCGGCCGCGCACATCGGCCACGACCCGCCGGCCTACGCGGGCCGGCTCGCCGCGAGCCCGGCCGCCGCCTGCCTCCCCTTCTCGCCTGCCAAGGTGCCGCAGGTGGCCGCCGTCCGCGGCGGGCCGTCCGACCCGACGGGGTTCGCGGCGATGGGCGTCGCCCTGCTGCACACCGACGACATCACCCGCGGCCGTGCTCGACCGACCGCCCCCGCCCCCCCGACGCCCCGCTCGGCGAGCCCGTCCGAGTGCTGCTGTGGTGCACCGGACGTCGTGGGTGTGGAAGGCGGCACTGCTCGACTGAGCGCACTCAACTCACGGTCACAGCGCTAGAGTTGCGACGCCCCTCCGTCGACAGGGAACTCCGTTCCCGTCGAGAAGGTCGCGCCGAACGCCAAGTACGCCACCGCGGCGGCCACCTCCTCGGACGACCCCAGCCGCTGCATCGGAATGGTGCTCCGGTAGGTGTCCTTCGTCGCCTCGACGACATCGGCGGGCAGCGAGGAGCGGTCCAGGATGCCCGAGTCGATCGGGCCGGGGCTCACGGCATTGACGCGCACCTTGCGCGGCAGCAGCTCGCGGGCCAGGGTGCGTGTCATCGACCGCAGGGCCGCCTTGCTCGCCGAGTAGACACTGAGCGCGTCGAGGCCCAGGACGTTCACCACCGACGTGGTGAGAACCACGCCGCTTCCCTCGCGCAACAGCGGCGCCAACGCCTGCACCGTGAAGTACGGGCCCTTGGTGTTGACGCCGAACAGCTCGTCGTACATCTCCTCCGTCGTCGAGTCGAACGGCGCGGACGCGGTGACGCCGGCGTTGACGAACAGCGCGTCCACCGCGCCGAACCGCTCCTGGACCGTGTCGGCCAGCGCCCTGATGTCCTTCAGGGACGCGGCGTCGCTACGGACGGCGATCGCCTTGTGCCCCAACTGTTCCAACGCGGTGTCCAGGGAGGAGCGGGTACGGCCCGTGATCAGTACACGCGCCCCACCGTCCGCGAACAACTGGGCCGTGGACAGGCCGATACCGCTGCTTCCGCCCGTGATCACGATCTTCTTGCCGTCATAAGTGGTCATGCCCCCAAGCCAAATACCCACCCGCACACCACGTCCAAGGCCTGTTCCGTATGCCGTCATGCCCCAGGCGTATGGCGGCAGGCGTATGACGGCGCGCACCGTATCCTGAGCGAATGGACTTCGATCTGCGGCTCGTGCGCTATTTCACGGTCGTGGCGGAGTACGGCAACTTCGGTCGGGCCGCCGCCAAGCTGCACTTGGCGCAGCCGTCGCTGAGCCGCCAGATCCAGCGACTGGAAGCCCAGTTGGGTGTCCGGCTTTTCGACCGCTCGCCGCAGGGCACCAGCCTCACCGACGCCGGTCAGGCCTTTCTTTCCAGAGCCCGGATACTGCTCCACGAGGCCGAGCAGGCCGCCCACGCGGCCAGAGCCGCCGGCCGGCCCCGTACCCTCACTGTCGGCTGCGCCGAAGGACTGGTCATCACCTCCTGCGTGCAGGAACTGCGCCGTCGGCACCCCGACAGCCAGGTCCGCACCCGGCACCTCGACTGGCGGGACACGGACGCCCTCGCCGAGCGTCGGGTCGACGCCCTCGTCGCATACAAACCCCTGCCCTGGCCCACGGACGGCCTCCGCGTGAACACGCTCCATCAGGAGCCGCGGATGCTCGTCACTTCGGCGAGTCATCATCTTGCGAACGAGGAAACCGTCAGCCTGCGGGCTCTGTCGGACGAGGAACTGGTGGCCTGCGTCAGCACTCCGGTCGTCTGGAGCACGCCCAAGCCGGTCGGCGACCGACCGCCACCACCCCCGCCCGCGATCGACGACAGCTATGAGGACAAGCTGGAACTCATCGCCACCGGCCACTGTGTCGCGATCTTCCCTGCCGGCGATCGACGCGCCGCTGGGCGTGAGGACATCGCCCTGGTGCCTGTCATCGACATCGATCCCTGCGAAGCCGTGCTCGTCACGCGCGCCGGCGACCCCAACCCGCTGCTCGGATCACTCGAAGACGTCGCACGTACAGTGCTCGGCACGGCCTCCCGCCGGCAGAACAACGAACTGTCGGTCAACTGACCCCCTCTGCCCGGCCCCTGGCGTAGGCACGCGAAGAGCCCCGGATACGGACCGTCGTATCCGGGGCTCTGGTTCGGGATGCCGTGGGAGGTGGGGTTGTTGCCGTCCGACGGCGCGCGACTGGCGGAACATGCATGCGCGCCACCGGACGGAGATCGGGGAAGCCGAAGCCCCAACGGGTGGGCCCCGTCAGGGAATTGGCTGGGACCGCGGCGGCTGTCGCACGACGGCTCGCTCCGTTCCCCTCCCTCAGGTCGAGAGGGAAGCGGAGGAACCATTACCACCGCACTGGCTCGTACGCTGCACAAGCCGCCGCGGTCCTCGTCCTCCCGCTACCGTCGGCCAGGACCACCCCTCATCCGGGTCGTGGCAGACGGCGCGGGCCATTGCGTACGGGGGAAGACCTCCCGCCAACCCTCGTACGCAGTCTGGGGGTTGTACCCGAAGAGGTCAGTCCTCGCGCAGGGCGCGGACCGCCTCCTCCACGCGCTTGCCGTAGTCGGCGTCGGCAGCGTGGAAGTGGGCCAGGTTCTTCTCGACGATGTCGTCGCGCGAGACCTGGGAGAGGCCGCCCGCGATGTTCGCGACCAGGCGTCCCTTCTCGTCCTCCGACATCAGGCGGTACAGCTCGCCCGCCTGGAAGAAGTCGTCGTCCTTCGTGTGGGCCGGCGCCTCGTGCGTGCCGGTGTGGCCGTTGATGGCGAGCGGCGCGGCCAGCGGGCGGCCGGTCTCGACGGGGCCGTCGAAGGAGTTCGGCTCGTAGTTCTTGTGGGCGCGGGCGTAGGCGTTCGTGGCCATGGCGCCGTCGCGGCCGTAGTTGTTCGCGGCCGTGGCCTTGGGGGCGTTGACCGCGAGCTGGGTGTGGTTGACGCCCAGGCGGTAGCGGTGCGCGTCCGCGTAGGCGAACAGGCGGCCCTGCAGCATCTTGTCGGGGGAGGGGCCGATGCCCGGAACGAAGTTGTTCGGGGAGAAGGCGGCCTGCTCGACCTCGGCGAAGACGTTGTCGGGGTTGCGGTCCAGGACCAGACGGCCGACGCGCTGCAGCGGGTAGTCCTTGTGCGGCCACACCTTGGTGAGGTCGAACGGGTTGAAGCGGTAGTCCGCCGCCTCGGCCGCCGGCATCAGCTGGACGTACAGGGTCCAGGACGGGTTGACGCCGCGCTCGATGGCCTGCAGCAGGTCCGTCTGGTGCGAGTTCGGGTCCTTGCCCGCGAGCTCGGCGCCCTGCTCGGCCGACAGGCTGCGGATGCCCTGGTTCGTCTTGAAGTGGTACTTGACGAAGAAGGCTTCGCCCTGCTCGTTCGTCCACTGGTACGTGTGCGAGCCGTAGCCGTTCATGTGGCGGTAGGACGCCGGGATGCCGCGGTCACCCATCAGCCAGGTGATCTGGTGCGTGGCCTCGGGGGCGTGCGCCCAGAAGTCCCAGACGTTCTCCGGCTCCTGCTTGCCCGTGAACGGGTCGCGCTTCTGGGAGTGGATGAAGTCGGGGAACTTCAGCGGGTCCTTGATGAAGAAGACCGGGGTGTTGTTGCCGACGAGGTCGTAATTGCCCTCTTCGGTGTAGAACTTGAGGGCGAAGCCGCGCGGGTCACGGACGGCGTCCGCGCCACCGAGGTTGTCGGCCACGGTCGAGAAGCGCAGGAAGACCTCGGTGCGCTTGCCGACCGACTTCAGGAAGTCGGCGTACGTGTAGTCGGTGACATCGTCCGTCACCTCGAAGTAGCCATAGGCGCCGGAGCCACGGGCGTGCACCACGCGCTCCGGGATGCGCTCGCGGTTGAAGCGGGCGAGCTTCTCCAGGAGGTGCTGGTCCTGGAGCAGGAGCGGGCCACCGACGCCGGCGGTGGCGGAGTTCTGGTTGTCGGCGACGGGGGCGCCGGACTCGGTCGTAAGCACGCGCTTCGACATCGTGACCTTCCGTGCTGTGACTGCTGAGGTGTTCGGAGCGTAAGGACCTCTGAACAGCTACGTCAACAGTTTGTTGAAGTTATGGGTGGGCGAATGTGGTTCCGGGCCGCGGCGGCGCCTGGGCGCGACAGGACAGGTGTCAGCGCCGCCACGGCCCGGAAGTCTGAGGTGTTGCCCGGGGTGCTACTTGGGCTGGTCGCCCGAGAGGCGCTCCACCGCGCGCAGCAGCGCCGAGTGGTCGAGGCCGCCGTCGCCCTGGGCGCGCAGCGACGCGACCAGCTGGGCGACCGTGGCGCCGACGGGCAGCGCGGCACCGACATTGCGGGCGGCGTCGGTGACGATGCCCATGTCCTTGTGGTGCAGGTCGATGCGGAAGCCCGGCTTGAAGTCCCGGTTCAGGAAGTTGTCCTTCTTGCGGGTCAGCACGGTGGAGCCGGCGAGGCCGCCGTTGAGGACGTCCAGGGCCGCCTTCAGGTCGACGCCGGACTTCTCCAGGAAGACCACGGCCTCGGCGCACGCCTGGATGTTCACGGCGACGATCAGCTGGTTGGCGGCCTTCACGGTCTGGCCCGAGCCGTGCGGACCGCACAGCACGATGGTCTTGCCGAGCGCGTCGAGCAGCGGCTTGGCCTCGTCGAACTCGGCCTGCTCACCGCCGACCATGATGGACAGGACGGCCTCGATCGCGCCGGCCTCGCCACCGGAGACGGGGGCGTCCAGGACGCGAATTCCCTTGTCCTTGGCGGCCTTTGCGAGGTCGACCGAGGTCTGCGGGGTGATCGAGGACATGTCGACGAGCAGGGCGCCCGACTTCGCGTTCTCCAGGATGCCGTCGGGGCCGTACGCGATCGCCTCGACCTGCGGGGAGGCCGGAACCATCGTCACGACGACGTCGGCGTCCTTGACGGCCTCGGCGATCGACTTCGCGGCGGTGCCGCCGGCGGCCGTGAGGCGGTCGAGCTTGTCCTGCTCCAGGGTGAAGCCCGTGACGTCGTAGCCGGCCTTGATCAGGTTCTCCGACATGGGGGAGCCCATGATGCCGAGACCGATCCACGCGACCTTGGGGAGGTTGTTGCTCATGAGGGTGACTCCAAAAGCGTTGGTACGTCCATGAATTGACGGGCGCTCAGTTGCTCAGGCGGCGCGGTGCTCGCGCGGCAGCCAGTCGAAGGCCTCGGCGCTCGGGGCGTCGCCCGGCTTGTACTCCAGGCCCACGTAGCCCTCGTAGCCGGCCTTCTTCAGCTGGTCGAGCAGGTCTTCCAGCGGCAGCGAGCCGGTGCCCGGAGCGCCGCGGCCCGGGTTGTCGGCGATCTGCACGTGCGCCGTCTTGTCGGTGTAGGAGGTGATGACCGCCGTCAGGTCCTCGCCGTTCATGGACAGGTGGTACAGGTCCATCAGGAACTTGGCGTTGCCGAGGCCGGTCGCCGCGTTCACCTTGTCCACGATCTCGATCGCCTTCGGGGCGCTCACGATCGGGCACTTCGGCGACTCGGGCGCGTTCAGCGCCTCGATCAGCAGCACGGCGCCGACACGGTCGGCCGCGCGGGCCGCCAACACCAGGTTCTCCAGGGCGAGTTCGTCCTGCTCCTGTTCCGAGGCGCCGTCGACGCGGTTGCCGTACAGCGCGTTGAGCGCCGTGCAGCCGAGGGACTGCGCGAAGTCGGCCGCGACGTCGATGTTCGCGCGGAACTTCTCGCTCTCCTCGCCGGGGATCGACAGGGCGCCGCGGTCCGGGCCCGGCAGCTGCCCCGCGTAGAAGTTCAGGCCGGTGAGCTGGACGCCCGCGTCGTTGATCGCGGCGCGCAGCGCGTCGAGCTCGGACTGCTCGGGGGTGGGGGCGTCGACCCAGGGCCACCAGAGCTCGACCGCGGTGAAGCCCGCCGCGGCGGCGGCCGCGGGGCGCTCCAGGAGCGGGAGCTCCGTGAAGAGGATCGACAGGTTGACGTTGAAGCGCTGGTCAGCGAAGCCCATCAGGGTCGGCGCTCCCTTCCGGTTCGTGTCCGGTACGGCCGCCGAGTGCGACCCCTGTGTGATCCACTCGACAATTCCGTATTGCGGAAGTTCGTTTCTACTTGATGGAAGATTGCCTGCAAGGGCTCCTGGCTGTCAAGAGGGGTCGTCGAATTTCGCCCCACCCGCGGGTCCGTCCGGGCATCGAGAAAGCGGTGCATGACACGTGTTCGGCCTTGAAGTTCTGGGAAGGTGAACGCCCGTTGTCGGTCGCGGGAGTTGGGGGAGATGGGCGGATCCCGGTCAGTGCCGACGAACGGCCGCCTCGGTCGGCAAGGGGGTGGTGGTCGGCTTCCTCGCCGACTTGGTCCGGCAGGCGCTGAGGCTGCCATGACGGACCACGGGGGCTCCACAACCGAATCGGACGACCAGATACCCGAGGTGTACGCGCGCCGGCCGCTCCTGAGTCAGCTGGTGCCGCGCCTCATCGGCCTGGAGCGCGATCGCCATCGCAGGCGCGGGCGCCGGGAGTTCGCCGACGACCTGCCCGTCGTGCTGCTCAGCGGGCGGCACGGCACCGGCAAGAGCGCCATGCTGAACGACCTCCAGCGCGCCTACGCCCCCGACACCGGCCCCTGGCCCGGACCGCGCGTCCCCTTCGCCCGGATCAACTGCACGGACCTGGAGGAGCGGGCCGGGGTCGGCCCCGAGATCGCCAACAACTCGTACACGGTCGAGATGCTGGTCGAGCTCGTTCGTCAACTCTCGCTCCCCGTCGCCGGGTTCGGACGCCTGCGCTTCCCCAGGACCACCGCGGGGCTGCTCGCCGTGATCTCCGCCCGGCGCCCCGGCATCGACGACGAGCTCGACGTCGCCGACCGGCACGCCGCCGCCCTGATGGGCCCATGGCCGCCGGGCCGGCCCCCGCCCACCTGGGACGCGCTGTTCCGCCCCGCGCTGCCGACGCCCGCCGACGGCGGCTCGCCGGACCCGGCCGAGTTCCCCGAGGCGGCCGTGCGCACCTACCTCGGCAGGCCCCACCGCCGCACCCGCGGGCTCGGCTCCCGCGGCCTGGTCGGCTGGTACGAGAACCACCGCAGCGAGAGCGACAACCGGCTGCGCGGGATGCCGCCCGACGCGGCCACCGAGCCGCCCCGGGTGCCGGCCGCGCAGCGCGCGCGGGCCGTGGCCCGGCTCTGCCAGGAGTTCCACCAGGGCCGCGGCTTCCGGCGCGGCGTCGAGCGCATGCTGATGGCCGCGTTCCTCAGGGACGTGCGCTACGGCAGGCTGCGGCGCGGGAACCGGGCCCCGCGGCCGCTGATCCTGCTTGACAACGTGCACACCGACCCCGGCCGCGACTTCCTCGAACTCCTCCTGCAACAGCGGGCGTTGCAGGAGCGCGGCGCCCGCGACCCGCTCGTCGTCCTCGCCACGGAGCTGCGCGGCGACGCCGACGACGATGACGAAACCCCCGAGGACGAGCAGGAGACCGCCCCGTACCAGCGGGCCACCCGGCAGCCCCTGCACGAGGTCGGAGGCCGCACCCGCTGGAGCCGCGACAGCGACGAGCCGTCCGAGGGCGTGCTGATGCTGCCGCTGCCGCCGCTCGACACGGAACACCTCGAACGCATGCTCCGCAGCGACGAGCGGGTCACCTTCGACCCGTACATCGCGACGGCGCTGCACGATCTGACCCGCGGCCACCCCATGGGGGCCCGCCGCATGTGCGACGCCGTCGTGCACAAGGCGCGCGACGAGGAGTGGGTGGCGGCCGAGGAGCTGCTCGACCTGGCCCACCCCGGCGGCGCCGGCGAGTCGGTCATCTGGCAGCTGCTGAACACCCTCGTCGGCAGCGAGAACCACGACGAGCTGTGCCTGCTCTCCCTGGCCTGGGACCGGGAAGCGGCCGAACAGCTGGCCGAGCGGTGGGTGCCGCGCCGGATCGACGACCTGGCCGCGGCCGACGGCGTCGCCGCCCAACTGGAGCGGGAGCGCTGGTCGCGGGGGCCCGGCAGCCGGCCGTTCATCACGGACCGCTTCCTGCGCACGCTGCTCGTGCACCAGATGCGCAGCGGGCGCGGCGCGGGCGGCGTGGGCTGGGGCGACGCGCACGGGCTGCTCGCGCAGCACCACAGGCGCCGGGCCGAGGGCCGCGCGGGTCGGGCCGGGCGCGACGAGTGGGCCCGGTTCCTGTGGCACCGGCTGGCAGGGGGAGAGACCCAGGAGGTCGTCGACCGGCTGCACACGGAGTTCGTAAAGCCCGACGGTGACGCCCTGGAGTGGCTGCGGGCGCTGCGGACGGTGGCGCACGCGCCGCGTCCGCCCGGCGACCTCTGGTTCGAGCAGTGCCAGGAGGTCGGCAAGGGGCGCAGGGACCGGCTACAGGTGCGGGCGGACCCGGAGGCGGGCCTGGAGAAGCAGGCGATCCACCGGCTCCTGCACGCGCTGTGGTACTCCGCCGACGAGCTCGCCGAGGCGGACCGGCTGCTGGCCTCCAGGATCGGGCAGGAGCTGTCGTTCCTGTCCGCCCAGCACCTGACCGGGCGCGCGGTCCTCGCCCAGGCCGCGGTCCGCTGGCCGCGGGCGGTGCGGGACGGCGAGGACTGGCCGCTGGAGCGCAGCTGGGGAGGGGTGGCATGAGGAGCCGCCGGACCGACCGCAGGAACTGGCGCTGGCTGCCGCGGCGGCTCCGGTTCCGGGTGTTCGGCCTGATCGACGTGATCGCGCTGTGGGTGCTCGTCGGGGCGCTGGTCGGGGGCGGGGCGTGGTGGGGCGTCGACACGTATCTGGACCAGCGGACCTACTGCTCCGATGGCCACGACCTGCGGCGCGTGGGGGACGCCGGGGAGTGTGTGGGCGTCACGGCGCGGCCGTACGGGTTCGACCCGGGCCTGAAGGGTGTCCTGGACGCCATCGCGCGCGAGAACGCGGCGGCGCGGGCGAGCACGCCGGGCCGGCAGACGGTGAGTGTGGCCGTCGTCATGCCGTACACCGCGAGGACGCGGGGCGCGGCCATGTCCAAGGAGCTGATCCTGCACGCGCTGCAAGGTGCGTATATCGCGCAGTACGAGCACAACCACGGTTCGACGACCAGGGACAGCGCGGTCCAGCTCCTCTTCGCCAACGTGGGCGAGTACCTGAACCACTGGCCGGACGTGACCCGGGAGTTGAGCGCCCGGACCGGCGACAAGGACGCTCCGCTCGTCGCCGCCATCGGCTTCCCCAACAGCGACAGCAGGACCCTGGCCTCCGTGCGGAGCCTCGAGAAGGCCCGGATCCCGGCCGTCAGCGCCGCGCTGAGCGCCACCGACATGGAGAACCCGTACCTGTTCAAGGTGTCGCCCTCCAACGCCCAGCTCGTCGACGCCCTGAAGGAGTACGCGGGGCGCAGCGACGTCGACCGCGGGAAGACGTTCATGATCGCGGACGACCGGGACGACAACTACGTGTCCGACCTGCGCGAAGTCCTCCGGAAGAAGTTCGGCGCCGACTACGGCATCACCGACGACCCGGTGCGGCGGACGGTCGAGATGTACCAGGGCAGAAAGGGGCCGGCCCGGGGCGACACACAGGACTTCGAGAAGTCGGTGGAAGCGATGTGCGGGGCCGGCACCAGGACGGTTTTCCTGGCCGGCCGCGACGCTGACCTGCAGCCCTTCGTGGAGGCCATCGACGAGACGGGCTCCTGCCGGTACCGGTCCGACGACCCGCTGCGCATCCTGCGCGTCAGCACGGCCCGCGACCCGGTCACCGAGACCCCCACCATCGGCGAGGCGACCCGGCGGCTGCACATCCGGATCGTGACGGCGGCCGCCGTGGACGCGCCCCGCTGGGAGCGTGGCGAAGGAGAGACGCCCCGGCACTTCGGGCGGTTCGCGAGCGCCTACCAACGCTCCTTCACGGACGAGGGGCGGCGGGCCCTCGACGACGGGTACGCCGTGATGTACCACGACGCCCTCGCCGCGGTGAGCAACGCGGTGAAGCAGGCCGGTTCGAGCGGCGACGGCGAGGTGACCCACGACGACGTCCGGGACCAGCTGCGCAAGGGCAGCCCGCAGGACGACTGCGTCCAGTGCGTACAGGCCGCGGGCGGGGACTTCACGTTCGTCGACGCCGACGAGGACGACGCCAGGACCGGAGCCGGACAGTGGCCCGTGTGCAAACCGATACCCATCGTGACGTTCCCGGAGCGGAACCGGAGCGCATCGCCGCTCCACCGGACGTACGAGAGCGCGCACAGCAAGTGCCCCGCCCCCTGATCACCGGCCCGATCCCCGCGGTGGCTCCCGGTAACCGCCCCCTGCACGTTAGGTTGAACGCGTGCGATTGAGAGTGGAGTTCACGACGGAGCCCTTCGACCTGGAAGAAGCGCCCGAGCACGCGCTCGCGGCGCGCCGGGTCATCGAGGCGGCCGATCTCGACGAGGTCGACGTGGGGCCGTTCGGCAACACGGCGGCGGGTGGCGCGGACGAGGTCCTGACCGCGGTCGACGCCCTGCTGCGCAGCAGCCTCGCGAACGGGGCGACGCGCATCTCGCTGCAGGTCAACGTGGTGGGGGACCCCCAGGGGAAGGGTGACGACGAGTGAACGACACCGGGGACGCCTTCATCACGGCGGTGAAGCCACTGGTCGACGCCATGGGCGGGGAGATGGTGCCGCCGGACGGCGCGGGCCCCGACGACGTCGTGCTGGCGTGGCAGGGGGCCGATGTCGTGGCCGTGCGCCTGCCCCAGCTGGCGGACTCGCTCGACCACATCCTGGCCGCCATGGAGCGCAGCAAGGGGATGCCGCTGTCCGAGCTCGACCGCAAGCAGAAGCAGGAGGCCGTACGGCTCCTGGAGGCGCGCGGAGCGTTCTCCGTGCGGCACGGTGTGGAGACCGTGGCCGGCGCCCTCGGCGTTTCCCGCTTCACGGTCTACAACTATCTCAACCGGGACAAGACCCCCTGACCTGGGACGATACTGAGCCGGCCGCCCGCCTCCACGCCGCCGTCCGATATCCGGACGGCGGTTTTTTGTAACTCCGAGTTTTCAACAAAGTGTTGACGTGATGTTTCCGGGGGCGTTAGCTATCTGCAGCCCGTCCAGCACAAGGCCACGGAGGCACCCCGTGACTTCAGGTTCGACGCCGGGTCTGACCCGGTTCAACACCTCGGACGAGAGCACGGCCCAGGCCGAGCTCCACGAGGTGTGTGCTTCATCGGCGTGGGGGAGCAAGCTTCTCGCCCAGCGCCCCTTCGCTTCCGCAGAGACCCTCTTCACCGCCAGTGACGCCGCGATGGCCGAGCTGACCGCGGACGACCTCGCGGAGGCGATGGCGGGGCACCCGCCGATCGGCCGCCCGAAGCCCGGCGACCCGACGTCCTCGCGTGAGCAGCGCGGCATGGCGGGGGCCTCCGAGGAGCTCAAGAAGGAGATGCTCGAGCTCAACCTGGCGTACCAGGACAGGTTCGGTCATGTCTTCCTCATCTGCGCCACCGGCGCGACCGCGGAGCAGATGCTCGATGCGCTCAAGGACCGGATCGGCCACACGGCCGAGGAGGAGCGGGAGATCGTCCGCACCGAGCTGGGAAAGATCAACCGCATCCGCCTGACCCGCATCGTAGAAGCACCGTAAGAACAGGAAGCGAACGCCTGATGAGCACCGAGACCACGGCATCGGTGTCCACGCACATTCTGGACACCAGCATCGGACGCCCCGCCGAGGGCGTCGCCATCTCCCTTGCCGCGCGCGCCGGTTCGGGCGCCGAGTGGCAGGCGCTCGGCGGCAGTGCCACCGACGCGGACGGGCGCTGCAAGGACCTGCCGGCGCTGCCGGAGGGCACCACCCACGTACGCCTCGACTTCGAGACCGAGGCGTACTTCGACAAGAAGCAAGCCGATGCGCAGCAGGACGCCCCCGCGAATCGGGACAGCGACACGACCGGAGCGTTCTTCCCGGAGGTGGCGATCACGTTCGCCGTCCAGCCGGGCGAGCACTACCACGTGCCGCTGCTGCTCAACCCGTTCGGCTACTCCGTTTACCGAGGGAGCTAGCAGACATGCCCACGATCCTGGGACAGAACCAGTACGGCAAGGCGGAGAACCGCGTTGTCAAGATCACGCGGGACGGCGACACCCACCACATCAAGGACCTGAACGTCTCGGTCGCCCTCAGCGGTGACCTCGACGACGTCCACCTCACCGGGTCGAACGCCAACTGCCTTCCGACCGACACCACCAAGAACACCTGCTTCGCGTTCGCCAAGGAACACGGCATCGAGTCCGCGGAGCAGTACGGCATCGAGCTGGCCCGGCACTTCGTCGACAGCCAGCCGTCGATCCACCGGGCGCGCATCCGCATCGAGGAGTACTCGTGGGAGCGCATCGCCGGCTCCGACGCGGGCTCCAACTTCATCGGCGCCGACGAGGTCCAGCACTCCTTCGTCCGCAAGGGCCAGGAAGTGCGCGTCGCGCAGATCACGTATGACGGCGAGAAGTTCGAAGTCCTCACCGGGCTCAAGGACTTGACCGTGATGAACACCACGAACTCCGAGTTCTGGGGCTACATCAAGGACAAGTACACGACGCTCAAGGAGGACTACGACCGCATCCTCGCGACGTCGCTGTCGACCTGGTGGCGGCACAGCTGGACGGGCGTCGACGACGAGCGCACGCCCAACTGGAACAAGTCGTACGAGCAGTCGAAGAAGCACATCCTGCAGGCCTTCGTCGAGACGTACTCGCTGTCGCTGCAGCAGACCCTCTTCCAGATGGGTTCGCGCGTCATCAACAACCGCAGCGAGATCGACGAGATCCGCTTCTCCGCGCCGAACAAGCACCACTTCCGGCAGGACCTCTCGGCCTTCGGCCTGGAGAACGAGGCGAAGGACGGCGCCGTGTACTGGGCCGCCGACCGCCCCTACGGCCTGATCGAGGCCACCATCCTCAGGGACGGCGCGGACCAGCGCATCCCGGTCGACATGACCAACCTCTGACGCTCTGTGCGTAGTTGACGCGGCAGCGCGCCCCTTCCCACCCGCAGTAGGCGGGGGCGCGCAGCACCCGGAGGGAACATAAAGCAATGGCAGTGCCAGCAAAGGGGCCGGCTGAAGCCGAGGGCCCGTGTTCCACCCCATCGGAGAGCACCGCATCGCAGGTGCACCCGGTGGACGAAAAGCTCCACCCGTCGCGGCTCGCGCCCGCCGCACTCCAGCACATCGCCGCCATGTACGCCGGCGTCGTCACCCCGCCGCTCATCATCGGCCAGGCCGTCGGTCTCGACACCGCGGGCCAGACCCGGCTGATCGCCGCGTCGCTGCTCATCGCGGGTCTTGCCACCCTGCTCCAGACGCTCGGCGTCAAGGGCTTCGTCGGCAACCGCCTGCCCTTCGTCAACGCCGCGTCCTCCGCGGGCATCGCACCGATGCTCGCCATCGCCGAGACGAACGCCAAAGGTGACCAGCTCCCCGCCATCTATGGGGCAGTCATGGTCGCGGGTGTCTTCTGTCTCGCGGTCGGGCCGTTCTTCGGCCGGCTGCTGAGGTTCTTCCCGCCGCTCGTCACCGGCGTCGTCATCACCCTCATCGGTGTGACGCTGATGCCCGTGCCCGTCGGCTGGGCCCAGGGCGGCGACAAGACCGCCGCCGACTACGGCGACATGCGCTACCTCGCCCTCGCCGCCTTCACGCTCGTCGTCATCCTGCTGATCCAGCGCTTCGCCACGGGCTTCGTCAAGCAAGTCGCCCTGCTCTTCGGCATGTTGATCGGAACGCTCGCCGCGATCCCGTTCGGCATGGCGGACTTCTCCTCGCTGAAGTCGGCGCCCGTGGCCGCGCTCCCGACGCCGTTCGCCTTCGGCGCCCCCGAGTTCCAGCCCGCCGCGATCATCTCGCTCTGCCTCGTCATGCTCGTCCTGATGACCGAGTCGAGCGCCGGCATGCTGGCCATCGGTGAGATCTGCGAGCGCGAGTGCGACGGGCGGACCATCACCCGGGGCCTGCGCACCGACGGCATCGCCACCTTCCTCGGACCGATCTTCGGCGGCCTGCCGACCTCGGCGTTCGCCCAGAACGTCGGCGTCGTCTCGCTGACCAAGGTGCGCAGCCGCTACGTCGTCGCCGTCGCCGGCGGCACCCTCCTGATCCTCGGCATCTTCCCGATGCTCGGCGCGGTCGTCTCCCTGGTCCCCATGCCGGTCCTGGGCGGCGCGGGCATCGTGCTGTTCGGCTCGATCGCCGTCAGCGGCATCCGTACGCTCTCCGAAGCGGGCCTCGACGACAGCTCCAACATCATCCTGGTGGCCGTCTCGCTCGGCGCGGGCATCATCCCGCTCGCCGCGCCCAGCTTCTACGCGGACTTCCCGGCCTGGGCACAGACCGTGCTCGGCTCCGGAATCAGCGCGGGCGCGCTCGTCGCCGTCTCGCTGAACCTCTTCTTCCACCATCTCGGCACCCGTGGCGCACCTGCCGCGGCACTCAAATCTTCCTAGGGTCCTGCCGTGCCCACACGTCACACCGACTGAAGGAAGCAGCACCATGGCTCCTGCCACGGCAAACCGCATCGTCATCGAGAACGTCGCCATCGCGACGGTCGACGCGCACGACACCGAGCACGCCTCGGGCCACATCGTCGTGGCGGACAACAAGATCGAGTCCATCGGCGCGGGCCCCGCGCCCGAGGGCCTCGAGAACGTCGTCCGCCGGATCGACGGCACCGGCCACCTGGCCACGCCCGGACTCGTCAACACGCACCACCACTTCTACCAGTGGATCACCCGTGGCCTGGCGACGGACCACAACCTGTTCAACTGGCTGGTGGCGCTGTACCCGACATGGGCGCGCATCGACGAGCAGATGACATACGCGGCGGCGCAGGGCTCCCTCGCGATGATGGCCCGCGGCGGTGTCACCACCGCCATGGACCACCACTACGTGTTCCCCAAGGGTTCGGGCGACCTCTCCGGATCGATCATCCGGGCCGCCTCCGAGACCGGCGTGCGCTTCACCCTGGCGCGCGGCTCCATGGACCGCAGCGAGAAGGACGGCGGCCTGCCGCCCGACTTCGCCGTCGAGACCCTCGACGGCGCGCTCGCCGCGACCGAGGAGACCGTAAGGAAGCACCACGACGACTCCTTCGACGCGATGACGCAGGTGGCCGTGGCCCCCTGCTCACCGTTCTCCGTCTCCACCGAACTCCTGAAGCAGGGCGCCGAGTTGGCGCGCCGCCTCGGCGTGCGGCTGCATACCCACGGCAGCGAGACGGTCGAGGAGGAGAAGTTCTGTCACGAGCTGTTCGGCATGGGCCCGACCGACTACTTCGAGTCGACGGGCTGGCTCGGCGAGGACGTGTGGATGGCGCACAGCGTCCACATGAACGACTCCGACATCGCCGCGTTCGGGCGTACGAAGACGGGTGTGGCGCACTGCCCGTCCTCAAATGCCCGACTGGCAGCGGGAATTGCGCGGGTCCCCGACATGCTGGCGGCGGGCGTCCCGGTCGGCCTCGGCGTCGACGGCACCGCCTCCAACGAGTCGGGCGAGCTGCACACCGAACTGCGCAACGCCCTCCTCATCAACCGCCTCGGCGCGCACCGCGAGGCGGCCCTGAACGCCCGTCAGGCGCTGCGCCTCGGGACGTACGGAGGAGCCCAAGTCCTGGGCCGGGCAAGCCAGATCGGCTCGCTCGAAGCAGGCAAGCTGGCCGACCTGGTGCTGTGGAGGATGGACACCCTCGCCCACGCATCGATCGCCGACCCGGTGACCGCGCTCGTCTTCGGCGCGGCCGCACCGGTCACCCTCTCCCTCGTGAACGGCAAGCCGGTGGTCGAGGACAGCCGCCTGCTCAACGTCGACGAGGACGCCATCGCACGCTCCACGCGTGCGGAGGCGCAGCGACTCGCGCGGATCACCGCCGAGAGCTGACGCAGGACCTGAGACTCCGGTCAGGGGGGACGGCCCCTGGCCGGGGACTCGATCGAGTTGCCGAGCGGGCTGCTCGACCGAGTGCCGCCCCGGAACGTGGCCCAAAGCTTCACGTTCCCGGGGCGGCCAGTAGTACCTGGGCGCACAACAACCGAATACCGCAGCACCACCAGTACGACCTTGCACCTTGCACCACCTCCCAGAAGCGAAAAGCGCCGGCGGCCTGCCGGGGCTGGAAAACAACCGGAGGAGCCGCAGTGGCGACGAAGCCCAGGTTCACCAAGCAAGGCACCACCCCCGACGAGTCCGAAGAGGCCCGTGCGGGGCATACCAAACATCCGGTCGACGAGAAGTTGCCACCGCTGAAGATGGCGACGACCGGCCTCCAGCACGTGGCGGCGATGTACGCGGGCGTGGTCGCGCCCCCGCTCATCGTCGGCGCGGCGATCGGCCTCAGCCCGAAGGATCTGACGTTCCTGACGGGCGCCTGTCTGTTCACGGCGGGACTCGCGACCTTCCTCCAGACGCTCGGCATCTGGAAGATCGGCGCCCGGCTGCCGTTCGTGAACGGCGTGACCTTCGCGGGCGTCGCCCCGATGCTCGCCGTCGTCGGCTCGACGAAGGACAAGGACGACGCGCTGCCGATCATCTTCGGCGCGGTGATCGTCGCGGGTGTGCTCGGCTTCATAGCCGCACCCTTCTTCTCCAAGCTGGTGCGGTTCTTCCCACCGGTCGTCACCGGCACGGTCATCACGCTCATCGGTGTCTCGCTGATGCCGGTCGCGTTCGGCTGGGCGCAGGGGCCCGACGTCAAGGCGGCCGACTACGGCTCGATGAAGAACCTCGCGCTCGCCGGCATCACGCTCCTGATCGTGCTGATCATCCGTCGCTTCACCGCGGGCTTCGTCAAGCAGATCGCGGTGCTGCTCGGCCTGGTGGTCGGCACGGTGATCGCGATCCCGTTCGGCGTCACGGACTTCTCGCCGGTCGGCGAGGCGGACATCATCGGCTTCCCGACCCCGTTCCACTTCGGCGCCCCGCAGTTCGCGGGCGCGGCCATCGTCTCGATGATCGTCGTCATGGTCGTCTCGATGACCGAGTCGACCGCCGACATGCTCGCCCTCGGTGAGATCGTCGGCCGCCCCGCCGACGAGAAGACCATCGCGGCCGGTCTGCGCGCCGACACCCTCGGCTCGGCCGTCAGCCCGCTGTTCAACGGCTTCATGTGCAGCGCGTTCGCCCAGAACATCGGGCTTGTCGCGATGACGAAGATCCGCAGCCGGTTCGTGGTCGCCGCCGGTGGTGGCTTCCTCGTCCTGATGGGCCTGTGCCCGATGGCGGCCTCGCTGATCGCCGTCGTGCCGCGCCCGGTGCTCGGCGGCGCCGGCGTCGTGCTGTTCGGCTCGGTCGCGGCCAGCGGTATCCAGACCCTGGTCAAGGCCAACCTGGACAAGGACAACAACGTCCTCATCGTCGCCGTCTCGCTCGCCGTGGGCCTGATCCCCATCGCGGTGCCGGAGTTCTACCACGCGTTCCCGGAGAACGCGAAGATCATCCTGGACTCGGGCATCTCGACGGGCTGTGTCGCGGCGGTCGTGCTCAACCTGCTGTTCAACCACATCGGCAAGGGGCGCGACGCCGACGACGTCACGCATCCGATGGAGTCGGGCAGCGACATCGCGGGCCAGCGCTCCGAGCCGACAGCGGCAGGCGCGCACTGAGCTGTGCGGCGGGGGTGGCGCGGCCGACGGCGCCACCCCCGCTCGTGCCTCAACCGCCGCACACGGGCGCCGACTTCAGGTATCCGCCCAGATTCTCGTCGTCCGTACCGAGCAGCGCCCGGCCGTCCGCGCCCGGCAGGCACTCCACGGCTTCGATCTTGCGGCCGTCGAACCTGTCCGGCGCGCTCCGCGGCGCGGCGATCCGCAGCGCCGCCCTGGTGCCCTTGGCGTTCAGCGACACCCGTCCCGCCTCGCTCACCGTCGAGGCGAACGGCCCGTCGTCCCCGGCGTCCGAGGTCGAACTCACCATGATCCGGCCGGACTTGGTGATCGACATGTCGGAGACGTGCCGCACGTCGCCCTTCGGGTAGGCCGCGCGGAACTCCGCCTCGCGTACGCTCCCGAACTCGGCCTCCCCGTACTCGTTGAGGGAGAACGGCGCCGCGAACACCGTCGCCGGACGGTCCGTGCCGGCGCCCCGGTCGGCCCATACCGCGACCGTCTTCCCGTGCGCCGAGGTGCCGAGCGCGAAGCCCTCGAAGTCCGCGCCGTCGGGGATCGCGGGCAGCGGCGTCAGGTCGAGCACCCGCGCGGTGTCCCCGTCGACGTGCAGCCGGTACACCAGGCCCCTGCTCGCCAGCGCCATGAACTCGCCGTCCGTGCCCGGCACCGCCTCGATCGCCTCCAGGTCCTTGGGTGCCATGCCGTCCCATGCGACCGGGGTGACCTTCGTGTCCTTCGGCGCGGACGGGTGGAAGGTGACACGGCTGATCCGCTGCTGGCCGGGCTTCTTGTTGTCGTGGACGACGAGAGCGTCCACGGCGCCGTCGGCCGCGGCCTCGCCGGAGAGCGCGAGCCCGCTGACCCCGGAGGCGGCGTCATCGCCGACCTGCTGCCAACCGCCGCTCTGCGGCGCGGGTTCCGCCGGGGCGCCCGCGCGGGCCGGCGCGGCGAGGGCCAGGGTCACCAAGGCGGCGGAGAGCAGGGACGTGTGGCGCAACTGCATGGGCGGGGGCCTCTCGCGTAGGGGACGTTCGGCCGGTGCTGAGCACGAGGTTGACGCGCGTAGAAAACCGGGTCGACGGGGACCGTAGCGATCTTCGGAGTACGGGGCAAGGGGGTGGCGCCGCCCCGCTGTCGGGGCAGGCCGCCTCAACGTCCGGGCAGCGCGAGCGACTTGGCGTAGAAGCGGCTGTCGTCGTAGCCGCGGAACGGGCCGAACGGCGGCGCCGGGCGGTAGCCGTCGGCCTCGTACAGGCCGATCGCCTCCGGCAGGTGCACGCCCGTCTCCAGGACCATCCGCGTACGGCCCGCGTCCCGCGCGCTCTCCTCGAGTGCGGCCAGGATCCGGCGCGCGAGACCTCGCCCGCGCGCCCGCTCCACGACGAACATCCGCTTCAGCTCGGCGTCACCGTCCGCATAACCCTCGTCGTCGCGATCCTGCGCCCGCCAGCCTCCGCAGGCGACCGGGAGTCCGGCGTCGTACGCGACGAGGAACAGGCCCTGCGGCGGGTCGAAGTGCCCGGGGTGCAGCTCGGTGAAGTCGTCGTAACCGAAACGCTTCCGGTACTCGGCCTGCACCTGGTCGCTGAGCGAGACCGCGTCGGGGTGTCCGTAGGAACGGCTGTGGATGTTCATGGCGGGGGAGCGGCGGTGCGCCGGTCAGAGGCCGAGGACGGCCGGGGCGGAGGCCAGCTCCTTGAAGATCTCTCCCGGGTTCTTCACCAGCTTGCGCTCGGAGAGGTCCATGACGCCGCTCACCGCGGACACCTCGGCCGCCACCGTGCCGTCCGCCTTGCGGATCGTCTGGTGGACGCGGAACACCTTGCCGTCGCCGAACTCGAAGGCGCAGCTCACGTCGACGACCTCGCCCGCGCGCAGCTCCCGCAGATAGCGGATGTTCGTCTCCAGGACGACCGGACCGACGCCGCGGCCGAGCAGCGCCCTGTCGTCGAGGCCCGCGTGGTGCAGGAACGACCAGCGCGCGTGCTCCGCGTACTGCAGATAGACGGCCTGGTTGAGGTGTCCGTTGACATCGATCTCGTACCCGCGCACCTCGACCGGCACGGAAAACTGCTCTGCCACGACGTTCCTCTCGATGGGGGGCGTTGTGCCGATCATGCCAACAGACGGGCGGGGGAGGGGATTTTGGCCACCGTGAGGTGCGTTACGCACGTCTGGGCGACGCCAGGAGGTAGCGGGCCCCGCCGCGCGCCCCCGTGTGCTCGCTCACCTGCCAGCCCGCTTCCCGCAGCGCCGCCGCGCACGCCGCGAGCCCGTCCGGTTCCGGATGCTGTACGGCGACGGCCTCCGGCTGCGGGGTGTCGCGCACGCGGTAACCGGGCGAGGTCTCACCGGCCGGAGCGCAGCCCGCCGCTTCCAGGGCGAGCGCCGCGGACGGGGCGAGGCGGCCCCGCTCCCAGGCGCACGGCCGGTCCGTCGCGCCGTCCGGGTTGGTCATCCTGCGTATCTCCAACAGGCCCTGCCACGCCGTCCGCACTTCGCGCGCCCGCGCGGGGCCCGTGTCGGCCTCCGGCTCCCCGCCGAGCCGGGCGGCGAACAGGCCGCCTGGCGCTGCCGGTTCACCGGCCGGCTCGGCGGCCGGTGGCCCGTCCCCGGCCTCGCGCACCCGGTGCCCCGCCGGTGTCAGGAAGTGGTCGTGCGGGGGACGCGGGTGCCGGAACGCCAGCTTCAGCACGACGAGCCGGGCCAGCAGGGCCGGGCTGCCGGAGACCCGGCCGGTCTCCGGATCGGCGGCCTCGATGATGCGGCGCTGCGCGGCAGTCGGCGGTCTGGTCATGGCGTGCCTCCCGTCCGGTGCTCCCACCTCTCCGGTCGATGGTGCACGACGAGTCTGACAACGGGCCGGGCCGAGCGGGCCTGGTGGGCTCAGGGCCGCAGGTTCCAGCCGGAGATCACCGGTCTGCCGTGCTCGAAGGTGAGGCGGCTGACCGTGCCCGTCGACAGCAGGAAGTGCGAGCCGCCCGACGGCGGCAGGCCGAGGCGCCGCGCGGTCAGGACGCGCAGGAAGTGGCTGTGCGACACGAGGACGACGCTGCCTTCGTAGTTGGAGAGCGCCGCGTCGACCTTGGACAGCATCCGGTCGGCCCGCTCGCCCACCTGCTCCGGCGTCTCACCGGGATGCTCGGGCGGCCCCGGCGGCACCCCGTCGTCGAACAGGTACCAGTCGGGCCGGGTCCGCTGGATCTCCCGGGTGGTGACGCCCTCGTACGCGCCGTAGTCCCACTCGTGCAGGTCCGGATCGACGGTGTAGCGCGTGAGACCGGCGAGCTCGGCGGTCTCGCGGGTGCGCTGGAGGGGGCTCACGAAGACCGCCCCGATGTGGTAGCTGCCGACGAGGGGCGCGACACGGCGCGCCTCCTCCCGGCCGTTGTCGGTGAGCGGGATGTCCGTGAGGCCGGTGTGCTGCCCGGTCAGGGCCCATTCGGTCTCGCCGTGCCGGACGAGAAGCAGATCACCCAAGGTTCGCGCCTGTTCGCTTGGAGGTGGGCAGAGGCAATGGCCATTGTCCCCGGGCGGGCGCGTGCGGGCCCGGCGGGAGGGTCGGACCGGGCGGGTCCGGGCGCCGGGGGCCGGGCGCCGGGCATGGGATCAAGGATTGTCAGACCCGCCCCGTAAGGTCTTAGAGGTCATCGAGACATGAGCGGAGAGTGGGAAGGGAGGTGGCGCGTCCGTGCTGGAGCTGTCGGGTGTCCCGCTGAGCGCCGCCGCCGTCTTCCTGCCCGATCCGCTGCCGCGCGCGGGGCGGATCGCCTTCTGGTCCCCGGACGCGCAGGACACCCCGGAGGGGCAGGACGGGCCGGGCGGGCAGGGCTGGGCGGGCTGGTCGGGCCTTCCGGGGGCCGACGGCGAGCTGACCCTCGTGCGGTCGCACGGCTCCACGGTGCGCAGCCACAAGGTTCCCGCCCTCGTGCTGCCGGTCCTCGACGCGCTGCCGCTGCTGCTGCGGGCCCGCCGCACCCGGGGCGCCCACCCCGCGGCGGCCGCCTGGGGCGCGGCCGCGGCGCACGCCCTGCACCTGGTGGCGCGGGGCCGCCTGCTGCCGGGTCTCACCGCCTCCGACCACGACGCGTGGCGCGCGGGCCCGCTCGACGAGGACGACGTGGCGCAGGTGCGGGGCATCGCCGCGGCCCTGCCGCCCGAGGGGTACGCGACGCCGGTGCCGGGGAGCAAACCGCTGCGGGTCCCGCAGCCGGAGGCACTGGTGCGGGCGCTGCTCGACGCGGTGGCGGACGCGCTGCCGCGCACCCCGGCCGCGGCGCACGCGGCGGGCGCGCCGTTCGCGGCGGTGGCCGCCCAGCACATTCCGCGGGCCCGCCCCTGGGCGGTCGAGGCGGCGGCCGGTCTCGACGCGGGCGTGAAGGTGTCGCTGCGGCTCGACCTGTCGCAGGCCGCCTTGTTCGACGGGGACGAATTCGACGGGGAGGCAGAGCCGGAGTCGGGGTCGGGATCGGAGTCGGAGGAAGGCGTGGGCGCACGCCGTGCGGGCGCCGCCATCGTCCAGGTGCACAGCCTCGCCGACCCCACGCGCGTGGTCGACGCCGCAGGCCTGTGGGCAGGGGAGGCCGGTGAGCACTTCGGGCCGCGCGCCCGGATCGACGCGGTCCTCGCGGTGCGGCGGGCCGCGCTCGCCTGGCCGCCGCTCGGCCGCCTCCTGGAGCAGGACGTGCCGGACGTGCTCGCCCTGTCCGACAGCGAGCTGACGGATCTGCTCGGGCCCGGCGCCGCGCGCCTCGCCAAGGCGGGCGTCACCGTGCACTGGCCGCGCGACATCGCCCGCTCCCTCACCGCGACCGCCGTGGTGCGCGCGCAGGCCGCGCCCGGCTCGGCGACCGACGGGACGCCGTTCTTCGACAGCGAGGAACTGCTGAAGTTCAACTGGCAGGTGGCGCTCGACGGGGACCCGCTGACCGAGCGCGAGATGGACCTGCTCGCCGAGTCGCACCGCGCGGTGGTGCGGCTGCGCGACCAGTGGGTGGTCGTCGACCCCGATCTCGTACGCAAGGCCCGCAAGCGGGAGTTGGGCCTGCTGGAGCCCGTCGACGCGCTGGCGGTCGCGCTGACCGGCGAGGCCGAGATCGACGGGGAGCGGGTCGCGGCCGTGCCCGCGGGCCGCCTCGCCGAGCTGCGCGACCGGCTCACCCGGGGCATCGACACGGTCGAACCGCCCGAGGGTCTGCACGCGACGCTGCGCGACTACCAACTGCGCGGCCTGGCCTGGCTCGACCTCATGACCTCGCTCGGCCTCGGCGGCTGCCTCGCCGACGACATGGGCCTCGGCAAGACCGTCACGCTCATCGCGCTGCACCTGCGCCGCGCCCGGCCCGCGCCCACGCTGGTCGTCTGCCCCGCGTCGCTGCTCGGCAACTGGCAGCGGGAGATCGAGCGGTTCGCCCCCGGCGTCCCGGTGCGCCGCTTCCACGGCGTGGACCGCGCCCTGACCGGCGTCGAGGGCGGCTTCGTACTCACCACGTACGGCACCCTGCGCACCCGCGCCGCCGAACTCGCGGGACACACCTGGGGCATGGTCGTGGCCGACGAGGCGCAGCACGTGAAGAACCCCAACTCGGCGACGGCGAAGGCGCTGCGCACGATCGGGACCCCCGCGCGCGTGGCGCTCACCGGCACTCCGGTGGAGAACGACCTGTCCGAGCTGTGGGCCCTGCTCGACTGGACGACCCCCGGACTGCTCGGTCCGCTCAAGGCGTTCCGCGCCCGGCACGCGCGCGTGGTCGAGGGCGAGGTCCCGCTGCAGGGCCAGGGCGGTACGAACCCGGAGGCGATCGAGCGCCTCGCCCGGCTGGTGCGCCCGTTCATCCTGCGCCGCAAGAAGTCCGACCCAGGCATCGTCCCCGAACTGCCCCCGAAGACCGAGTCCGACCATCCCGCGCCGCTCACCCGCGAGCAGGTGTCGCTCTACGAGGCCGTGGTGCGCGAGTCGATGGCGCAGATCGAGGAGGCCGAGGGCATCGGCCGGCGCGGCCTCATCATGAAGCTGCTGACGTCGCTGAAGCAGATCTGCAACCACCCGGCGCAGTACCTCAAGGAGGGCCAGGGCGACGGCTCCCGGCCGCGCCTGGCGGGCCGCTCCGGCAAACTCGCCCTCCTGGACGAGCTGTTGGACACGATCGTGGCCGAGGACGGAGCCGTGCTGGTCTTCACCCAGTACGTGTCCATGGCCAAGCTGCTCGCCACGCACCTGACCACCCGCGGCATTCCCAGCCAGCTTCTGCACGGCGGCAGCACGATCGTCGAGCGGGAGCGCATGGTCGACCGTTTCCAGTCCGGCGAGGTGCCCGTCTTCCTGCTCTCCCTGAAGGCGGCCGGCACCGGACTCAACCTCACGCGCGCGGGGCACGTGATCCACTTCGACCGATGGTGGAACCCGGCCGTGGAGGAGCAGGCCACCGACCGCGCGTACCGCATCGGGCAGACCCAGCCGGTGCAGGTCCACCGGCTCATCACCGAGGGCACGGTGGAGGACCGGATCGCCGAACTGCTCGCCACCAAGCGGGCGTTGGCGGACGCGGTGCTCGGCACCGGCGAGGCGGCGCTCACCGAGCTGACCGACCGGGAACTCACGGACCTCGTGACACTGCGCAGGGAGGCGACGCGATGAGCCCGACGCGCAGGCCCACCAGGACGCACCGCCCGCACGTGCCGGGCCGCGCGGGCGCCGACGAGCAGGCGCGGGCCCGGCACCTCGACGCGCGCCGCACGTTCCCTCCGTTGCCGCCGCGCGCCGAGCCGGGCGGCAGCTTCGCCCTGACGTGGTGGGGCAACGCGTGGGTGGACGCCCTGGAGGACACGGCCCTCGACCAGGGGCGCCTCGTCCGCGGCCGCGCCTACGCGGACCGGGGTCACGTCGACGCGATCACGGTCACCCCGGGCCGCGTCGTCGCCTACGTGCACGGCTCGCGCCCCCGCCCCTACCGGGCCGAACTGCGCCTGCGCACGCTGCCGGACGAGGCGTGGGACCGTTTCCTGGGCACGGCCGCGGCCCGGCCCGAGCATCTGGCGTCGCTCCTGGACAAGGATGTGCCGCACGCGCTGGCGGCGGCAGCCGATCTGCTGCCCACGGTCGACGACCTCACCCCCGAGTGCACCTGCCCGGACCGGGGTCACCCCTGCAAGCACGCGGCGGCGCTCTGCTACCAGGCGGCCCGGATCCTCGACGAGGACCCGTTCGTGCTGTTCCTGTTGCGCGGCCGCGGCGAGCAGGAGCTGCTGCGGGCGCTGACCCGGCGCAGCTCGGTGCACGAGGCGGAGGAGCGGTCCAAGGCGCGGACCCCCGAGCTCGACTCGCTTCCGGCGAAGGACGCGTACGCGGGCGCGCGGGGCGGTCAACTGCCGCCGCTTCCGCCGGAGTTCCCGGCGCCGCAGTACCCCGAGCGCCCGCCCTCCTACCCGCAGGCGCCGGACGCCCCCGACCCGCTCGCGCTCGACCTCCTCGCCACGGAGGCGGGGGTCCGCGCCCACGCGCTGCTCACCACCGGCACGGACCCGATCGCGCCGCTCTCCCCGTGGCAGGACGCGGTCCGCCTCGCCGCGGCCCACCCCGGTTCGGGTCTCACGGCGGCGACCCGCGCCCTGTACGCGTCGCTGTCCCGGGGCACCGGGCGTACGCCCACCGATCTGGCGCGGGCGGTCGCCGCCTGGCGCCAGGGCGGTCTGGAGGGCCTCTCGGTCCTGGAGGAGGAGTGGGACCCGCCGGCGGGCCCGTTCGACCGCGCCCGCCCCGCCCTCCTGGCCATGGGCCACCCGGACTTCCGGCCCCACCGCAACCACCTGTCGACGTCGTCCGTCCAGCTCAGGCTGGGCCGCGACGGCTGGTGGTACGGATACGAGTCCGAGCCGGACCGCGACGACTGGTGGCCCCGAGGCGAGCCGGGCCGTGACCCGGTGTCGGCGCTGGAGTCCCTACTGGGCGGCGGCTGACCCGTTCCCCGGCCACGGGGCGCTGCCCCGGACTCCGCGCCTCAATCGCCGGCGGGGCTGAAAGGATCGGGGCGCTGCCCCGGACCCCGCGGGCTCTCGTCCAAAGAGCGGGCTTAAAAGATCGGAGCTCCGCCCCAGACCCCGCGCCTCAAACGCCCGCGGGGCTGAAAAGATCAGGGCTCCGCCCGGACCCCGCTGCTCAGTCGCCGCAGGGGCTTGATGGGGCCAGCGACATGCCCCGCCCCGCGAAGAACTCCTCGAAGCGTTCCACGGGCAGTTCCGCCATGCGCGTCGACGCGTCCGTGCCCGAGGGGTTGTGGAAGTGGTAGCCGGAGCCGTCCGGCGTGCGGGACGTGACGAGGACCAGGTGGCCGCCGCGGCCGGGAGCCGGCTCGTGCGGGCGGCGGATCGCGTAGTGCACGGAGGCGATGACCAGACGTCCCGCGTCGAGCAGTTCACCGATCTCGTCCGCGCGCAGCGCCCGGTGCACCGCCGCGTCGACGCCGTGCACCTCCCGTACGTACTCCACCGCGGGCGCGTAGATCATGCCGCGGATCTCGCCCTCGGCGTCCACCCGGTACGCGCCGAACTTCAGCGCCCCGTCGCGCAGTTCGAAGAGCGAGGGGGCGCCGGGGCCGAGCGCCATGCGCAGGCACGTCGCCCCGCACAGGTGCCCGCACCAGCGCGCGTAGTCCTCCACCGTCGCCGCGCCCGACTGCCGCCACGCGGGATCCCGCGCCCGGTCGAAGCGCCCGGACACGATGGGCCCGACCAGGTCGGGGGAGGCGAACTGGGTGTGGCTGGAGTGCCCACAGGTGCTGCACGAGGTCGAAGAGATCACGTCACTGACGGTATCCGCTCAGGAAGCGCCCGATCCGGCTGATCGCGGCATCGAGATCATCGGCGTACGGGAGCGTGAGGATGCGGAAGTGGTCCGGGCTCGGCCAGTTGAAGCCGGTGCCCTGGACGACCTGGATCTTCTCGCGGAGCAACAGGTCGAGGACGAACTTCTCGTCGTCGACGATCTTGTGCACCTTGGGGTCGATGCGCGGGAAGGCGTACAGCGCGCCCTTGGGCTTCACGCAGCTGACACCGGGGATCTCGTTCAGCTTCTCCCACGCCTTGTCGCGCTGCTCCAGCAACCGCCCGCCGGGCGCGGTGAGTTCGCGGATCGACTGGCGGCCGCCGAGCGCGGCCTGGATGGCGTACTGGGCGGGCGCGTTCGGGCACAGGCGCATGGAGGCCAGCATGTTCAGGCCCTCCAGGTAGTTCTTCGCGTGCTGCTGCGGGCCCGTGACCACCATCCAGCCGGAGCGGAACCCGGCGACCCGGTACGTCTTCGAGAGGCCGGAGAAGGTGAGGACGACGAGGTCCGGGGCGAGGGTGGCGGCGGTGTGGTGCACCGCGTCGTCGTAGAGGATCTGGTCGTAGATCTCGTCGGCGAAGACCATGAGGCCGTGGCGGCGGGCCAGGTCGAGGATGCCCTCGATGATTTCCTTCGGATACACCGCGCCCGTCGGGTTGTTCGGGTTGATGATGACGACCGCCTTCGTACGGTCGGTGATCTTCGACTCCATGTCGGCGAGGTCCGGGTACCAGTCCGACTGCTCGTCGCAGAGATAATGGACGGCCTTGCCGCCGGAGAGCGTGGTGACGGCGGTCCACAGCGGGAAGTCCGGGGCCGGGATGAGGACTTCGTCGCCGTCCTCCAGGAGCGCCTGGATCGCCATCGAGACCAGTTCGGACACGCCGTTGCCGAGGAAGACGTCGTCCACGCCGACGTCGAGGCCGAGCGCCTGGTAGCGCTGGGCGACGGCGCGGCGCGCGGAGAGGATGCCGCGCGAGTCCGTGTAGCCGTGTGCCTGCGGGAGCATCCGGATCATGTCCTGGACGATCTCCTCCGGCGCCTCGAAGCCGAACAGGGCCGGGTTGCCGGTGTTCAGGCGCAGCACGCTGTGGCCCGCCTCCTCAAGCGCGTTGGCGTGCTCGATCACCGGGCCGCGGATCTCGTAACAGACCTCGCTCAGCTTGCTCGACTGCCGGAACTCCATGCGCTTGCCCTCCAGGCGGACCAGGTGCCACTGTGCTGAACCGTTGTTGCTTGGTTTTACCAAGTGGGTGCTTGGAAAGTCCAACAAGTTGCATAGGATGCGCGTCATGCCACGCCGAAGTTACGACCAGTACTGCGCCGCAGCCCGCGCCCTCGACGCCGTCGGGGACCGCTGGACCCTGCTGATCGTGCGCGAACTCCTCGCCGGGGCGCGCCGCTACACGGACCTGCACGCCGATCTGCCGGGCGTGAGTACGGACATGCTGGCCACGCGCCTGAAGGGCATGGAGCGGGACGGCATCGCCGTGCGCCGGCGGTTGCCCGCGCCCGCTTCTGTGTACGTGTACGAACTCACCGAGCGTGGGGGGCAGTTGCTGCCCGTGCTCCAGGCGCTGGGGGAGTGGGGTGCGCCGGCTCTCGCCGAGCGGCGGCCCACCGACGCGGTGCGGGCGCACTGGCTGGCACTGCCGTTGTCCCGGCAGTTGGAGGCGCTGGGGGAGCCGGGCGCGGTGGAGGTCCGGGTCGACGAGGGTGTGTTCCATGTCCGGCTGGGCGGGGAGCCCGTGTACGGGGACGGGGCGTACCCGGACGGGGAGCCGGACGCGCGGCTGACCCTGGAGGCCGAGGTGTGCGGCGAGGTCGCACGCGGCGCGGTCGGTCTGGTCGAGGCGGTGCGCGGCGGGCGTGTCGCCGTGGTGGGCGAGGGCGCGCTGGCGAAGGCGCTGCGCGGCGGCGCGTCCTGAGCTGCCCCCCCGCCGTGGGGGACGGCACCTCCTGAAACCTCTCCTCATAGGCGTCCCGCGAGGAACGGCGGCAATGTCCGGACCGTCCCGAGGCGCGGCGTGACAAGAGTCGCAACATCATCCGCGGTCACAGGAAGCGCCACTTTGTGAAGAGCCCATGAACTCGGGCTCTACCAATCAGTAACCCCTCTCTTTCAGGCCATTTACCGCTCCGATCAAGCCGTGACATGCGTGTTAGCGTCCCGGTCGACCGGGGGGCCGATGTGAAGAGTGAGAGGGACCCGTAGCGAATATGGGGCACATGCACCACATGGCAGGAGGCTGGATCACTCCGGTCCTGTCCTACGTGATGGCGGTCGTGGGATCCGCGCTCGGCCTGCGCTGCACGGCGCGCGCCCAGGCCGCCGGACAGCGGTCCAAGCGGAACTGGCTGCTGACCGCGTCCGTCGCGATCGGCGCCGGGATCTGGACGATGCACTTCATCGCGATGCTCGGCTACGCCGTCGACGGCACCGCGATCCGCTACGACATCCCCCTCACCCTGCTGAGCCTTCTCGTGGCGATCCTGGTGGTCGGCGCGGGCATGTTCGTCGCCGGGTACGGCAGGTCGCGGGCCCTCTCCGTCGTGCTTGGCGGACTCGGCACCGGACTCGGTGTCGCCGCGATGCACTACATCGGCATGTCGGCGGTGCGGCTCAACGGGTCCCTGTCCTACGACCCGGTGCTCGTGGCCGTCTCCGTGGTGATCGCCGTCGTCGCCGCGTCCGCCGCGCTGTGGGCCGCGCTGTCCGTGCGCGGGCCCGTGGTCGCCGCCGTCGCCGCCCTTGTGATGGGCCTCGCGGTGAGCAGCATGCACTACACCGGAATGGCCGCCGTGAAGGTCAGCGTGCACGCGGGAACCGCGCCGCTGCCCGGCGCCACCGCGACCGCGTTCATCCTGCCGCTGGCCGTCGTGCTCGGCTCGTTCCTCTTCCTCACCTGCGCCTTCGTCGCCCTGTCGCCGACGGCCGACGAGCGCGCGCGGAGCGAGGCCGCGGCCCGCCCGCTGCACGAGGTCGAACTGCCCGCCACATAGGCGTGCCCGCCACGTAGGCGCGCCCGCCATGTAGGCGCGTTCCCACCCCCACACCACCACTCAGGTCCGGCCGAGGAGCTGTCCCCCCATGCCCGCGCGCTTTCCGCTGCCCGAACGGCTGCGCTCCAAATCGATCAGAGCCAAGGTCGTCACCCTGCTCACGGTCCCCGTCGTCTCCGTGATGGCGCTGTGGGGCCACGCCGCGGTGACCACGGCGTCCCAGATATCCGACAAGGAACAGCTGAAAGAGGTGAACTCGGCGCTCGTCACGCCGATTTCACGGTTCACCGTCGCCGTGCAGGACGAGCGCGCGGCCGCGATGAAGTACCGCGCCGCCCACGACGCCGCCACGCGGCAGGAGTTCACCGGCTCAACAGCCCGTACGGACAAGGTCGTTGACGCCCTCAACGCCGGCCTGCGCTCGATCAGCACCGACCTCGCCGACCTCGACGCGTCGCTGCCCGACCGCATCCAGAAGCTGAAGTTCAGCGCCGACTCGCTGTCCGGGCCGCGCCAGAAGGCCGGGGCGCCGGGCGGCACGGAGGCCATCGGCGGATACGACACCGCGGTCCAGCGGGCCCTGTCCGTACGGGCCGGACTCGCCGCGGCCGACGGCGACACCGCCCGTACGCTGCTCCAACTCGCCCGCGCCCGCGATGCGTTGAGCCGCCAGGACGCGCTGCTCGGTGCCGCGCACGCGGCCGACGGGGCGATGGCGGCCGGCCAGTACCGCGACTTCGTGGGTGACGTGGCGGTGCAGCGCAGCCTCACCGAGGCCGCGCTGCCCGAGCTGTCGGGCCGTGACGCCACCGCGTTCCGTGCCGCGCTCGGCACCGCGGGCGCCAAGGACCTGAGCCACGTGCAGGACATGGTCCTCGCCGCGGGCGCACGGAACGCCGCCGACGCGGTGCCCGCCGGGCGCTGGCAGTCGGACGCGCGGTCGACCCTGACCGCCCTGGACAAGGCCGAGTCGCGTGCGATCGACGAGGCCGCGGGCGCCGAGCCGTACTCCCTTTCCTCCCTGGGAAGTTCGGGCATCGCCGTGCTCCTCGGTCTGCTCGGTGTGATCGTGTCGCTGCTGCTCTCCGTACGGATCGGGCGCGGCCTCGTCGCCGACCTCACTGGGCTGCGGGACGCGGCGCTCGACATGGCGGCGACGCGGCTGCCCGCCTCCATGCGGCGCATCCACAACGGCGAGGACGTCGACCTCGACAAGGAGGCGCCGCTCGACGAGACGCCGCACAGCGACGAGGTCGGGCAGGTCGGCGCGGCGCTCACCACCGTGCAGCGTGCGGCGCTGCGGGCGGTCGCGGACCGGGCGGCGGTCCTCACGGGTGTCTCCGGTGTGTACGTGTCGCTGGCTCGGCGCAGCCAGGTGCTGCTGCACCGTCAGCTCGACCTCCTCGACGCGATGGAGCGTCGTACGGAGGACCCCACGGACCTCGAGGACCTGTTCCGCATCGACCACTTGACGACGCGCATGCGGCGGCACGCCGAGTCGCTCCTCATCCTCTCCGGGTCGGCTCCGGGGCGTGCCTGGCGCAATCCGGTGCCGCTGATCGACGCGATCCGGGCGGGGCTCGCGGAGACGCCCGACTTCGACCGGGTCCAGCTCCAGGACATCCCCGACCTTCTCCTCGCGGGCTCGGCCGTCGCCGACGTGGTCCATCTCGTCGCCGAACTCGCCGAGAACGCGTCGTCGTTCTCGCCGCCGCACACTCCCGTGGTGGTGCGCGGTGAGCCGGTCGGCGCGGGCGCCTGTCTGGAGATCGAGGACCGGGGCCTCGGTATGAGCGACGAGGCCCTCGCCGATGCCAACGCGCGCATCAACGCCAGCGACATCGACCTGCTCGATTCCCGCAAGCTGGGTCTCTTCGTGGTCAACCGGCTCTCGGAGCGGCAGCACCTGGACGTCACGCTTCGGCGCTCCATCTACGGGGGCATCACCGCGGTCGTCTTCATCCCGCAGAACCTTCTGGAGTCGCCCCTCCGACAGGTGAACGCCGACCGCCCCCCGCCCCGGGTCTCCGCCCCGGACCCCGCGCCTCAAACGCCGGCGGGGCTGGAAATGCAGGCACCCGCCGACGGGCTGGAAATGCAGATTCCGGCCGACCGCCCTACGCCTCGGGGCTCCGCCCCGGCCCCCGCGCCTCAATCGCCGGCGGGGCTTGATTTGCCCACCCGCCGCGGCCAAGCGGAGGCGTTTGATGTGCCCACCCGCCGGGAGCAGGCGGTGGAGTCTGAGTTGCCCACCCGCCGTCGGCAAACGGAGGGGCTTGAAGTGCCGGTGTCGGCCGACGGTCCTACGCCTCGGGGCTCCGCCCCTGACCCCGCGCCTCAAACGCCGGCGGGGCTGGATGTGCCGTCCCGCCTTGGGCAATCTGCCGCCTTGGGCGGCAGGGTGGGCAAGGCGGCACCCCGGCGCGGCGCGCCCCTCACGGAAGGCGTCGACCCCGGCACGGCGGAGACCCCGGCGCAGCGCACCCACAGCCAGGACGCCGACCCCGGCACGGCCGAGACCCCGGTGCAGCACGAGCACACCCAGGACCCCGGCCCGGACGGGCTTCCGCGGCGCGTGCGGCAGGCCAACATCAGCCCCGACCTGCGGGACGCCGCGCCCGCGCAGGGCGACGGGACCACCCGTTCGCCGGAGGCCGCCCGCGCCACCATGACGTCACTGAGCTCGGGCCGCAGACGCGCCCGCGCCGCCCGCGAAGAAAGCGGCCCCGCCGCCCCCAACGACGGAGGACACCGATGACCCCGACGTACAACGTCACCGGCCTCGGGGACACCGGCGGCGCCATGGGAATCGACTGGCTCCTCGACGAGCTGGCCGCCCGCGTCTCCGAGGTCCACCACGCGGTCATGCTCTCCGGCGACGGCCTCTGCGTCGGCGCCTCCACCGGCCTCGGCCGCGACGAGTCCGAACGCTTCTGCGCGATCGCCTCCGGCTTCCACTCCCTCGCCAAGGGCGCGGGCCGCCACTTCGACGCGGGCGGCGTCGTCCAGACGATGGTCGAACTCGAGGGCGGCTTCCTGTTCGTGGTCGCCGCGGGCGAGGGCTCCTGCCTCGCCGTGTTCACCGACGGACACGCCGACATCGGCCTCGTCGCGTACGAGATGGCGCTGCTCGTGGACCGCGTGCGCGAACACCTCGGCGTACCCACCCGCTCGGACGGCGATACCCCGTGACACCGCAACCCCCCGACCGCACGGACGACGCCTGGTCCGACCGCTACGACGAGGACGCGGGGCCCCTGGTCCGGCTCTACGCCATGACCTCGGGCCGCGCCCGCACCGGCAACGGAGCGGAACGCATGGACCTCATGGCCATCGTCCGCCCCACCCACACCAGGCCGAACGGTCCGCTGCCACCCGAACAGCGCGAGCTGCTCGCCCTGTGCCTGCGGGGCCCGCGCCCCCTCGCCGACCTGGCCTCCGACTCCGGCCTCCCGCTGGGCGTCGTCCGCGTCCTGCTCGGCGACCTGTCGGCGAAATCCCTCGTCACCGTCGCGCCGCCACAGACCCCGGCCGCCGACCCCGCTACGGGTGAACCCGCCGGCTACGCCCGTCCCGACGCCCATCTCCTCCGAGAAGTGATCAATGGCCTTCGCGCACTCTGACCCGATGACCACACCCGCCCGCGCCGACTTCACGGCCCTGAAGGTGCTGATCGCGGGCGGCTTCGGTGTCGGCAAGACCACGATGGTGGAGTCGGTCAGCGAGATCCGCCCGCTGCGCACCGAGGAGCAGCTCACGGTCGCCTCGCGCGGCGTGGACCACCTCGACGGCGTCACCACCAAGTCGACGACGACCGTGGCCATGGACTTCGGCCGCATCACGCTGCGCGAGAACCTCGCGCTGTATCTGTTCGGCACGCCGGGCCAGGACCGGTTCTGGTTCCTGTGGGACGAGCTGGCGACGGGGTGCCTCGGCGCGGTCGTCCTCGCGGACACCCGCCGGCTCGCCGACTGCTTCCCGGCGGTCGACTACTTCGAGAGCCGCGGCATCCCGTTCATCGTTGCGGTGAACTGCTTCGACGGCGTACGTTCCCACTCCTCGGAAGCGGTCGCCCGCGCGCTCGACCTGGGCCCGGACACCACGGTGCTGCTGTGCGACGCCCGTGACCGGGAGTCCGGCAAGGAGACGCTGATCTCACTCCTCGAACAGGTGCTGCGCCGGGACGCGTGAGAGGTCCCGACCGCTGCGTATTAGCCTGAGCTGGTGCCCAGGCTCCGAGAGATCACCGCGACCCGATACGTGAACCCGCTGCGCACCGGGGGTTCCGTACCCGGTGTCGTCGAGGCGGACGACCTGGGCACGTACGTGCTCAAGTTCACCGGGTCCGCGCAGGGCGTGAAGGCGCTCGTCGCGGAGATCGTCGTGGGCGAGCTGGCGCGCGCGTTCGGGCTGCGCTTCCCGGAGTTGGTGCTCGCGCACTTCGACCCGGCGCTCGGCGCGGACGAGCCGCACCAGGAGGTCAAGGAGCTGCTTGAGGCGAGCGAGGGTCTCAACCTCGGCATGGACTTCCTGCCGGGCGCGGTGGACTTCACGCCGGAGATCGCGGAGACGTTTCCCGTCGACCCGCTGGAGGCGGGCCGCATCGTCTGGCTCGACGCGCTGACGGTCAACGTGGACCGTACGGTGCACAGTTCGAACCTCATGGTCTGGCCCGCCCTCGGCATCGCCGAGCCGAAGCTGTGGCTCATCGACCACGGCGCGGCGCTCGTCTTCCACCACCGCTGGGACGGCGCGGACCCGGCGAAGGCGTACGACTTCAAGCACCACGCGCTCGGTGGCTACGGCCCCGACACGCGCGCGGCCGACGCGGAACTCGCACCCAAGGTCACGGAGGACCTGCTGCGCGAGATCCTCTCCCTCGTCCCGGACGCCTGGCTCACGGACTTCGCCACACCGGACGAGGCACGCGACGCCTACGTCACCTACCTCCTGGCCCGCGCCCGCTCCTCCGCCTCCTGGCTGCCGACGGACTTCCCGTCCCGCGACGAGTTGGCTGCGGCCGACGCGAAGCGCGCGGCGGCCACCCAAAAGGGCCGTCCGGCCTGGCTGAAGCGCGTCCCTGACCTCCACGGGAAGCCCCCTGCGGAACAGGACTGGTCCCGCCACGTGGGCTGACGCCCTTCCTGCGAAACCGTGAAGGGGCAGTCCCCGACGCGGCTCACTTGCAACCAAGGGGTTGCAGCTCGGCTCGGCAAGTGCAACCCTTGAGTTGCAGGCAACGTCGCTAGGAGGACCCCATGTCCGACGCACACGCCACCCACACCGCCGCCGACCTCGCGGAGCTCGACCGCATCGCCCGCCGGATCGACATCGACGCCCCCGCCGAGCGCGTCTGGGAACTCGTCGTACGCCCCGGCTGGTACATCAACGACGGGGCCGTCGAGGCCGAGCCCGACATCCGGTACGAGGGGGACGTGGCCGTCGTGCGGCACGCCTCACTGGGCGAGTTCCGGTTCAAGGCCGTCGAGCTCGACAAGCCGCGCTACGCCGCGTTCCGCTGGATCGGCACCCCGCACCGCGGCGAGACGACGGGCTCGACCCTCGTCGAGTTCTGGATCGACGAACGCGCGGAGGGCGGGGTGACGCTGCGCGTCGTCGAAAGCGGATTCTCCGGTCTCGCCGACGACCCGGCCGTATGGCTGAAGGAGCGCGAGGGCAACGACAAGGGCTGGTTCACCGAACTCGCCGCGGCGAAGGCGTTCGTCGAGGCCCGGGCGTGAGTGCCGCGCCGCCCGCCATGTGTGCCGCGCTCGGCGACGCGACCCGCTGGGAGATCCTCACCCGGCTCGGCCAGGGGCCGATGTCGGCGTCCGCGCTGGCCCGCGAGCTGCCGGTGAGCCGGCAGGCGATCGTCAAGCACCTGGAGGTGCTGCGCGAGGTCGGGCTCGTCGAGTCCGAGCAGCGCGGCCGCGAGGTGGTCCACATCGCCGTCGGCGCCCGGCTCGGCGCGCTCGCCCGGGAACTCGACCGGATGGGCCGCTCCTGGGAGAACCGCCTGCTGCGCATCAAGGAACTGGCCGAAGGGCCGGACGCACGAGGGGAGAAGGAGTCATGACCGACCACGCCCCGGCACTGCCGGCGGTGACCGACCACGCCCCGGCACTGCCACCGGTGACCGACCGGGCCGCCTTCGAAGCCGAGATCGACAAGCTGCGCGAGCGCGAGAAGGCCCACACCCGCGAGGGCGACGCGATCGCCGCCGCCCGTCGGCGGCTGCCCATGGTCGAGGTGGACGGCGGCCTCGAACTGACCGGGCCCGACGGGCCGACCACGCTGCTCGACGCCTTCGAGGGCCGCCGACAGCTCCTCGCGTACTACTTCATGTGGCACGACGGCCACCCGGCCGCCGAGCAGTGCGAGGGCTGCACCTGGTGCGCGAGCCAGGTCAGGGAGCTGTCGTATCTGCACTCGCGCGACATCACGTACGCGGTCCTCTGTCAGGGCCCGTACGAGGAGAGCAGGCGCTACCGGGACTTCATGGGCTGGGACATGCCCTGGTACTCGGCGGTCCCGTCCCTGGAGCGGCTGCTGGTCGGCCGGCACGTCGGCATGATGCACCTGGTGAGCTATCTGCGGGACGGCGACCGCGTCTTCGAGACCTGGTGGACCACGCTGCGCGGCGTGGAGCAGGTGGACAACAGCTACCGGCTGATGGACCTCACGCCCTACGGCCGACAGGAGCTGTGGGAGGACTCGCCGGAGGGCTGGCCGCAGGGCCAGGGCGAACCGGCCGAGGACATCCGGCTGCGCACCGACGGCCGGCCCATCCCGCACTGGCCGCGCCTCGCGGCAGGCCACAGCGACGACCTGGGCTGAGAACGCGAAGGGGCCCGGCGCCTACCCGGCGCCGGGCCCCACACACACCGCGAAACGTCAGCCGAGCTGCTCGTACGCCGGCAGCGTCAGGAAGTCCGCGTAGTCCGCGTCCAGGGAGACCTGGAGGAGCAGGTCGTGGGCCTGCTGCCACTTGCCGGCCGCGAAGGCCTCCTCGCCGACCTCGGCCTTGATGTTCGCCAGCTCCTCCGAGGCGACCTTGCGGGCCAGCTCGGCGGTGACGGTCTCACCGTTGTCGAGGACGACGCCCGCGTTGATCCACTGCCAGATCTGGGAGCGGGAGATCTCAGCCGTCGCCGCGTCCTCCATGAGGTTGAAGATCGCGACGGCGCCGAGGCCGCGCAGCCACGCCTCGATGTAACGGATGCCGACCTGGACGGCGTTGACCAGACCGTCGTAGGTGGGCTTCGCGTCGAGGGAGTCGATGGCGATCAGGTCGCCGGCGGCCACCGAGACGTCCTCGCGCAGGCGGTCCTTCTGGTTCGGCTTCTCGCCGAGGACCTTGTCGAAGGACTCCATGGCGATCGGGACGAGGTCCGGGTGCGCGACCCAGGAGCCGTCGAAGCCGTCACCGGCCTCGCGGTCCTTGTCGTCGCGGACCTTCGCGAAGGCCACCTTGTTGACCTCGGCGTCCTTGCGGGACGGGATGAAGGCCGCCATGCCGCCGATCGCGTGCGCGCCGCGCTTGTGGCAGGTGCGCACGAGGAGTTCGGTGTACGCCCGCATGAACGGGGCGGTCATCGTCACCAGGTTGCGGTCCGGCAGGACGAACTTCGAGCCGCCGTCACGGAAGTTCTTGACGATCGAGAAGAGGTAGTCCCAGCGCCCGGCGTTCAGGCCGGAGGCGTGGTCGCGGAGCTCGTAGAGGATCTCCTCCATCTCGTACGCGGCCGTGATCGTCTCGATCAGGACGGTGGCGCGCACGGTGCCCTGCGGGATGCCGACGTAGTCCTGCGCGAAGACGAAGATCTCGTTCCAGAGGCGGGCCTCCAGGTGCGACTCCGTCTTCGGGAGGTAGAAGTACGGGCCCTTGCCGAGCTCGATCAGCTTCTTCGCGTTGTGGAAGAAGTAGAGGCCGAAGTCGACGAGCGCGCCGGGGACGGCCTTGCCGTTCCCGTCCACGAGGTGGCGCTCGTTCAGGTGCCAGCCGCGCGGGCGCATGACGACCGTCGCGAGCTCCTCGGCGGGCTTCAGCGCGTACGACTTGCCGGAGCGCTCGTCCGTGAAGTCGATGGCGCGGTTGTAGGCGTTGGTGAGGTTGAGCTGGCCGCCGATGACGTTCTCCCACGTCGGGGCGGAGGCGTCCTCGAAGTCGGCGAGCCAGATCTTCGCGCCGGAGTTGAGCGCGTTGATCGTCATCTTGCGGTCGGTCGGTCCGGTGATCTCGACGCGGCGGTCGTTCAGGGCGGCCGGGGCCTCGGCGACCTTCCAGGTGTCGTCCGCGCGGATGGCGGCGGTCTCCGGGAGGAAGTCGAGCGTGGAGGTGCGGGCGATCTCGGCGCGGCGCTCCGTGCGACGGGCGAGGAGCTCGTCACGCCGGGGCGTGAAAAGGCGGTGCAGCTCGGCCACGAAGGCGAGGGCCGCTTCGGTGAGCACCTCGCCCTGTCCGGGCAGGGTCTCGGCGTCGACGATGGCCAGCGGGGACGGCGCTGGTGCGGACATGTGGCTGTCACTTCCTTCAGCGAGCGAACGGCCCCTGCGGCACTGGGTGCCGGGGCCGCCTGGGTATGGCTGCTGGCCCCGCTTTGGGGGACCGGCCCTTCTCGACAGTGGATATTAGTTTCCTCATTGTGGAAGTTCAATGGTTTGTTGACGTCGAGATTCTCAGAGTCGACAGAACGTGGCCCCCCGTGCCACACAGCGTTACTCAAGGTGCCCGAGGTCCGCCTCCGTGTCGATGTCGTACGCCTCCGCGATGTCCCCGCACTCCACGAGTTCCACCGCCCCCGCGTGCTCCTTGAGATACGCGCGGGCCCCGCGGTCCCCGCTCGCGCTCGCCGCGATGCCCGCCCAGTGGTCCCGGCCGAACAGCACGGGATGCCCGCGCTCCCCGCCGTACGCGGCCGCCGCGAGCGAGGTGGGGGACTCGTACGCCGCGCGCACGCGCGCCACCGCCGCCTCGCCGATCCCCGGCTGGTCCACCAGGAGTACGAGCGCGGCGTCCGCCTCCGTGTCCGCGAGCGCTTCGAGCCCCGCCCGCAGCGAGGACCCCATGCCGTCCTCCCAGTCCGGGTTCTCTGTCACCTGGCACCCCTCCAGCACGGCCCGCTCCCGTACGTCGCCGGCCGTCGCGCCGAGTACCACGTGCACGGGATCGCATCCCCCCGCGCGCAAGATCCGCACCGCGTGCTCCACGAGTGGGCGCCCGCGGTGCTGGAGAAGTGCCTTGGGCCGGCCACCGAGCCGCCGGCCGCCACCAGCGGCGAGCAGAAGTCCGGCAACCGTGCCCGTGCTCTTTGTCGTCATGCCCCCTGCATATCGCACGCAAGACGCGATCGAAGTCGTTCGGATTTTCACAGTTGCCTTGCGCAACGGACTGGCGAAACGCTTTCGCGTGGCGTTAACTGGGCCGCCACAAACCCGAGTTGGAGGCCCGATCGACGCTCCGACCGGGGGTGCAGAAGGACAACACACGCACAAGGATGTGCGAGGGGGAGAGCTGTGTTGCGGAGCGTGGAGCAGAGGCTTGTGGCCGGGAGCGACGTGGACCCGCGGGTGGACGAGCTGCGTACCGCCGTGTCCCGGTTACGTCGTGAACTCGCCGCGCACCCGGTCGAGTTTCCCGACCGGGGCATCGCGGAGGACGAGCTCGCGGCGCTGGACGCGATGGCCGGTGGGGGCCGGCCGGAGGTGCCAAGGCTGCGGCGTTCGTTGCTGCTTGTGGCGGGGGCGATCGGCTCGGTGAGCGCGCTGTCGGCGGCGCTGTCCCAGGTCAGGGGCGCTGTGGAGCTGTTCGGAGGACCGCCTTCGCAGGGCTGATGTCCCCCGCGGCGGGGCTACGCCACCCAGTGCGGCCGCCCCGGCTCCTCGCCCGCCCCGCCGAGCCCGCCGTCGAGCGCCGCCGCGATCCGCCGCACGGCCTCCTCGGCGACCTCGACCGGCTGGACGTACGGGACGCGCAGCCGGTGCTCGAACGTGCCGGGGTCCGCGCCGAACCGTGACCCGCCCTCGATCCGCACCCCGTGGCGCAGCGCGGCCCGCCCGAGCGCGGAGGCGATCGGCCGCCCCAGGTCCACCCAGAGGGAGAGCCCGCCGGGCGGCACCTCCCAGCGCCAGTCCGGGAATTCGCGGCCGAGCGCCTCGGCGAGCCGGTCGCGGCGCTCGCGCAGCACCGGGATCCGGCCGCGCAGAATGCTGTCCTCCCGGTCGAGCAGCCGCCCGGCCACCAGCTGGTCGAGGACCGAGCCCGACATGTCCGCGGTGACCCGCAGCGCCGTCAGCTCGGTGATCAGGCGGGTGCCCGCGCGCACCCAGCCGACCCGCAGGCCGCTCCAGTGCCCCTTGCTCAACGAGCCGACGGTGACGATCTGTTCGCCCCCGCCGGACGGGGCGAGCGAGGCGAACGGCGGCTCGCTCCTCCCGTCGAGCGCGATGTCCGCGATCGTCTCGTCGATGACCAGCCAGGTGCCGGTCGCCCGCGCCGCGGCGATGATCTGCCGTCGCTGCTCGCTCGGCATGAGCCGGCCCGTCGGGTTCTGGAAGTCGGGGATCAGGTAGGCGAGCCGGGGCGCCGACTGTCGCAGCGTCGCGCCGATCAGCTCCACGTCCCAGCCGTCCTCGGTGACCGGAACCGGCGCGGTGCGCAGCCCCAACTGCCGGATCACCGACAGGGCGTTGGCGTACGAGGGGTTCTCCACCACGATCCGGTCGCCGGGCCTGCCGAGCAGCGTGAGCGTGAGCGACACGGCCTGCTGGGCGCCCGTCGTGACCAGGATCTGCTCGGGCAGCGTGGGAAGACCGCGCCGCGTGTACCGCTCGGCGATCTGGGCGCGCAGCTCCGGCAGGCCGTACGGGTGGTAGCCGTTGGTCACCGCGTGCCGGGCGACGTCCGGGGCCGCGGCGGCGTACGCGGCCGACAGCTCGTCCTCCAGGAACCCGGGCGCGGCGACCGCCAGATCGATCACGTCGTCGCCCGCTGCGGGGGTGGCCACGACGGTCGGACGCGCGCCCTCCGGCAGCTCGGTCCACGTCCCGGCGCCGCGCCTGCTGCGCGCGTACCCGCTTTCGCGGAGCAGGTCGTACGCGGCCGTGACGGTGGCCCTGCTGACCCCGAGCGAGGCCGCGAACTCGCGCTCCGCGGGCAGCCGCGTGTGCAGCGCGATCCGCCCGTCGAGCAGCAGCGTCCGCACGCCCTGCGCGAGCGCGCGGTAGCCGGGGCGCTCCCCGGCCACCCCGGTCACGAGCGCGCCGAGCCGCCTGCCGCCGAGCCCGCGCCCACCATCGTCCACGCTGCGGACCACCGCCTTGTCACCCATGCCACCACTCCGTGATTGGCCCTGCTGTCCAGGCCAATCAGCGTACAGAGTGGGGCTCGATCGGTGCGGAGTGGCCTGGAGGCGGCCGCGGTGCGCGTACGAGGAGGAGTGTCATGGACGGCGAGCGGGTCGGTGGTCGCGTGGTGGTCGGGATCAGCGGTTCCCCGGCGAGCCCAGGGCCTGTCCGGCGGATCCTGCTGGAGTCGCGGGGTCTGGCACGCACATCTGCGGCGTTGTCGTCGGTTGCCAACGCTCCGCGTTGTCGCCCTCCTCCGCCTTGCAGCTGCACGCACCAGACCCCGCTCGCCTGCACTGATCGGCTTGCGGCCACCCGGATCCAGCCCGATCCGCCGGACAGGCCCTGGCCGCGTTGCGCTCGGCGGTCGCCGAGGCCCGGCGGTCCGGCCGGCCCCTGGTGGCGGTGCTCGCGTGGGAGCCGCCGGAGGGCGAGGCCATGTACCGGCGGTGGCCGGACGCGGCGTGGGCCCGGCACTGGTACAAGGAGGCCCGCGCCCGGCTGGCGGGGGTGTTCGGGGAAGCGCTCGGCGGACTGCCGCCCGACCTCGACGTGACGCTCCGCGTGGTGCGCTCCCGCCCGGGCCCCGCCCTGGTCGAACTCGCGGCGCGCCCCGACGACCTGCTGGTCGTCGGCGTACGCCCACGGAGCCTGCGCCGCGCCGCCCACCGCCACGTACGACGGCACGCGGTGTGCCCGGTGCTCACGGTGCCGGTACGGCCGCTCCAGCGCGCGGAACTGCGGGCGCTGCGACGGGTGCGGGCGGCGGACTTCGAGGTGACGGGCTGAAGGGGAGGCCTACCGCCGCCGCAGCAGCCCGTCCCGCGTCGCCCGTGCCACCGCCGACGTACGCGAGTCGACGCCCAACTTCGCGTAGATGTGCACGAGGTGGGACTTGACCGTGGCCTGGCTCAGGAACAGCTCGCGGGCGATCTCCGCGTTGGAGAGGCCGTCCCGTACGTGCCGCAGCACCTCCAGCTCGCGCCGGCTCAGCGCCTCGGCGGGAGCCCGCATCCGGTCCATGAGCCGGTCCGCGACGGCGGGCGCGAGTGCGGAGCGCCCGGACGCCGCCGTGCGCACGGCCGCCGCGAGCTCCTCCGGCGGGGCGTCCTTCAGCAGGTAGCCGGAGGCCCCCGCCTCCACCGCGGCGAGGATGTCCGCCTCGGTGTCGTACGTGGTGAGGACGAGGACGCGCGGCCCGCCGTCGAGAGCCGCGATCCGCGCGGTGGCCTCGGCGCCGTGCATCGTCCCCGCGCCGAACTGCAGGTCCATGAGGACGACGTCCACGTCACCCGCCAGCTCCACGGCCCGTTCGGCCGTCGCGGCCTCGGCGACGATCGCGAAGTCCGGCTCCGCGTCGAGCACGGCCCTCAGCCCGGCGCGTACGACGGGGTGGTCGTCGGCGAGCAGCAGCCGGATCATGCGGCACCTCCGGTCGGCATCGGCATCGGCAGCGGCATGGTCACGCCACACCCCCGGCGGGCAGCGGCAGCGTCACCGCGACCGCCGTGCCGCGGCCCGGTTCCGACTCGACGGTGAACGTGCCGCCGAGCTCGCTCACCCGCGAGCGCATCGCGACGAGTCCGAACCCGCCGTCGCCGCCGCTCGGCGCCCGCTCGGGGTCGAAGCCCGCGCCGTCGTCCACCACGTCCAGGGCCACCGAGGTCTCCATGAAGCTGAGGGTGATCTCCGCGCGGCCCGCCCGCGCGTGCCGCACGGTGTTGGCGAGCGCCGACTGGGCGATGCGCAACAGCGCCACCTCGTACGGCGTGGGGAGTTCGAGCGGAGTGCCGCTGACCGAGAAGCGGGCGGTGAGGCCGGGCGCCGTGGCGCACAGCCGGTCCAGCGCCCCGGCCAGCGAGCCGACGTCCAGGTCGGGCGGGGCCAGGGCGCGCACGAAGCGGCGGGCCTCCGCGAGGTTGTCCTGCGCCGTGGCCCTGGCCTGCTCGACGTGCCCGGCGGCGGGGGAGCCTGCGGGCAGTTCGCGCCCGGCCGCGACCAGCAGCAGCTGGATCGAGGACAGCCCCTGCGCGAGCGTGTCGTGGATCTCCCGGGCCAGCCGCTCGCGTTCGGCGAGGGTGCCGCCCGCGCGCTCCGCCGCCGCGAGTTCGGCGCGCGTCGCGACCAGCTCCTCGATCAGCCGCTGCCTGCGTTCGCTCTCCCGGTACAGCGCCTGGTAGCCGAGCACGGTCGCCACGGCGACGGCCGCGCCGAGCAGCGGCCCTATGAACGCCCCCGGATTCACCGCCCCGTCATGACCGACGTACGAGCAGATGGCCGCGCCCGCAGCGATGCCCACCGCCGGGACGCCCCAGCGCGCGGGCAGCAGATGCAGCAGCAGGAAGTACAGCGGGAACGCCAGCCACAGCCCGTCCGGCGAGAGCACGAGCAGCAGCGCCCACACGGCGCCGAGCACGGCCAGCCACCACGCGGCGCCCGCCCGCGTGGACCGTACGACGGGCAGCGCGGCGCCCACTCCGTAGACGAGGCCCATCGCCCCGGCCACCGTCACCACCGCGGCGACCGGCTCCGCGGAGCGGCCGGTCAGGGCCCGTACGACGACGAGCGCGAGCAGGCCCGCCGTCAGCAGATGCAGACAGAGGCGCAGCGCGCGCAGGACGGGGTTGAGCGTGCGTGGATCCATACCGCTCACCAGCGTACGAAGCCGGGACACGGAACCGGTCAACCGAAAGTTTGAAAGGCGCGTCCCTCCTTCGATTCGGGTGAAGCGTGCTGTGGCGCGATGCCCGGGCGGGCCCCGGAGCCGCAGTCTTGACCGCATGTTCGTCGCATGGAGAGATCTACGGTTCGCCAGGGGCAGGTTCGCCCTGATGGGAACCGTGATCGTACTGATCACGCTGCTCGTGGGACTGCTGTCGGGACTGACGGCGGGGCTCGCGCGGGACAACACGTCGGCGCTCACCGGGCTGCCCGCCGACCACCTCGCCTTCGCCCGGCCCGCCGACGGCCAGTCGGTGTCGTTCACGGCGTCCACGGTCCGCCCCGAGCAGTGGCGCGACCTCGCGGCGCGGCCGGGCGTCGAGAGCGCGGAGCCCATCGGCATCGGCACGGTGAACGCCGAGGCGGGCCGGCAGACCGCGGCGGTCTCCGCGTTCGGCGTGCGCGAGGACTCCGGCCTCGCCCCCGACGCGACGGAGCCCGGCACCGCGGTCCTCTCCACCAAGGCGGCGAAGGAACTGGGGGCGGCCACGGGCGACAAGCTCACCCTCGGCGACACCCGCCTCACGGTCGCGGCGATCTCCGGCGACGCCTCGTACAGCCACACACCGGTCGTCTGGACGCACCTCGACGACTGGCAGCACATCACGCCCACGGGCGGGGACGGCGAACGCGCGACGGTGATCGCCCTGCGCACCGGGTCGGGCGCCGACCTACAAGCGGCCGACAAGGTCGCGGGCACGGACACGACCACCATCGACGGCGCGCTCTCCGCCATAGGGTCCTACCAGGCCGAGAACGGCTCGCTGCAACTGATGCGCGGCTTCCTCTTCGTCATCTCGGCGCTCGTCGTCGGCGCGTTCTTCACGGTGTGGACGATCCAGCGCAGCGCCGACATCGCGGTCCTGAAGGCCCTCGGCTCCTCGACCCGCTACCTGCTGCGGGACGCACTGGGCCAGGCAGTCCTGATGCTGGTGGCCGGTACGGCGGTGGGCACCGGCCTCGCCACCCTCATCGGCGCCTTCGTCCCGGACACCGTGCCCTTCGTCCTCGATCCGCTGACCGCGCTCGGCCCGGCCGCCGTCATGACGGTCCTCGGCCTCGCGGGCGCCGCCCTCTCCGTCCGGCGGATCACCGCCGTCGACCCCCTCACCGCACTCGGGAGCGCCCGATGACCCTGCTGCTCGACGACATCACCCTGACCTACGCCGACGGGGACGGCCGCCTCACGGCCCTCGACCGGGTCGCCCTCCGGGTCCCGGCCGGCGGCCTCACGGCGGTGGTGGGCCCCTCTGGTTCCGGCAAATCCAGCCTCCTGGCGGTGGCGGCGACGCTCGTCACCCCCGACAGCGGCCGCGTGACCGTCGACGGGACCGAGGCCACGGGCCTGTCCCGCTCCGACGCCGCGGAGCTGCGCCGCCGCGCGATCGGCATCGTCTTCCAGCAGCCGAACCTGCTGCCGTCGCTGACCGCGCTTGAACAACTCCAGGTGATGGCCCACCTGGAGGGCCGCAAACCGCGCGAAGTCCGCGACAGGGCACGCGAGTTGCTGGCGTCGGTCGGCCTCACCGCCCAGTCCCACCGCCGCCCCCACCAACTCTCGGGCGGCCAGCGCCAGCGCGTGAACATCGCGCGGGCGTTGATCAACGAGCCCCGCGTCCTCCTGGTCGACGAACCAACCAGCGCCCTCGACCACGAACGCGGCGCGGCAGTACTGGACCTGCTGCGCAATCTGACGAGGGAACGCGGGACGGCCACGGTCCTGGTCACACACGACAAGGCCCACTTGACGGTGGCGGACGAGGTCCACGAGATGCGCGACGGCGCACTTGTCACGTCACGAGCCCTCGGGCTCGGCGCAGGGTGACTCAATCAAGCTCCGGCGCCGATCGAGCAATTCAGGCTCCGGCGCCGGTTGAGCAATTTCAGCCCCTGCGGCGATTGAGCAGCGGGGTCCGGGGCAGAGCCCCGATCTTTTCAGCCCCGCCGGCGATTGAGGCGCGGGGCCCGGGGCAGCGCCCCGAGTCGTCAACCACTCTGACCAGAACTGGCCAACGCCACCGACAACTCCCGCGCCACCTGCTGAAGGACCGGCACGATCTTCTCCGTCGCCGCCTCCGTCACCCGCCCCGCCGGCCCCGAAATCGAGATCGCCGCCGCGGTGGGCGAGTCCGGCACGGACACCGCAAGGCACCGCACCCCGATCTCCTGCTCGTTGTCATCGACGGCATACCCGGCCTGCCGCACGTCCTCGAGCGCGTCGAGGAAACCCTCGGGCGTGGTGAGCGTCTTCTCCGTGGCCGCCGGCATCCCGGTCCGCCCAAGAAGCGCCCGCACCTCGTCCGCGGGCGTGTACGCGAGCAGCGCCTTCCCCACGCCGGTGGAGTGCGGCAGCACCCGCCGCCCGACCTCGGTGAACATCCGCATGGAGTGCTTGGACGGCACCTGGGCGACGTACACGACCTCGTCGCCGTCGAGGAGCGCCATGTTCGCGGTCTCGCCGGTCTCCTCGACGAGGCGCGCCAGGTACGGGCGCGCCCACGTGCCGAGCAGTCGGGACGCGGACTCGCCGAGCCGGATGAGCCGCGGGCCGAGCGCGTAACGCCGGTTGGGCTGCTGGCGTACGTAGCCGCAGGCGACCAGCGTGCGCATCAGCCGGTGGATCGTCGGCAGCGGAAGCCCGCTGCTGGCGGAGAGCTCGCTCAGACCGACCTCACCACCGGCGTCGGCCATCCGCTCGAGCAGATCGAAGGCGCGCTCGAGGGACTGGACACCGCCGGTGGGTGCGGACTTGGCGGCATCAGTGGTGCTGGCGTCGGGCGTCGGCACAGCGCGTTCCTTTCGGGTGGCAGGCAGATGGGCAGCCTACCGGCGGCTTCCTGTCCAGTGATCCCTTGACCTAGAAGTTCGTGGGTAGCTACGTTCTGCGTGACGGAATCTTAATTCCACTTTGTGGAAACGTCCAGAGATCGGGTGGGTCCCGGTGGGTCTTGACGGTTCCCGAAGTCTGAGTGAAAGTCCTTCAACAGAACGTTGAAGCTTGAGGAGGCCCAGGTGTCGGACGCCGAAGTCCAGATCGAACTCGTGCTGCGCTCGACGCGCGTCGTCACTCCCGAAGGTACGCGCCCCGCCTCGGTCGCCGTCGCCCAGGGGAAGATCGTCGCGGTGCTCGCGCACGACGCCGAGGTCCCGGCCGGGGCCCGCCTCGAGGACTTCGGCGACGACGCGCTGCTGCCCGGCATCGTCGACACGCACGTGCACGTCAACGACCCGGGGCGCACGGAGTGGGAGGGCTTCTGGACCGCCACCCGCGCCGCCGCGGCCGGTGGCATCACGACCCTCGTCGACATGCCGCTCAACTCCCTGCCGCCGACCACGACCGTCGACAACCTTCGTACGAAGAAGGACGTCGCCGCCTCGAAGGCGCACATCGACGTCGGTTTCTGGGGTGGCGCGCTGCCCGACAACGTCAAGGACCTGCGCCCGCTGCACGACGCCGGGGTCTTCGGCTTCAAGTGCTTCCTGTCGCCCTCCGGCGTCGACGAGTTCCCGCACCTGGACGCCGACCGGCTCACCGCCTCCATGGCCGAGATCGCCGGCTTCGGCGGCCTGCTCATCGTGCACGCCGAGGACCCGCACGAGCTGGACGTGGCGCCCCACAACTCCGGCCCGAAGTACGACGACTACCTCGCCACCCGCCCCCGGGTCTCCGAGGATGTCGCCATCAAGGGCCTCATCGACACCGCGAAGCGGATCGGCGCCCGCATCCACATCCTGCACCTCTCCTCCTCCGACGCGCTGCCGCTGATCGCCGCCGCGAAGGCCGAGGGCGTCGAGCTGACCGTCGAGACCTGCCCGCACTACCTCACGCTCACCGCCGAGGAAGTCCCGGACGGGGCAAGCGAGTTCAAGTGCTGCCCGCCGATCCGCGAGGCCGCCAACCAGGACCTGCTGTGGCAGGCGCTCGCCGACGGCACCATCGACTGCATCGTCACCGACCACTCGCCGTCCACGGCCGACCTGAAGACCGACGACTTCGCCACCGCCTGGGGCGGCATCTCCGGCCTCCAGCTGAGCCTCTCGGCCATCTGGACCGCCGCCCGCGACCGCGGCTACTCCCTTGAGGACGTGGTCCGTTGGATGTCCGAGCGCACGTCGAAGCTCGTGGGCCTCGACGACCGCAAGGGCGCCATCGCGGCCGGCCGCGACGCCGACTTCGCCGTCCTCGCGCCCGAGGAAACCTTCAGCGTCGACCCCGCCGCCCTCCAGCACCGCAACCGCGTCACCGCGTACGCGGGCAAGACGCTGCACGGCGTCGTCAGGTCGACCTGGCTGCGCGGCGAACGCATCGTCGCCGAGGGCGAGTTCACCGCCCCGCAGGGGCAGCTGCTCGAAAGGAACAAGTAACACCATGTCCGCGACTTCCGGGTCCTCCGCGATACCCCACTTCACCGGCGACGCCAGCCCCTACGGCGGCGGCGACCCGTACGCCGACTACCGCACCGCGGACTTCCCGTTCACGAAGGACGCGAACCTCGCCGCGCGCCAGCTCGGCGCCGGCGTCATCGCCGCGAACGACGAGTTCTTCGCGCAGCGCGAGAACCTGCTCGTGCCCGAGCGCGCCGAGTTCGACCCGGAGCACTTCGGCCACAAGGGCAAGATCATGGACGGCTGGGAGACCCGCCGTCGCCGCGGCGCCTCCGCCGACCACCCGTGGCCGACGCAGGAGGACCACGACTGGGCCCTCGTCCGGCTCGGCGCCCCCGGCGTGATCAGCGGCATCGTCGTCGACACCGCCCACTTCCGCGGCAACTACCCGCAGGCCGTCTCGGTCGAGGGCACGTCCGTCGAGGGCGCGCCCACGCCCGAGGAGCTGCTCGCCGACGACGTGAAGTGGACAACTCTCGTACCCCGCACGGCCGTTGGCGGCCACGCGGCGAACGGCTTCGTCGTCGACTCCCCGCAGCGCTTCACGCACCTGCGCGTCAACCAGCACCCCGACGGCGGCATCGCCCGCCTGCGCGTCTACGGAGAGGTCCTGCCGGACCCGAAGTGGCTCGCCACGCTCGGCACCTTCGACGTCGTCGCCCTGGAGAACGGCGGCCGCGCCGAGGACGCCTCGAACCTCTTCTACTCGCCGGCCTCGAACACCATCCAGCCGGGCCGCTCCCGCAAGATGGACGACGGCTGGGAGACCCGGCGCCGCCGCGACACCGGCAACGACTGGATCCGCTACCAGCTCGTCGCCCAGTCGCAGATCCGCGCCATCGAGATCGACACGGCGTACCTGAAGGGCAACAGCGCCGGCTGGGCGACGGTCTCCGTCAAGGACGGCGAGGACGGCGACTGGGTCGAGGTCCTGCCCCGCACCCGCCTCCAGCCCGACACGAACCACCGCTTCGTGCTCGACACCCCGGCGGTCGGTACGCACGCGCGCATCGACATCTACCCGGACGGCGGCATCTCGCGCCTGCGCCTGTTCGGTTCGCTGACGGACCAGGGCGAGTCGCAACTTGCGGCCCGCCACGCGGAGTTGGGCGCGTAACCGCTACTCTGCTCGACTTGCGGGGCACACCGGCCTGACAGCACCGGTGTGCCCCGCATTCCTTTTCGCCTCAGGCGGCGTGCCCGCCGTCCACCGCGAACTCCGCACCCGTCACGTACGACGCGCCCTCGCCCGCCAGATACGCGACCGTCGACGCCACCTCGTCCGCGGTGCCGTAGCGGCCGAGCGCCGTCGCCGCGGCCTGGCCCTCCGCGTACGGTCCGTCGGCCGGGTTCATGTCGGTGTCCGTCGGGCCCGGGTGCACGATGTTCGCCGTGATGCCGCGCCCGCCCAACTCGCGGGCGAGCGCCTTCGTCAGCCCGATCAGGGCCGCCTTGCTCGTGGCGTAGAGCGTGCCACCAGGGCCCGGTACGTGCTGCGCCATGCAGGAGCCGACGGTGACGATCCGGCCGCCCTCCGGCAGTCGGGCCGCCGCGGCCTGCGAGGTGAGGAACACGCCGCGCACGTTCACGTCGAGCGCCCGGTCCACGTCCGCGACAGAGAAGCCGTCCAGCGGTCCCAGCGCGCCCACGCCGACGTTGTTGACCAGCACGTCGATCCGGCCGAGCCCCGCCACGGTCCGCTCCACCGCCTCCGCCGCCTCGCCCGCGTCCGCCGAGTCGGCCCGCACCGCGAGCCCCCGCCGCCCCAGCGCCTCGACCTGCCGCACCACTTCGTCGGCGGCCTCTTTGCCCTGTACGTAGGTGAGCGCCACGTCGAAGCCGTCGCGGGCGAGCCGCAGCGCCGTCGCCGCGCCGATTCCGCGCGAGCCGCCGGTCACCAGAGCCACCTTGCCGTTCATGTCGCCTCCTGTAGGGAGCGGACGTTGTGTCTTCAAGTACAGCGATCCACGGAGGCGAGCACTGGCGGCAAATGGACGTCGATGTCGGGACACGCCGAATCGAGGACCGGAGCGCCCCGGGGCTAGGCCCCCGGCATGTGACGCATGTGAACTAACGGAAAACAGCCGTGAGTTGGTGTTGACATGCCCACCTCTACGCGCGTCACACTGTGGGGCATGAAGACTCCCCCACGCTTCATCAGTGCCATCGCCGTTGCCGCCGCCCTCCTCCTGGGCGGCGTGGGCGGCTCCACCGCGATCGCCGCACCGGCCGCGCAGGCCCCGGCCGTCGCCTCCCACACCGTCTCGGCCGCCGATGTCGGCGACATCTGCTACTCCGCGCTGCCCGCCGAGGCGCACGACACCCTGGACCTCATCGAGCAGGGCGGACCGTACCCGTACGAGCAGGACGGCACGGTCTTCTCGAACCGGGAGGGCATCCTCCCCGACCAGTCGTCCGGCTACTACCACGAGTACACGGTGATCACGCCGGGCTCGGACGACCGCGGTGCCCGCCGCATCGTCACCGGTGACTCCGACAAGGAGGACTACTACACGGCGGACCACTACGCGTCCTTCGACCTGGTCGACTACACCTGCTAGTCAGTTCTTGCGCTGGGCCTCGACGGCCGCGAACACGGCGAACGCGAACACGATCAGCGCGACGCTGCCGTACACCTCGTGGCCGTCGAGGAAGCCGATCCGCCCGATCAGTCCCCAGCCCAGCCGGCCGGTGAACTCCTGAAGGATGCCGACCGCGCCCTGGAGCAGGGCGAGGCCGCCGATGACCTCGATGATCTGTAGCCACTGCCTCTTGTTCATGCACAGGACTCTCGCCCCGCGGACCCCCCACCCACATCGGCCGCGGGGCGAGCCCCGTCCGACTCCGGTAGCGGAGCGCGGGCGCCGGCCGCGACCAAAGTCGACGGGGGTACGACTTTGGTCGCGGAAGCGGCGCTCGGGGCGGTGCGGGCCGCCCGGGGTGCGTAGATTTGTCGACCATGGAAGCAGTGCGGCAGACCGGAACCCCGCAGGCGGCGGACACGCCCGCCGAGCGATGGCGCCGACGGCTGCTGCCCTCGGCCGTCGCCGACGAGCCCGACCTGGACCCCGAGGGGCAGCCGGGCCGCAGGCGGCGCACCGCCCGTGACTGGATCGTCGACTTCAGCTGCTTCGGGGTCGCCGTCTTCCTCGGCCTGATCTTCGCCGAGCAGGTCGGGGACGACCCGAACACCCCGCCCGCCGTCGCCCTGCTCGACCAGGTGCTCGGCGCCGCCGCCTGCGCCGCGATCTGGCTGCGCAGACGCTGGCCGCTGGGCCTCGCCCTGGCGATGATCCCGGTCGGCTTCCTGTCCAACACCGCGGGTGGCGCGTCCATGATCGCGGTGTTCACGCTCGCCGTGCACCGCCCGTTCCGCTTCGTCGGCTGGGTCGCGGGCATCTCCATCGCGCTCATCCCGCTGTTCTTCTGGCTGCGGCCCGACCCCGAGTCCTCGTACCTGCTGTCGGTCTCGTTCACCGTCATCATCACGATCACGGTCGTCGGCTGGGGCATGTTCGTCCGCTCCCGGCGCCAGCTCCTGATGTCCCTGCGGGACCGGGCGCGGCGCGCCGAGACCGAGGCCCAGCTCCGCGCCGAGCAGGCGCAGCGGCTCGCCCGCGAGGACATCGCGCGCGAGATGCACGACGTGCTCGCCCACCGCCTCACCCTGCTGAGCGTGCACGCGGGCGCCCTGGAGTTCCGCCCCGACGCGCCCCAGGACGAGATCGCCCGGGCCGCGGGCGTGATCCGGGAGAGCGCGCACGAGGCGTTGCAGGACCTGCGCGAGATCATCGGCGTGCTGCGCGCGGCGGACCACGGCGACGAGTCGGGGCGGCCGCAGCCCACCCTCGCCGCGCTCGACGCCCTGGTCGCCGAGTCCCGCGAGGCCGGCATGAAGGTAGACCTCGACAACCGGGTCCCCGAAGCGCAGGCCGTGCCCGCCTCCACCGGCCGCACCGCCTACCGCATCGCCCAGGAGGGCCTGACTAACGCCCGTAAGCACGCCCCTGGCGCCGAGGTCGCGGTCACGGTCGAGGGCGGCGCGGGGGACGGCCTCACGGTCACCGTGCGCAACCCACCACCGCCCGGCAAGGTGCCGCACGTCCCCGGCTCGGGCCAGGGCCTGATCGGCCTCACCGAACGCGCCACGCTCGCGGGCGGCCGACTCGACCACGGCCCCGAACCGGACGGCGGTTTCGCGGTGCGGGCCTGGCTTCCGTGGCCGGAATGACGGCGGGGCGGCGCGAATGGAGATCCAATACCAGCGGTAACGAAATTGGGGGTGCCGGAGGCCTGTACCCAAGGAATCACGCGGCGTAGGCTCCGGGCCTCATCGGGGCGGCGCCACAGGGGTGCCGGGGTGTGCCGAGGGTTCGGGAGTGACGACGTATGTCACCACAGGGGGATCGTCCGTTGGCTGCTGTGCACGGTGAAAGACCGCACGGCGGAGGACATCGCAGGAGAAGGCAGGGGCGGGCGCGCGGCATCCGCAGGGAGATCGTCGCCCTGGTGCTGCTGCCCCTGGTCAGTCTGGTCGCGCTGTGGGGTACGTCCACGGCGGTGACCGGCAGCGAGGCGGTGAAGGTGCTCGACGCCTCCGACGTGCTCGACGACTTCATCCCCGTGGTGGTCGACGCCCTGGGCACGGTGCAGAGCGAGCGCGCCGCCGCCCTCGACTACCTCGCGGACCGGCAGGACGCGCGGGCGCACGACACGCTGCGACGCAAGGCCGACGCCACCGACGCCAAGGTCGCCGACCTGGCGCGGCTCGCGAAGGACACGGAGCTGCGCGGCAAGATCCACGGCTGGGACGTGGCGGGCCAGGCGGAGCAGGTCGCCGGGCTGAAGCCGCTGCGCCGCGCCGTCGAGGCGGGCACCATCGGCGGCCGCGAGGCGTACCGGCGGTACAACGCCCAGGCGGACGGCTGGTACCGGCTCTATCTGCAGGGCGCCAAGGCGATCTCCCAAGGCGGCGGGATCAGCGGCCAGTTGGCCGGACTCGCCGTGATCACGCAGAGCCGTGAGGCGGTGCTCCGGGAGGGCGCCCTGCTCGGCTGGGCCGCCGGTGGCGGCGGGATCACGGCGGCCGACCAGCGCGAGGTGGCGGGCCTCGTCGCCCAGCGCGCGTTGAGCATACGGACGTCGGGCGGCCTGCTGGAGGACGCGGACCGCGAGCGGCTCAAGGGCTTCTGGAGCGGCCCGCCGACGCGGGAGCTGCGCGCGGCCGAGTGGAAGCTGCAAGCCGCGACCCCGCGGCCGAGCGGCCAGGCCGACCCGGAACTCGCCACCACCGCACGTGAGTTGAGTGCCGCCGCGACCGGACTCGACAAGAAGATCACCGACCTCAACTTCAAGTCCGTCGACGACCTCGTGGCCCGCGCCAAGCCCGTCTCCGTCCGCACCCTGGTGATCGCCGGCGTCACCGGCGTCGTCGGGCTCATCGCGGTGATCGCCTCCCTGGTCATCTCCGTGCGGGTGGCCCGACGCATCATCCGTCAGCTCGGCCAACTCCGTTCGCAGGCACGGGAGTCAGCGGACGTCCGGCTGCCCGACGTCGTGCGCCGCCTCGGCGCGGGGCAGCAGGTCGACGTCGACGCCGAGTCGCCGCGACGCGACCATCCGCGCAGCGAGATCGGCCACGTCGGCGAGGCGCTGCAGACCCTGGAGCGGGCCGCGATGCGGGGCGCCGTCGTGCAGGCCGACCTGCGGCGCGGCATCTCCGAGGTGTTCGTGAATCTGGCGCGGCGTCACCAGGCGCTGCTGCATCGTCAGTTGACGCTTCTCGACACCATGGAACGCCGCACCGACAACGACGACGAGCTGGCCGACCTGTTCCGCCTCGACCACATGACCACCCGCATGCGGCGGCACGCCGACGGCCTGGTCATCCTCTCCGGCGCGGGCGCGCCGAGGCACGGCGGCCGGCCCGTGCCGCTGCTCTCGGTGATCCGCGGCGCGATCGGCGAGGTGGAGGACTTCGAGCGGATCGACGTGCCCCGGCTGCCGGAGTTCTGGGTGCGGGGCCCGGCCGTGGCCGACCTGACGCACCTCATCGCCGAACTCCTGGAGAACGCCACGATCTTCTCGCCGCCCGGCTCCACCGTGCAGCTGGCCTGCGAGGGGGCGGCGAAGGGGCTCACCCTGGAGATCCACGACCGGGGACTCGGCGTCCCGTCCGACGAACGCGAGCGGATCAACCAACGCCTCGCCGACGCCGCGGACATCGACCCGGCGCGCACCGACCGCCTCGGCCTCCTCGTCGTCTCCCGGCTCGCCCACCGCCAGGGCGTCACGGTGTCCCTGCGGGCCTCGCCGTACGGCGGGACCACCGCGGTCGTCCTCGTTCCAAGGGCCGTGCTCACCGTGCCCGAGGAGGGAGCGGGCGAGAGCCCCGGGGGCCTCGACAACGTGTTCGCGGTGCCGGCCAGGGAGCCGGCCCCGGCGGGGCGGCTCGCCCCGGCACCGCCCGCCGCGCCGCCCGCGGCGTACGAAATCCCCGCCCCACCCACGGCGCCGCCCACGGTCCACGACCCCGCGGCGGCCGGCACCGGCGCCGCGCGGCCCGCGCCCCAGGGCGTACCGCTGGGCAGCGCCGGCATCCCGCACCAGCCGGGGCGCCGCAACACCCCCTCCGCGCAGCCGGAGCGCGGTCACGCGCGGGGCGCCGCGCCCGCGCCCCTGATCAGCCCGGACGAGACCGTCGACGGCCTGCCGCGCCGGGTCCGCCAGGCCAGCCTTGCCCCGCAACTGCGGCGCCGCGCCGCCGAGTCGGCCACGGCCTCGCAGCGGCCCGCGGAACGAGACGCCGACGAGGTCCGCGAACGCATGCAGTCGATGCAGTCGGGCTGGCAGCGGGCCCGCGGCACCGACGACTGACACCGGATCGACTACCGACACCGCAACGACTACCGACACCGGAACTCCGACGCGGCAGCGTCGCCCGGCGCGAGGGTGCGTCCCCACACCGCCCACAAGGCGCGTCACCGCACCGCATCACACCAAGCACCACCGAAACAAAGGGGAGCTCAACCGTGTCCGCACCGTCACCCTCACCCCGCTCGGCCACCCCGGACGCCACCGTCCGCGGCGGCGAACTCGACTGGCTTCTCGACGATCTCGTCGCGCGCGTCGGCAGCGTCCGCAAGGCGCTCGTCCTGTCCCGCGACGGACTCGCCAAGGGTGCCTCGCAGGACCTCGGCCGCGAGGACAGCGAGCATCTCGCCGCCGTCTCCTCCGGCTTCCACAGCCTGGCCCGCGGCGTCGGGGAGCAGTTCGCAGCGGGCGAGGTCCGCCAGACCATCGTCGAACTGGACGAGGCCTTCCTGCTCGTCGCGGCCGCGGGCGAGGGCAGCTGCCTCGCCGTGCTGACCGCCGGTGACGCGGACATCGGCCGGGTCGCGTACGAGATGACCCTCCTGGTCAAGCGCGTCGGCGCGCATCTCGTGACGCAGCCGAGGGCCGAGGCGACCGACCCCTCGTCATGAGCGGCGGCGGGGAACCAGGGGCCGGGTTCGAGACCGATGCGAGCTCCCTCGTCCGCGCCTACACGCTCACCCGCGGGCGCACCGCGCGCACGGCGCACCGCAAGAAGCTGGACCTGGCCGCCATGGTGACCGTGGTCGACCCGCGCGTCGAAGGGGGCGGCGGGCTCGGTGAGCGGGAGGCCGACGACCTGGCCGACGAGTTCGGCCTCGGCCCCGAGCACCACCGGATTCTCACGCTGTGCCGACGCCACGCCCAGTCCGTCGCGGAGCTCTCCGGCGTCCTCGACCTGCCCGCCGGGGTCGTCCGCGTCCTTCTCGGGGACCTGGTCGACGACGGCATCGCCCGCATCACCCGTCCCGTCCGCCCGGCCGAACTGCCGGACGAACACCTTCTCAGAGAGGTGATCAATGGCCTCCGTGCGCTCTGACGCGACGAGCGGCACACCCCGATCCGGTGCCCGCCGCGCCGCCGAACGGGCGGGCACGCCGCCGGGCGCGCCCGCGCCGCTGCCGCCCGTCCCGTTGAAGATCCTGGTGGCGGGCGGCTTCGGGGTCGGCAAGACGACGTTCGTGGGCGCGGTGAGCGAGATCAGGCCGCTGCGCACCGAGGAACTGCTCTCCGACGCGGGCGCCCACGTGGACGACACGACGGGCGTCGACGCCAAGGTGAGCACCACCGTGGCGATGGACTTCGGGCGGATCTCCATCAGTGAACAGGTGGTGGTCTACCTGTTCGGCACACCGGGCCAGGAGCGCTTCTGGTTCCTGTGGGACGACCTGGCCGAGGGCGCGCTCGGCGCCGTCGTACTCGCCGACACCCGGCGGCTCTCCGACTGCTTCGCCGCGATCGACTACTTCGAACGCGCGGGACTGCCCTTCCTCATCGCCGTCAACTGCTTCGACGGCAGCCGCCACTACCCGATCTCGACGGTCCGCACCGCACTCGACCTCGACGAGGACGTGCCCGTGGTGCTGTGCGACGCACGGGGCCGTGAGTCGGCGCGGGACGCCCTCGTGGCACTGGCCGAGCACGCGATGAACGTGGGGGCGGTGAACCGGGCGGAGTACGAACACGGGTGATCGTTGCTCGCTACGGTGGGCCCCATGACCGCGATCCGCCTGCTCATCGTCGACGACGACCCCCTCGTGCGCGCCGGGCTCACCTTCATGTTCGGCGCCGCCGAGGACATCGAGATCGTCGGCGAGGCCGCCGACGGCAGTGAGGTGGACGCGCAGGTGGCCCGGCTGCACCCGGACGTCGTCCTCATGGACCTGCGCATGCCGACCCTGGACGGCCTGTCCGCCACGGAGGAACTGCGGGCCCGCGAGGGCGCACCCGAGGTGATCGTCCTGACCACGTTCCACGCGGACGAGCAGGTGCTGCGGGCGCTGCGCGCGGGCGCCGCCGGTTTCGTCCTCAAGGACACCGCGCCGGGCGAGATCGTCGAGTCGGTGCGCCGGGTGGCGGCCGGCACCCCGGTCCTCTCGCCGACCGTGACCCGGCAGCTCATCTCCAAGGTATCGGGCGACGACCCCGCCCTGGAGCGGCGGGCACGCGCGCGTACGCGCATGGCCGAACTGGCCGAGCGTGAGCGGGAGGTGGCCGTCGAGGTGGGCCGCGGCAGGTCCAACGCGGAGATCGCGGCGACGCTCTACATGAGCGTCCCCACGGTCAAGACCCACGTCTCCCGCATCATGGCCCGGCTCGGCCTCAACAACCGCGTACAGATCGCGCTGCTCGCCCACGACGCGGGGCTGCTCGACGGCGACTGAGCCGTGTCGGTGCCTCGGGGTAGATTCACAGCGTTCAACGAGGCAAGTGCTCGAAGGGGTGGGGATGGCGGCACCACGTCGGCGGACGGTACGTGATCTGCGGCGCGGCAACCGCGCCGTCGTCCTGAGCAAGCTGTACTTCGACGGGCCGCTCAGCAGGCAGGAGTTGGGGCCGCTCACGGCGCTCAGTTCGGGCTCCATCAGCAATGTGGTGGCGGAGCTCGTTGCCGACGGTCTCCTGGAGGAGGCGGGCTCGGTCGAGTCCGACGGCGGCCGCCCCCGCACCCTGCTGCGCGTCGCCCCGCGCAGCGGCCATCTCGTGGGCGTGGACGTCGGGGAGACCCGCGTGCGCGTGGAGCTGTTCGACCTCGCGCTCGGTGAACTCGCGCGCGTGGACGAGCCGTTGCCCGTGGCGACGCGCGAGGGCCAGTGCGACGCCAAGGACGTCGTACGCCTCATCGCCGCTGGTCTGACGCGGGTGCTCGCCGACGCGGAGGTGGCTCCCGAATCCCTCCTCGGTGTCGGCATCGGCGTGCCCGGCATCGTCGACGCCTCGGGCGGGGGCGGCGCGGTGGTGCACGGCCAGACCATCGGCTGGGACGCGGTCCCCCTGGAGGCCATGCTCCGCGCCCCCGACGGCCTCCCGCTCGAACTTCCCCCGCAGCTCCCGCTGTTCCTCGACAACGGAGCCAAGACCCTCGGCCGCGCCGAGATGTGGTTCGGCGCGGGCCGCGGCGCCCGCAACGCCGTGATCGCGCTCATCGGCTCCGGTGTCGGCGCCTGCGTCATCGCCGACGGAGTGCCCTACCAGGGCGCGTCGAGCAGCGCGGGGGAGTGGGGCCACACCGTGCTTCAGGTCGGCGGCAGGGTCTGCCGGTGCGGCGCGCGCGGCTGCCTTGAGGCGTACGTCGGGGCGGAGGCGCTGCTCGCGCGCTGGCGGGAGGCGGGCGGCAGCTGGACCGCGACGGACGAGGAGGGCGCGCTGAACGAACTCCTCGAAGACCCCTCCACAGCAGGCCTGTTGGACGAGACGGCGGAGTTCCTCGGCGCGGGCATCGCCGACCTGGTCAACCTGTTCAACCCGGAGCGGATCGTCGTGGGCGGCTGGGCGGGCCTCATGCTCGGCCCCCGCCTGCTCGCTCCCGTACGCCGCGCGGCCGCGTCCTACGCCCTGCACCACCCCTTCACCCAAACCACGGTGGAACTGGGTCGCTTGGGCCCCGACGCGGTGACGGTGGGCGCGGCGACGCTGCCGCTGGCGAGATTCCTGGAGACGGGTGGCCACCCAAGCCCCTCCGGCGATTGAGCATTTCCAGCCCCCTCGGAGCACGGGAACGCACGGGGAACGCCAGGAGTTGACCACGATGAAGGCCAGAACCGGGCAACGGGAGGCGGCACGACATGACCGACAGCGGTGAGATCGTCGACCTGGGAGAACTGGCCGGGGGCGCGCCCCGATTCCACGCCGACCCATACCCGGTCTACGAGCGGCTGCGCACCCGCGGCCCCGTCCACCACGTCCGCACGCCCGGCCCCGGCCCCACCGAGGACCTCTATCTGATCGTCGGCCACGAGGCCGCCCGCGCCGCGTTCACCGACCCCCGCCTGGTCAAGACCCCACCGTGGGGCCGTGAGGGCGACATGATGGGCCTGCACCTCCTCTTCGCGGACCCGCCGGAGCACGGCCGCCTGCGTTCCTTGGTCACGCGGGAGTTCACCCCGCGCCGGGTCGCGGCACTCGCCCCGCGCATCCAGAAGCTCACGGACGAGCTGCTCGACGACATGGTGCCGCGCGGCAGCGCCGACCTGATCGGCTCCCTGGCCTTCCCCCTCCCGTTCGCGGTGATCTGCGAACTCCTCGGCGTCCCCGACATCGACCGCGAGCGGTTCCGCCGCATGTCGACGCAGGTCGTGGCGCCGACCAGCGAGGAGGAGGCCTACGCGTCGCACGTCGAACTGGTCGGGTTCCTGGACGAGTTGATCGCGGCCAAACGCGACGCGGCCCCCGCGGACGACCTGCTCAGCGCGCTGATCCGGACCACGGCGGAGGACGGCGACCGCCTCTCGCCCAGCGAACTGCGCGGCATGTCCTTCCTCCTGCTCATCGCCGGCCACGAAACGACGGTCAACCTGATCGGCAACGGCGTCCGCGCCCTGCTCCAGCACCCGGAGCAACTCGCGGCGCTGCGCGCCGACATGACGCTCCTCGACGGCGCCGTGGAGGAGATGCTGCGCTACGACGGCCCCGTCGAGACGGCCACGCACCGTTTCGCGGCGGAGCCGGTCGACATCGACGGCACGGTGATCCCGGCGGGCGCGCCGGTCCTCATCGGCATCGCCACGGCCAGCCACGACCCGCACCGCTTCACGGACCCCGACCGCTTCGACATCCGCCGCGACGCCCGCGGCCATGTCGCCTTCGGCCACGGCATCCACTTCTGCCTGGGCGCTCCGCTTGCCCGCCTGGAAGGTCGTATCGCGATCCGCAGCCTCCTGGAACGCTGCCCGGACCTGACCCTCACCGAGGAACCGGACGGGTGGCTGCCCGGCATGCTCATCAGGGGCACGAGGAGCCTGCCGGTCCGCTGGTGAACGGCCTCGGGGCTCCGCCCCGGACCCCGCGCCAAACGCCGGCGGGGCTAGATCAGCCCCCGGCGATCTCCTCCATCCGCACCACCCGCCGCTCCGCCCGCGACACCTCGCACGCCTCCGCGACGCGGAGTGCCCGGAGGGCCTCGCGGCCGTCGCACGGGTTGGTGCGTTCGCCGCGGACGACGTCGACGAAGGCCTTCAGTTCGGCCTCGTACGCGGGGGCGAAGCGTTCCAGGAAGCCGGGCCACGGCTTCGTGGCGGCCGGCGGGCCCTCCGGTTCCGTGGAGGCGACCGGGGTCCGGTCGTCGAGGCCGACGACGAGGGTGTCCCGCTCCCCGGAGAGCTCCATGCGCACGTCGTAGCCGGCGCCGTTGCACCGCGTCGAGGTGGCGGTGGCCAGGGTGCCGTCGTCGAGGGTCAGGAGCGCCGCCGCGGTGTCCACGTCCCCGGCCTCCCGGAACATCGCGGGTCCGGCGTCGGAGCCGGTCGCGTACACCTCGACGACCTCGCGCCCTGTCACCCACCGCAGCATGTCGAAGTCGTGGATCAGGCAGTCCCGGTAGAGCCCGCCGGAGAGCGGGAGGTACGCGGCCGGTGGCGGCGCCGGGTCGGAGGTCAGCGCTCGCACCGTGTGCACCCGGCCGAGTTTCCCCTCCTGAACGGCGGTCCGCGCCGCCGTGTACCCGGCGTCGAAGCGGCGCTGGAAGCCGAGTTGGAGCACCGTGCCCGCCTCCTCGACCTCCGCGAGCGCGGCCAGCGTGCCCGGCAGGTCGAGGGCGATCGGCTTCTCGCAGAAGACCGGGAGCCCGGCCCGCGCCGCCCGCCCGATCAGCTCCGCGTGTGCCGAGGTCGCCGCGGTGATCACGAGCGCGTCCACGCCCCACGTGAAGATCTCGTCGACGCTCGGCGCGGCCGTCGCCCCGATCCGGTCGGCGAGCGCGATCGCCCGCGCGGGCTCCGCGTCGGTGACGACCAGCGAACCGACCTCCCGGTATCGCTCCAGTACGCCCGCGTGAAAGGTGCCGATGCGGCCCGTTCCGATGAGTCCGATGCGCATGGCACCCAACGGTGACGCGCCCCCGGGTGGGTGTCAATCGTTTGTCCTGACAAACACCCGTCCGCGCCGGAGGCTCGCTGGAAGCGCTTGTCCTGACAACCGGACCTCCGGACTTCCCGTCAAGAACTCCCACCGATAGCCTCGCCCCGTGGCCAAACCCCCAGCCGACCCGACCGTCGACCTCGGTCTCAGCGTCGACCGCAGCAGCCCGGTGCCGCTGTACTTCCAGCTGTCCCAGCAGCTGGAGGCGGCGATCGAGCGCGGCGCCCTGACCCCCGGCAGCCTGCTCGGCAACGAGATCGAGCTGGCGGGCCGGCTCGGGCTGTCCCGGCCCACCGTCCGCCAGGCCATCCAGTCCCTCGTCGACAAGGGGCTGCTCGTGCGCCGCCGCGGCGTCGGCACCCAGGTCGTGCACAGCCAGGTCAAGCGGCCCCTCGAACTGTCCAGCCTGTACGACGACCTGGAGGCGGCGGGCCAGCGCCCCGAGACCCGGGTCATCGCCAACACCCTCGTGCCCGCCCCCGCCGAGGCGGCCGCGGCGCTCGGCGTCGCGGAGGGCGAGGAGGTGCACCGCGTCGAGCGGCTGCGGCTCGCGCACGGCGAACCGGTCGCGTACCTCTGCAACCACCTGCCCACGGGGCTGCTCGCGCTCGACGACGAGCGGCTCGTGGCGACCGGCCTCTACCGCCTGATGCGGGCCGCCGGCATCACCCTGCACAGCGCCCGCCAGTCCGTCGGCGCCCGCGCCGCCACCGCCGTCGAGGCCGAGCGGCTCGGCGAGCAGGAGGGCGCGCCGCTGCTCACCATGCAGCGCTCGACGTACGACGACACGGGCCGCCCGGTCGAGTTCGGCTCGCACACGTACCGGGCCTCGCGCTACTCCTTCGAGTTCCAACTCCTCGTACGTTCCTGAGAGTTGTGCGCCCGGCCGACGGAGCGTAGGTCGTCAGAATGTTCTGACAAATTCATTGACGCTGCGGTGGGACCCGGCTACAAACACCTCCAGCCGCACCGGGCGGCCGGAGGAGAGGTGGCTCCACCATGCTCAGGACCCGCAAAGCCCGCACGGCCGCAGGCAGCGTCGTCGTCGTGGCCGTGCTCGCGCTCACCGCAGGATGCAGTGGCTCGGGCGGCAAGGACTCGGAGGACGAGGCCGACGGCAAGGGCGGCGGCAAGGCCGTCAACACGCCCCGCATGAAGATCGCGATGGTCACGCACTCCGGCGAGGGCGACACCTTCTGGGACATCGTCCGCAAGGGCGCCCAGCAGGCCGCCGACAAGGACAACGTCCAGTTCCTCTACTCCAACGACAAGGAGGCCAAGGGGCAGGCCGAGCTGGTGCAGGCCGCGATCGACAAGAAGGTCGACGGGATCGTCGTCACGCTGGCCAAGCCGGAGGCGATGGAGTCCGTGCTGGCGAAGGCGAAGACCGCGGGCATCCCGGTCGTCTCGATCAACTCCGGCTCGCAGTTCTCGGAGAAGTACGGCGCGCTCAGCCATATCGGCCAGGAGGAGGGCGTGGCCGGCGAGGCGGTCGGCACCGAGCTGACGAAGCAGGGCAAGAAGAACGTCCTGTGCGTCATCCACGAGCAGGGCAACGTCTCCCTGGAGCAGCGCTGCGACGGCGTCCGCAAGACCTTCAAGGGCGACGTCGAGAACCTCAACGTGGAGGGCACCAACGCCCCCTCCGCCCAGTCGTCCATCGAGGCGAAGCTCCAGGCGGGCAAGGACATCGACGCGGTCGTCGCGCTCGGCGCCCCCATCGCGGCGCTCGCCGTGAAGGCCAAGGACGACGCGGGCAGCAAGGCGGAGATCTCCACGTTCGACCTGAACGCCGAGGTCGTGCGCCGCCTGAAGGCGAAGGAGGTCACCTTCGCCGTCGACCAGCAGCCGTATCTGCAGGGCTATCTGGCCGTGGACGAACTGTGGCTCTACAAGAGCAACGCGAACGTGCTCGGCGGCGGCGAGCCGGTCTTCACCGGCCCGGCGATCGTCACCGAGAAGGACGTGCCGCGACTGGAGAAGTACACCGCGCGCGGTACCCGGTGAATGGATGCATGATCCCCGTGACCCATACTTGTGCGTTTGGGACCGGAATGGGGTCCTTATGGACCGGTTCACGGTCCGCCGGGATCGGTCCGCCGATCCCGGTCGATGACGCAGCAGACCAAGAAGGGCACGGCCTCGTGGCACGGTTTCGGACCTGGGTGAGCATCGCGGTTGCGGGGGCTCTCGGCCTCTCGCTCGCAGGGTGCAGCAGCACCGGCGGCAAGCGGGCGGAGGACGCCAGGAAGTCCCAGGCCGCGCAGGGCAGGGCGGCGGTGGACACACCCCGCTGGACCTTCGCGATGATCACCCATTCGGGCGATGGCGACACCTTCTGGGACATCGTCCAGAACGGTGCCAGGCAGGCGGCCACCAAGGACAACATCAACTTCCTCTACTCGCACAACGAGGAGGCCCAGCAGCAGGCGCAGCTCGTCGACGCCGCCGTCGACAAGAAGGTCGACGGCATCATCGTCACGCTCGCCAAGCCGGACGCGATGAAGTCCGCCCTGGCCCGCGCCGAGAAGGCCGGCATCCCCGTCATCACCGTGAACTCGGGCTCCGAGATCTACAAGAAGTACGGCGCGATCTCGCACATCGGCCAGGACGAGACCATCGCGGGCGAGGCCGTCGGCAAGGAGCTCAACAAGCGCGGCAAGAAGAAGGCGCTGTGCGTCCTGCACGAGCAGGGCAACGTCGGTCACGAGCAGCGCTGCGAGGGCGCCAAGAAGACCTTCGACGGCAAGATGACGAACCTGTACGTCGAGGGCACCAACATGCCCGACGTGCAGTCCTCCATCGAGGCCAAGCTGCAGTCCGACACGTCGATCGACTCGGTCGTCACGCTGGGCGCCCCGTTCGCCGCCACCGCGGTGAAGGCCAAGGAGGACGCGAGCAGCAAGGCCGAGGTCGACACCTTCGACCTGAACGACAAGGTCGCCCAGGGACTCAAGGACGGCGACCTCGGCTTCGCCGTCGACCAGCAGCCCTACCTCCAGGGGTACGAGGCCGTGGACCTGCTGTGGCTCTACCGGTACAACGCCAATGTGCTCGGCGGCGGCCTGCCGGTCCTGACCGGCCCCGAGATCGTCACCAAGGACCAGGCAGCCAAGCTTCAGGAGTACGCGAAGCGGGGGACGCGATGAGTACGACGACTCCAACAAGCACGGAAAAGGCCGACGAGCGGCTGGTCAAGGCCTCTCCGTGGAAGAAGCTGCTTGGCCGGCCCGAACTGGGCTCGGTCATCGGCGCCGTCGCCGTCTTCATCTTCTTCATGATCTTCGCGGACAGCTTCCTGCGGCCGACCAGCCTCGCGACGGTCCTGTACGCGTCCTCGACCCTCGGCATCATGGCCGTGCCCGTGGCGCTGCTGATGATCGGCGGCGAGTTCGACCTGTCGGCGGGCGTCATGGTCACGTCCTCGGCGCTGATCTCGTCGATGTTCAGCTACCAGATGACGGCGAACACCTGGGTGGGCGTCGGCGTCTCGCTCCTCGTGACGCTCGCCATCGGCGTCTTCAACGGCGTCATGCTGACCCGCACCAAACTCCCCAGTTTCATCATCACGCTCGGCACGTTTCTGATGCTGACGGGCATGAACCTGGGCTTCACGAAGCTGATCAGCGGCACCGTCTCGACGAAGTCGATCGCGGACATGGAGGGCTTTGATTCGGCCAAGTCCGTCTTCGCCTCCACGTTCAGCATCGGCGGCGTCGACTTCAAGATCACGATCGTCTGGTGGCTCGCCCTCGTCCTGGTGGCCACCTGGATCCTGCTCCGTACCCGCATCGGCAACTGGATCTTCGCGGTCGGCGGTGACCTCGACTCGGCCCGCGCGGTGGGCGTCCCGGTCAACAAGACGAAGATCGGCCTCTACATGGGCGTCGCGTTCGGCGCCTGGATCTCCGGCCAGCACCTGCTCTTCTCCTACGACGTCGTGCAGTCCGGCGAGGGCGTCGGCAACGAGCTGATCTACATCGTCGCGGCCGTCATCGGCGGCTGTCTGATCACCGGCGGCTACGGCTCGGCGGTCGGCGCGGCCATCGGCGCGCTGATCTTCGGCATGACCAGCAAGGGCATCGTGTTCGCCGAGTGGAACTCGGACTGGTTCAAGTTCTTCCTCGGGGCGATGCTGCTCCTCGCGACCCTGCTCAACGCGTGGGTCCGCAAGCGCGCGGAGGCGAGCAAATGACGACTGGCGAGCAGATGACGACCAAGGACACGGCGCCCGCGCCGCTCGTCGAGCTGGACGGCGTCAGCAAGTTCTACGGCAACATCCGCGCCCTCGACGACGTCTCGCTCGTCGTGCACGCGGGCGAGATCTCCTGCGTCCTCGGCGACAACGGCGCCGGCAAGTCGACCCTCATCAAGATCATCGCGGGTCTGCACCAGCACGACGGCGGCCGGTTCGCGATCGAGGGCGAGGAGACCCGCCTCAGCAACCCGCGCGACGCCCTGAACCGGGGCATCGCGACGGTCTACCAGGACCTCGCCGTGGTCCCGCTGATGCCGGTGTGGCGCAACTTCTTCCTCGGCTCCGAGCCCACGAAGGGGAAGGGCCCCTTCAAGCGCCTGGACGTCGAGCTCATGCGGCGGACGACGCACGAGGAACTGGCCCGCATGGGCATCGACCTGCGCGACGTCGACCAGCCGATCGGCACGCTGTCCGGCGGTGAGCGGCAGTGCGTCGCCATCGCCCGCGCCGTCTACTTCGGCGCGAAGGTCCTCGTCCTCGACGAGCCGACGGCGGCGCTGGGCGTCAAGCAGTCCGGCGTCGTGCTGAAGTACGTCGCGGCGGCACGTGACGCGGGCCTCGGCGTGGTTCTGATCACGCACAACCCGCACCACGCGTACCTCGTGGGGGACCGGTTCGTGCTGCTCAAGCGGGGCGGGATGTTCGGCAGCCACTCCCGTGACGAGATCACGCTGGACGAGCTGACGCGGCAGATGGCGGGCGGCAGCGAGCTGGACGACCTGCAGCACGAGTTGGAGCGGGCGCCGGTGCCGACGCATTTGGGCGGGCATACGGCTGACGGGGCGGAGAAGTAGGGGCCTCCTTGACGCGCCCGCGCTGGGTGCGTTTCCGGTTTCCCGGGCGGCTGCCCGTCGCGCCGTTGGTTGCGTTTGCGCAGTTCCCCGCGCCCCTTTCAGGGGCGCGGGGAACTGCGCGCGTCAACGCCGGGTGGCTGGGGGCAGACGTTCCGGCCCACTCCGACGCGGCGTAAAACCCGGTATGCGGCGGAGCCGTTCCGTGAGGCAGAATCGCCGCAATGAGCACCTACCGCGACCTCGCACACCGTGGCAGCGCACGGGCTACCGTTCTCAGGACGGTCGGCACCCGCGAGCGCCGCTCGCACACGACGGCCCCGCGCGTACCCACCGTCGGCATCGACATCGGCGGCACGAAGGTGATGGCCGGCGTCGTCGACGCGGACGGCACCATCCTGGAGACGCTCCGCACGGAGACCCCGGACAAGTCCAAGAGCCCCAAGGTCGTCGAGGACACGATCACGGAGCTGGTGCTCGACCTCTCCGACCGGCACGACGTGCACGCCGTCGGCATCGGCGCGGCCGGCTGGGTGGACGCGGACCGCAACCGCGTCCTGTTCGCGCCCCACCTGTCGTGGCGCAACGAACCCCTCCGCGACCGGCTCGCGGGCCGCCTCGCGGTCCCCGTACTCGTCGACAACGACGCCAACACCGCTGCCTGGGCGGAGTGGCGCTTCGGCGCCGGGCGCGGCGAGGACCACCTGGTCATGATCACGCTCGGGACGGGCATCGGCGGCGCGATCCTGGAGGACGGGCAGGTCAAGCGCGGCAAGTTCGGTGTCGCCGGCGAGTTCGGCCATATGCAGGTCGTCCCCGGCGGGCACCGCTGCCCGTGCGGCAACCGCGGCTGCTGGGAGCAGTACAGCTCCGGCAACGCCCTGGTCCGCGAGGCCCGCGAGCTCGCCGCGGCCGACTCCCCGGTCGCGTACAACATCATCGAGCGGGTCCAGGGGCACATCCCCGACATCACCGGGCCGCTCATCACGCAGCTGGCCCGCGAGGGCGACGCCATGTGCGTCGAGCTGCTGCAGGACATCGGCCAGTGGCTGGGCGTCGGCATAGCGAACCTCGCGGCGGCCCTCGACCCGTCGTGCTTCGTCATCGGCGGCGGTGTCAGCGCTGCGGACGACCTGCTGATCGTCCCCGCGCGGGACGCCTTCAAGCGGCAGCTCACCGGCCGTGGCTACCGGCCCGAGGCCCGTATCGCCCGTGCCCAGCTCGGCCCCGAGGCCGGCATGGTCGGCGCCGCGGACCTGGCCCGGCTCGTCGCCCGCCGCTTCCGCCGCGCCAAGCGCCGCCGCGTGGAGCGCCACGAGCGGTACGAGCGGTACACCCGCACGCGCAGCACGACCGGCTCGCCCGTGGACGGCGCGGAGCAGGGCTAGCCCCGGTGCCAGCGCCTCAGACGCCTCAGACGCCGCGGACGACGCCCGAGACAGTGACAGGGAAGCCAGCCATGACCGTGCCCCGCCAGCCCCCGACCGCGGACGAAGCGCCGCGACCGGCCGAGGAGCGCGGCCATGTGATCCGACGCCGCGTCCTCACGCTCCTGACCATCGTGCTGCTCATCGGCATCCCCGCCGGCTACCTGGTGATCTCCGCGGGCCAGAGCCGGGACAGCGGCAAGGACAAGGAGGCGAAGTACTCGATCACCGGGCTCACCGTCGGCTGGCCGTCCAAGGTGCAGCGCCGCCTCTACCAGATCCCGATCCCGTCGCACTCGCGCAACGTCGCCTACTACGAGACGAACAACTACAAGGTGAGCCGCCTGTACGCGCAGTTCCTCACCAGCAACAAGGGCCTCGACGAGTTCCTGGAGAACGTCGACGCCGGCTACACGGTCGGTGACCTGGCGACCGACGACATCGCGATCAGCGAGCGCGACCGGAAGATCGCGGGCTGGGACTTCACGGGCCCCGGCCCCTGGTACGGCCTCACCCACTCCCAGGAGGACCCGTCGCCGACCCAGACGATCGTGGTGAACCGCTCCAACCCCGACCACCCCATGGTGTACGTGGTCTCGATGACGCACCCCTGAGCGCACCCCTGACCGGAGCCCGGGGCGCCCGCTCTTCACGGCGCCCCCACTCCTGGTCCACACCTCGAACCCGGAGTGAACACGTCACGTCCATTGTGGGGACCCGCCACTGGATCGCTCAGGTGCACTGGCTAGCGTGGCGGGTGTGAGTGACACGAAGACCCCGCGCCTGCAGTACCGATTCGACGGCCGTGACGACGACTCCGCCCCGGTGCTCATCCTCGGCCCGTCGCTCGGCACGACGTGGCACATGTGGGACCGCCAGGTGCCCGAGCTGGCCCAGCACTGGCGGGTGTTCCGCTTCGACCTGCCCGGCCACGGCGGTTCCCCCGCGCACCCGGCTGGCTCCGTCGAGGTGCTCGCGGAGCGGCTGCTCGCCACGCTCGACGACCTGGGCATCCAGCGCTTCGGCTACGCGGGCTGCTCGCTGGGCGGCGCGATCGGCGCGGAGCTCGCGCTGCGCCACCCGGAGCGCGTCGCGTCGCTCGCCCTGATCGCGGCCTCACCGCGGTTCGGCACCGCCGACGAGTTCCGCCAGCGCGGCGTCATCGTGCGCAGCAACGGTCTGGACCCCATCGCCCGTACGGCGCCCGAGCGCTGGTTCACGCACGGCTTCGCCTCCGCGCAGCCCGCGATCACGGACTGGGCGGTGCAGATGGTCCGCACGACGGACCCGGGCTGCTACATCGCCTCGTGCGAGGCGCTCGCCGCCTTCGACGTCCGCGAGGACCTTGCCGACATCGGCGTGCCGACGCTCGTCCTCGTCGGCTCGGAGGACCAGGTCACGGGGCCCGCCGAGGCCCGCACGCTGGTCGCCGGCATACCGGACGCCCGCCTCGCGGTGGTGCCCGGCGCCTCCCACCTGGCCCCGGTCGAACAGCCGGCCGCCGTCACCGACCTCCTCGTACGGCACTTCACCTCGGCCTGGCCCGCCGTCCACGAGACCGGGCAGACCGCCATCCAGGCCGCACCGGTCAAGCCGGTCCTCGCGCCGCCGCCCCCGTCGGCCCCGCCGCGCGCGGAGATCGCGGCCGCGCAGCAGCCGGAGGCCGCGACCCGGCCCGACCCGCACGACGCGGGCCTCAAGACGCGCCGCGAGGTCCTCGGCGACGCCCATGTGGACCGGGCGCTGTCCACGGCGGACGACTTCTCCGGTGACTTCCAGGAGTTCCTCACCCGCTACGCGTGGGGCGAGATCTGGTCCCGTCCGGGGCTCGACCGCCGCACGCGCTCCTCGGTGACCCTGGCGACCCTGGTCGCGGGCGGCCACCTCGACGAGCTGGTGTTCCACACGCGCGCGGCGCTGCGCAACGGCCTCACCGCCGCGGAGATCAAGGAAATCCTGCTGCAGACCGCCGTCTACTGCGGCGTCCCGGCCGCGAACGCGGCGTTCAAGGTGGCGCAGCAGGTGATCCGCGAGGAGACCACGCCCCAGGAGTGACCCGGGGCGTGAAACGGGGCGTGGGCGGGCGCAGGATGGAACGTATGAAGCTGACGAAGAAGACCCACGCCTGCGTCCGGCTCCAGAAGGACGGGCAGACGCTCGTCATCGACCCGGGCGGATTCTCCGAGGAGGACGCGGCCGTCGGCGCCGACGCGATCCTCGTGACGCACGAGCACCCCGACCACTTCAACGAGGACCGGCTGCGCGCCGGGATGGAGGCCAACCCCGGCGCGCACATCTGGACCCTGAAATCGGTCGCGGAGCAGATCTCCGCCGCGTTCCCCGGCCGCGTCCACACGGTGGGCCACGGCGACACGTTCACGGCCGCGGGCTTCGACGTCCAGGCGCACGGCGAGCTGCACGCCGTGATCCACCCGGACATCCCGCGCATCACGAACGTCGGCTATCTCGTCGACGGCGGCACGGTCTTCCACCCCGGCGACGCCCTCACCGTCCCCGACCACCCGGTCGAGACGCTGATGCTGCCCGTCATGGCGCCCTGGAACAAGATCGCCGAAGTGATCGACTACGTACGGGAGGTCAAGCCGCGCCGCGCGTACGACATCCACGACGCGCTGCTCACGGACCTCGCCCGGCCGATCTACGACAACCAGATCGGCGGGCTCGGCGGCACGGAGCACCTGCGCCTGGCCCCTGGGGGCTCGGCGCAGGTCTGAACCGCGTTACCTGCCGAGCAGTCCGATGACCTCGTCCGTGGAGCCGATCTCCGCGATGCGCGGGAAGATCTTGCCGAAGCTGTGCTCGTGGGACTCGGCGTCCGTGTCGGTCGTCGCGTCGTCGACCAGCACCAGGTTGTAGCTCAGCTCCCACGCGGAGCGGGCGGAGGACTCGACGCCGATGGACGTCGAGATGCCGCAGAGCACGATCTGCGTGACGCCGCGGCGGCGCAGCTGGAGGTCCAGCTCGGTGCCGGTGAAGGCGCCCCAGTGCCGCTTGGTGATGACGATGTCGTCGCCGAGCGGGCCGAGCTCGTCGGGGAACTCGGAGAACGCCGGCGGCGGCGCCTGCGTCATGGCGCCCGCGGCGGCGCGGCCCGTGGGGAGGTCGCCGCCGTCCTGCGACCAGGCGACCTTCACGCGCACGACCGGCAGGCCCTTGGCGCGGAAGGCCTCGGCGAGCTTGACCCCGTTCTTGAGGACGTCGGCGGAGGGGTGCACGGTCGGCAGGCCGAGGATGCCGTTCTGGAGGTCGATGAGGACGAGGGCGGGGCGCTCGTCGAGAGGGGTGTTGATCGTCATGTTCGGCAGGCTAACTGTCTAACAGAAAAACTTGCAAGATTGCCTGTCGATCGCGGGTGTGGTGGCAGGGGTGCGAGGTCACGCCACGGCACGGGATCGGCCGCTGTCGGACCCGCCGGGTAGGTTGTGGGACATGCGCATTGCTACCTGGAACGTGAACTCGATCACCGCGCGGCTGCCGCGCCTCCTTGCCTGGCTGGAGAGCAGTGGCACGGACGTGCTGTGCATCCAGGAGACCAAGTGCTCGGCGGAGCAGTTCCCCGCGGACGAGCTGCGGGAGCTGGGCTACGAGTCGGCGGTGAACGCGAACGGCAGGTGGAACGGGGTGGCGCTGCTCTCCCGCGTGGGCCTGGAGGACGTGGTCAAGGGCGTGCCCGGCGACCCCGGCTACGACGGCGTGGAGGAGCCCCGCGCGGTCTCCGCGACCTGCGGCCCGGTCCGCGTCTGGTCGGTCTACGTGCCGAACGGGCGGGAGGTGGACCACGCGCACTACGCGTACAAGCTCCAGTGGTTCGAGGCCCTGAAGGCGGCGGTCGCGGGCGACGCGGCGGGCTCGCGCCCCTTCGCGGTGATGGGCGACTACAACGTGGCGCCGACGGACGACGACGTGTGGGACATCTCCCTCTTCGAGGGTGCGACACATGTGACCCCGGCCGAGCGGGCGGCGCTCACGGCGCTGCGCGAGACGGGCCTGAGCGACGTCATGCCGCGCCCTCTCAAGTACGACCACCCCTTCACGTACTGGGACTACCGCGCGCTCGGCTTCCCGAAGAACAAGGGCATGCGCATCGACCTGGTCTACGGGAACGAGCCGTTCGCCAAGGCCGTCTCCGACGCCTACGTGGACCGCGAGGAGCGCAAGGGCAAGGGCGCCTCCGACCACGCGCCGGTCGTGGTGGACCTCGACGTCTGAGACCGACCCCGATTGTCAGTGGCGGGCGCTAGCGTCTGCGCCCGTGACGGATCTGACGACGTACCTGAACTCGACCCAACTGGCCTATGACACCGCCGCCGGCGCCTACGCCGAGATCGTTCCCCCGCTCTTCCCGCAGGACCTGTACGCGCACGCGGTGTTCGGCGTCTTCGCCGAGCGCGTCAAGCGGGCGGACGCCGGGCCCGTGGCCGACCTCGGCTGCGGGCCCGGACATGTGACGGCCCATCTGAACTCCCTCGGGCTCTCCGCGTTCGGCATCGACCTCTCGCCGAAGACGGTCGCGGAGGCCCGTCGCGCTCACCCCGGACTGCGGTTCGAGGAGGGCACGATGACCGGCCTGGACCTGGCCGACGGCTCGCTGGGCGGCGTCGTTGCCTGGTACTCGACGGTGCACACGCCGCCGGAGCTGCTGCCGACGGTGTTCGCCGAGTTCCACCGCGTCCTCGCCCCCGGAGGCTACCTGCTGCTCGGCTTCAAGGTGGGCGACCTGCTGCGGCACCTGGACCACGCCTACGGCCACGATCTCTCGCTGGACGTCTACTGGCTGGACCCGGAGCACGTCGTCGGGCTCGTGGAGCAGTCCGGCCTCCCGGTGGAGGCCAAGCTGATCCGCGAGCCCGAGGACTACGAGCGGGCGACCCAGGGCAGGCAGGGAATCCTGATCGCCCGGAGGCCGGCGGCCACGGCCTGACCGCTACGGCCTGAGCACGTTCAGGTCGATCGAGTCGGCCAGCGCCTTCAGACCCGGGTCACCGGGGTGCAGATGGTCCCCGCTGTCGTACGCGGGGAGCATCCGCGCCGGGTGGGCCGGGTCCCGGAGGACGGCGTCGAAGTCGAGGAAGCCGTCGAAGCCCGAACCGGCGCTGCGGACAAAGGAGTTGATGGCCTCCCGCTGCTCGTCGGCGGCCGGTGTGCACAGGGCCTCGCCCTCGCACGGCGTGATGGTCGCCCCGATCACCTTGAGGCCCCGCGCGTGCGCCCGCGCCACGATCTCCCGCAGCCCCGCCTCGACCTGCGCTGCGCTCGCGCCCCAGCGCACGTCGTTCACGCCCTGGAAGACGACGACCGTCCTCGCCGAGGTCTGCGCGAACACGTCGCGGTCGAGCCGGTGCAGCGCGCTGACGCCGCCCGTGTCGGTGGAGAGCCCGTCGCCGGGGTAGCGGTCGGCGACGACCCGGTTCGCGGAGATGCCCTCGTTGAGGACGCCGTAGTGCGGCACCTTCGACTGGGCGAGGAGTCGCGTGGCGAGCACGTTGGGCCAGCGGTGGTTCGCGTCCAGTGTCGACTTCACGCCATCCGTGATGGAGTCGCCGAGCAGCACGACGGAACCGGGGCCGCCGCCCACGTCGACCCCGGTGAGCAGCGGCCAGTACGAGATCGTCGAGGTGTACGAGGAGCCGTCCGCCTCAGTGGCGTGATCGCCCGTCGTGCTCACGTAGCTGCGCTGGATGGCCTGGCTGTGCACGGGCGCCGCGGTGACGGGTTCCGGCAGATGGAAGCTCACGAGAAGGTTGGTGTTCTCCGGCACGTCGAAGTCCACCGGGTCGCTGAACGCCTGCCCGCCTGCCGGGAGTTGGGTGCCGGAGGAGTCGCGGAACGTCAGCGGCACCGGCTTCCCGAGCGCCGTGGCCCCCGCCCCCTGCACCGCCACCGACGCGCTCCCGATCCGCACCGGGGTCGCGGCGAAGGTGTTCTCCAGGCGGATGCGGACCTTCGGCCCGCCGGTGCTCGTGTGCACGACGAGCCGGATGGTGCGGTCCGCCCACGGCCCCACCGCGGTGTACCCGGCGGGCGAGGCCGACCAGGTGCCCGTCCAGCCGGACGTCGCCGCGCGCACGGACATGCCGAAGACGTGCAGCGTCCCGCCGCTCGCCCTCGGCAGGTCGACGGAGGAGATCTGCCGGCCCTTGCGCACCGGCACGGTCACCGCGTACAGCCGCGTCTTCTCGGGGAGTTGGGCGTTCGGCGTGTTCCGGTGCGGCAGCGCCACCGACTTCGTGGCGAGCGGCCCGGTGCGCCAGTCCGGCGCGGTGAGCCGGTACGTCGAGCGGGAGCCGTCCGCGTACCGCACGGTGCCGGAACCGGTCGCGTCGCCGCCGGTCCCGGCGACCAGGAAGGCGAGCGCGTCCCCGCGCCCGCTCACCCGTACGGACTGCCCGTTCGCCCGTACGTTGTCGGGTCCCGACCCCGCGGTCCGCGGCCAGGTGAGCCGGGCCCGGTCGAGGTCCATGGTGCGGCCGGGCGTCCAGCCGGCCGCGGTGAGGTCCTGCGCGGACAGGGAGCTGCCCGCGCCGTCGAAGTCCGCTTCGCCGGGCCGCGTGTCGTCGCTGACGGCCCGGTTGTCGAAGAGCCGCTCCAGGGGGAGCGGCCCGGGTCTGGCGGGTGCCGCGTGGACCGCGGTGACAGGGGTGACCCCCGCACAGACGGCCAGTATGAACGCGGCTCCCCAAATGCGTCGGCGCAAGACCGACTCCCTCCGCTTGTGTGTCCGCCGTGGTGGTTGCGCCATGAAGCTAAGGACGGGGTGATGGCCCGTCAATGTGCCGCGAGGTAAACGGGGGAGAAAGGCCGGTGTCCGGTTCCTGAACTCCGCGCGGCGCCACCTCCGCGCGCCTGTGGTGCGGGCAGGTGCTCGGATGCCAATCTGGGCGATATGAAGATCCCTTTCGCGGCTAATTGGCGCAAGAAGCACGGTCCGGCGCACGGCGTCGCCGTGTTCCCGACCGGCGACGAAGGTGACGAGGGTGAGAGCGGACTTGTCGAACTCCTCTCCGAGTGCGAGCTGTTGCGCTCCCATGCCGACGACGCGGGGGTCGAACTGGACGAATCGGTGCGGTCGTTGGAGGCCCTCGACCAACTCGTGCCGCGCTGGCGGGAGGACGAGGACACGCTGCACTGGCTGGGCAACGACGCGGGCCTCTATCTCGGTTCGGTCATGGTGCGGCACGTCTCGGGCGCCACGTGGGTGATCTGGGACAACGGGCAGCCGGTGGTGCGGCTCGAGTCGGGCCGCGAGATCGACGTCGTGGAGGCCGGGCACGAGTGGGCGGCGAGTGGGGCGCCCGAGCTCTCCCAGTTCTACGCGGAGGCCGCCGAGTCGTAGACCGTGCACGGAGCGCCGCGTAGCTGAGCCTCAAATACGGTTAATGCCCATAAGTGCGTGTCGTCTGTTAAGTCCCATGTAAGCGTGGATAGTTTGCGCGGACCGACACAGCTGAAAGTGGGCAGGGACTGCCGATGGCCGTCGATCCGTTGATCGAGCTGCGAGACGTGAACAAGTACTACGGGGAGCTGCATGTCCTCCAGGACATCGACCTCACCGTCGGCAAGGGGGAGGTGGTGGTGGTCATCGGCCCTTCGGGGTCGGGCAAATCGACGCTCTGCCGGACGATCAACCGTCTGGAGACCATCGAGTCCGGAACGATCCGACTCGACGGACAGCCGCTCCCCGAGGAGGGGAAGGCGCTCGCACAACTGCGCGCCGAAGTGGGCATGGTCTTCCAGTCGTTCAACCTCTTCGCGCACAAGACGGTCCTCCAGAACGTCTCGCTGGCCCAGCTGAAGGTCAGGAAGCGCAAGAAGGACGAGGCCGACAAGCGCTCCCGCGAACTCCTCGACCGGGTCGGACTCGCCGCCCACGCCGACAAGTTCCCCGCGCAGATGTCCGGCGGCCAGCAGCAGCGCGTGGCCATCGCCCGCGCTCTCGCCATGGACCCCAAGGCCCTCCTCTTCGACGAGCCGACCTCGGCACTCGACCCGGAGATGATCAACGAGGTGCTCGAGGTCATGCAGCAACTCGCGCACGAGGGCATGACGATGGTCGTCGTCACCCACGAGATGGGCTTCGCGCGCACCGCCGCCGACCGCGTCGTCTTCATGGCGGACGGGAAGATCGTGGAGGACCGCAACCCCGAGGAGTTCTTCACCCACCCGGAGAGCGAGCGCGCCCGTGACTTCCTCTCCAAGATCCTGAAGCACTGACCGGGGGAGCGCAGCACCACATGATCGCCAAGTCGCTACGGCTGCTCGCCGCCCTGGCGGTGACCGCCCTGGCCGCCACCGCCTGCGGCAAGGAGGGCGCCCCGCCGGTCAAGGGACCGTCGGCCGCGGAGCTCCCCAAGTACGAGATCGCGCAAGGGTTCTCGCTGCCCGACTCCCCGACGTGGAAGAAGGCGGAGAAGCGCGGCCACTTCGTCGTCGGGGCCAAGGAGGACCAGCCCTACCTCGGTGAGAAGAACCCCGCGAACGGCACGTACACGGGCTTCGACATCGAGATCGCCAAGATGGTCTCGGCCTCCCTCGGCCTCGACCCGAAGAAGATCCGCTTCAAGACCATCGCGTCGGCGAACCGCGAGACGGCCCTGCAGAACGGGCAGATCGACTACTACGTCGGCACGTACACCATCAATGATCTCCGCAAGAAGATCGTCGGCTTCGCGGGCCCGTACTACATGGCGGGGCAGTCGCTGCTCGTGCGCACCGACGAGAAGGACATCAAGGGTCCCGACGACCTCGCGGGCAAGCGCGTCTGCTCGGCGGCAGGTTCCACGCCGTACCAGCGCATCAAGGCCGACTACCCGAAGGCCGAGCTCGTCGCGTACGACACGTACTCGATCTGCGTCGACAACCTGCTGACCTACCAGGTCGACGCGGTCACCACCGACGACGCGATCCTGCTCGGCTACGCGGCCAAGGTGCCGGAGGAGATGAAGCTCGTCGGCAAGCCGTTCTCCGAGGAGCCGTACGGCATCGGGGTCCCGAAGAAGGACAACGCGCTGCGGTTCGCCATCAACGACGCCATCGAAGCCCGCCAGAAGAACGGCGACTGGAAGAAGGCGTACGGGGCGACGCTCGGCCTGTCCGGTGAGCCGGCCCCGAAACCGCCCGCCATCGACCGCTACCCGGCGAACTGAGGAGGCGTCCCATGAATGTCCTGACCGACAACCTTTCGCTGTACTGGAAAGGCTTCCTCGGCACCGTCGAGCTCACCGTCTTCGCGTCGATCCTGGCGCTGGTGCTCGGGTTCCTCATGGCCTCGTTCCGGGTCGCGCCCGTCGGCTCCTTCCGGGCCTTCGGCACCGCGTGGGTCACCGTGCTGCGCAACACCCCGCTGACGCTGCTGTTCTTCGCGGTGCTGCTCGGCCTGCCGCGCTTCGGTCTGGTCCTGCCCTTCACCGTCTTCGCGATCCTCGCGCTCGGCTGCTACACCTCCGCGTTCATCTGCGAGGCAGTGCGCTCCGGCATCAACACGGTGCCCAAGGGGCAGGGCGAGGCCGCCCGCAGCCTCGGCATGACGTTCGGCCAGACCCTGACCCATGTGATCCTGCCGCAGGCCTTCCGGTCCGTGATCCCGCCGATCGGCTCCACGCTCATCGCGCTCGCCAAGAACTCCGCGATCGCGGGCGCCTTCAGCGTCGTCGAGCTGCTCGGCACCTACAAGACGCTCAGCGAGCTCGGCTACAACATCATCTGGACCTTCGTCTGGATCGCGATCGGATACCTGATCATCACGCTCGCCATCAGCGCCCTGTTCAACTTCCTCGAGAAGCGCTGGGGGTTCGCCCGATGAAGGCCCTGCGGCACGACGCCACCGCCCTCTACGACATTCCGGGCCCGAAGACCGAACGCCGGCACAAGCTGTACGGGCCCCTCTCGACGCTCATCGTGCTCGCCCTGGTCGGCTGGATCCTGTACCTGCTCTTCGACACCGACCAGTTCACGTACACGAAGTGGATGCCCTTCGAGTACACGGGCATCCAGGAACTGCTCCTGCGCGGGCTCGGCAACACGCTCAAGGCCTTCGCCATGGCGGCCGTCCTGTCGCTCGTGCTCGGCACGCTCCTGGCCGTGGGGCGGCTCTCGGACCACAAGCCGGTGCGCTGGATCGCGACGCTGTTCGTCGAGTTCTTCCGCGCCATGCCGGTCCTGGTGATGATCTTCTTCATCTACGTGGCCCTGAAGATGGAGCCGCTGGCCGCGCTCGTCGCCGGTCTGACGCTCTACAACGGCTCCGTGCTCGCCGAGGTGTTCCGTTCGGGCATCAACGCGGTGGAGCGCGGACAGCGCGAGGCGGCGTACGCGCTGGGCATGCGCAAGACGCAGGTCATGACGCATGTGCTCGTCCCTCAGGCGGTGCGGGCCATGCTGCCCGCCATCATCAGCCAGTTGGTGGTGGCGCTGAAGGACACGTCGCTCGGGTATCTCATCACCTACGAGGAGTTCCTCCACGCCGGAAAACTGATCGCTTCCAACCTCGACTACGATTTGCCCTTCATCCCTGTGGTGATGGTGATCTCGCCTATCTACATCGGGATGTGCATGGTGCTGTCCTGGTTCGCCCAGTGGGTGGCCAAGCGCCAGCGGCGCAACCCCAAGACGGAGGCGGCCGATGTCGCCCCGGCCGAGCCAGGGACGCTGCTGCCAGGTACGCAGTAGCCGAAGCCAGGGAAAGTACGGTTCGTCCCCGCCCAGCGGCAGCCGGAGATCACTGCTTCACGAAGTTCGTGTGTTCGTGTGGGAGAAGGTCAGCTGCAGCGTGCCGGTCGGGACGCGCCTGCTTGCCGAGGATGAGCGGGCCCTTGTCGCATTCGTACGCGACGTGGGTGCCGCTCTCCTTGGTTTTGGGCGCCCTTCGGCACGGCCTATTTGGCGCGGTGCGCGGCGCGGCCGCCGCCATTGGCCGGCGCGGCGGGCAGCGGGGTCTCGGCCGCCTTGGTGACATCGGCGACCACCTCGACGACGTCGGGCCCGTACGCCCCGGAGTTCACGACCTTCAGGAGCAGGACGAAGGAGTTGTTGGCGTGCTTGCGGGCGAGCCGCTCGTGGTGGCGGGCGAGATAGCGCGTGGCGGCCTGGTTGGTGATCGGCAGCTGCCCGCAGAACAGGAACACCGGCCTCGCCTCGGGTGTGGCGGGACCGGCGGTCAGACGGGCCAGGAGTACGTACTCGGTTCTGCTGGGCTCCAGGCGGTAGCGCTCGGAGCCGATCTGGAAGGCGCCGCGGTCCGGGCCGGGCTCGGGGTCGGTGTTGACCCGGATGCCGGGCAGCAGGCTGACCATGTGCGCGGCCATGCGTCTGTTGGAGGCCGGGCCGCCGACACAGAACTCCGTACGCTCCCCGAAGCCCTGCTGAGTGGTGTCGTGGGCGACGACCTGGGCGTGCGCGTTGCAGTCCTTGATGAGCGCGGAGAGTTCGAGGAGGGCGAAGACGTCGTGGCGCTTCACCGTCAGCTCGGGGCCGCCCGCGTCGCGGTTCACGACGAGCAGCGACTCGGAGTTGTCGGGCAGCCCGAAGAAGGCCTGCTTGCGGCGGAGCTTGCGCCGCCACAGGTAGGTACGGGCGAGCCAGCCCAGCGAGGCGCTGATGCCCGCCGCGATCAGGCCGAGGACGATGTTGCGCACGTCTTCAGTCATGGGGGCGCACTCTAGCGGGATGTTCGACCGGGGTTCGAGGGGGTCCTGACGGCGCGGTCCGATCAAGTTACGCTGCGCTGACGCCTGTTGACCGGAGGTACTGATGAGACGTTCAGTTGTGCGGAATCTGTCGGTCTTCGCCGCGCTGGGCAGCATGGTGGCGGTTGGTGCCGCGGCTCCGCCTTCGTCCGTTCCGGATACGCACGTGACATCGGCCACGCCCGTGAAGGAGCCGGTCGCGGTCGGCTCCGGCGGCGCGGTGGCGAGCGTCGACAAGGACGCCTCCGCGGCCGGCATCGAGGTGCTCAGGCGCGGGGGCAACGCGGTGGACGCCGCCGTCGCCACCGCGGCCGCCCTCGGTGTGACCGAGCCGTACTCGTCCGGGGTCGGTGGCGGCGGCTACTTCGTCTACTACGACGCCAAGTCCCGCAAGGTGCACACGATCGACGGCCGCGAGACGGCGCCGCTGACGGCCGGCTCCGACCTCTTCCTGGAGAACGGCAAACCGCTCGCCTTCAACGACGCGGCCACCAGCGGGCTGAGTGTGGGGACGCCGGGTACGCCGGCCACGTGGCAGTCGGCGCTCGACGCGTGGGGGAGCCGGGGCCTCGGCTCGGTGCTGAAGCCGGCCACGAAGCTGGCGAGCGACGGCTTCACCGTCGATGACACGTTCCGCTCGCAGACCGCGTCCAACGAGGCCCGGTTCCGCAACTTCCCCGACACGGCGAAGCTGTTCCTGCCGGGCGGGAAGCTCCCGGCGGTCGGCTCGACGTTCAAGAACCCCGACCTGGCGCGTACGTACGAGCAGTTGGGCCGGGACGGGATCGGGGCGCTGTACCGCGGCGACATCGGCAAGGACGTCGTGAAGACGGTCAACAAGCCGCCGGTGGACCCGGATTCGGGCTACCTGGCGCGCCCGGGGAAGCTGTCGGCGAAGGACCTCACGGCCTACGGCGCCAAGTTCCAGGCGCCGACCCGGACCTCGTACCGCGGCCTCGGCGTCTACTCCATGGCGCCGTCCTCGTCCGGCGGCACGAGTGTCGGCGAGGCGCTCAACATCCTTGAGAACACCGACCTGTCGAAGGCGTCGGAAGTCCAGTACCTGCACCGTTTCATCGAGGCGAGCCGCGTGGCCTTCGCCGACCGGGGACGCTGGGTGGGAGACCCGGCGTTCGAGGACGTGCCGACGAAGGGGCTGCTCTCGCAGAGGTTCGCGGACTCGCGCGAGTGCCTCATCAAGGACGACGCGGTGCTCAAGAGCCCACTCGCGCCGGGTGACCCGCGGCACCCCGGAAAGTGCGGCGAGGCCGGGGACAAGGCGGCGCCGACGACGTACGAGGGTGAGAACACCACGCACCTCACGGCGGCCGACAAGTGGGGCAACGTCGTCGCCTACACCCTCACCATCGAGTCGACCGGCGGCAGCGGCATCACCGTGCCGGGGCGTGGCTTCCTGCTCAACAACGAGCTGACGGACTTCTCGTTCGCGCCCGCGAGCGCGGACGTCCACGACCCGAACCTGCCGGGTCCCGGCAAGCGGCCGCGGTCGTCGATCTCGCCGACGATCGTGCTCGACAAGGCGGGCAAGCCGGTGGTCGCGGTGGGGTCGCCGGGTGGGGCCACCATCATCACCACGGTGTTGCAGACGTTGACGGGGTTCCTCGACCGTGATCTGCCGTTGGCCGATGCGATTGCGGCTCCGCGGGCGAGTCAGCGGAATGCGGCGCAGACGGAGCTCGAGCCGGGGCTGTACGACAGTGGTGTGCGGGGTGAGCTCGAGGCCATCGGGCACTCCTTCAAGGAGAACCCGGAGATCGGTGCGGCCACCGGTGTGCAGCGGTTGCCCGGCGGCAAGTGGCTCGCCGCGGCGGAGAAGGTACGCCGGGGTGGGGGTTCGGCGATGGTCGTCTCGCCCGGCAAGTAGCGCGGGGTAGTCCTCCTCCTGGGCCTCGGGGCTCCGCCCCGTGCCCCGCGCCTCAAACGCCGGCGGGGCTGAATTTGCCCACCCGCCGCCGCGCTCGGCCGTCAGCCGCCTTGGGCAGTCTGCCGCCTGGGGCGGCAGGGTGGGCAAGGCGGCGCCCCGGTGCCGCGCGCCCCTTGCGGTGGCTCCGGCCCCGGGGCGCCGGGTCAGCGGGCCGTGAGGATCCGGGGGCCGGCCTCCGTGATCGCCACGGAGTGTTCCGCGTGGGCCGCGCGGGAGCCGTCGTTCGTGCGGAGGGTCCAACCGTCGGACGCCTCGTGGTAGCCGTCACCACCACCCCCGATGACCATCGGCTCGATGGCCAGCGCCATGCCGTGCCGCAGCACCATGCCGCGCCCCGCCCGCCCCTCGTTCGGCACCCCCGGATCCTCGTGCATCCGCCGCCCGATCCCGTGCCCGCCGAAGTCCTGCGGAACCCCGTACCCGGCCTCCCGGCACACCGTCCCGATCGCGTGCGCGATGTCCCCGATCCGGTTCCCGACGACCGCCGCCCCGATCCCGGCCGCGAGCGCCCGCTCGGCCGTCTCGATGAGTCGTACGTCCTCGGGCCGCGCCCTGCCGACCGTGAAGCTGATCGCGGAGTCGCCCGCCCAGCCGTCCAGCTCCGCCCCGAAGTCGGCGGAGACCAGGTCCCCGTCCCGCAACCGGTACGTGGTCGGGATGCCGTGCACGATCGCGTCGTTCACGGACACGCAGAGCACGGCGGGAAACGGTGTGAGCGCGAACGTCGGCCGGTAGCCGAGGAAGGGGGAGCCCGCCCCGGCCTTGCGCAGCACCTCGTGCGCCACCTCGTCGAGCTCCAGCAGGCTCACGCCCACCGCCGCGTGCTCGCGTACCGCGGCGAGGGCGTCGGCCACGACCCGGCCCGCCTCCCGCATCGCGTCGATCTGTGTATCCGTCTTGAGTTCCACCACGCCAATAACTATACCGGTATTTAAATCCGGTACAAAAATGGGGGCTCGGGTACAGTGGGGGCATGGTCCGAACCCCCTTGACCCCCGAAGAACGCGAACGCGGCGAGCACCTCGGCCGTCTGCTGCGCGAGGCGCGGCTCGGGCGCAGCATGACGGAGGTGGCCGCGGGCGCGGGCGTCTCCGTCGAGACGCTGCGCAAGATCGAGACGGGTCGAGCGCCGACGCCGGCCTTCTTCACCGTCGCCGCGCTCGCGCGTGAGCTGGGCCTTTCCATGGACGAGCTGATGGCGCGCTGCGCCCTGGCGCCCGCCTGACCGCTCCCGGTGTCCGTGCCGAAAAGCGCGCGTAGCACCCCTGTAACACGGGAGGTGTTTGCTTCCGGAGCGTAAGGCTCCAGGGGTGCGACGATCGGCGGGGCGCGTGGCGGAAGTGGGACAACTCCCGGACCGGGTAAGGGACTTCGCGACATATCTGCAAGGCCTCAACGCCCGGCTCGACCAACGCGCCGGCTGGTGCGGCGTCTTCTGGCAGCGGGACCCCGAGGGCATGCGGGCCTGCCTCGACGGGAGTGAGGTGCCGCCGTGGGACGTGGTGGAGGCGCTCCTGAAGGACCTCGCGGCGGCGACGGGCACCGAGCATGCCGAGCGTGAGGCGGCCCGTGCCCGCGCCCTGCACCGCGCGTCCGCGCGCGCCCACGACGCGGGGCCCGGCGCACGCGCGCTGCTCGCCGACCGGATGGACGTGATGGTGCGCGAGCGGCGGTACGCGGAGCAGCGCCTCCGCGAGCTCGGTGCGCGTCTCGAATCCGCCGCCGACGAGGAGGCGGCCGACGCCGCCCGTTTCGACCTGGCCTGGGTGCGCGACGACCACGAGCGCGCGACGGCGCGGATTGCTGAACTTGGCGCACGGCTCGCGGAGTTGGGGCCCACCCCAGCGGAGTCGGAAGGGTCCGTACCCGGTCCGCGCCCGTCCTCCCTGTCGGCTCCACGCCCGGCCCCCGCCAAGGAGCGCAAACGCCGCCCCCGGGGCAGCGCGCGCTTCGCCGGAATGCCGGTGGACGAGCCCGAGACGGAGGCCGCCCCGACCGCCGCGGCCCCCACCCCCGCCGCCACCCCCACGGGCGCCCGGTTCGCCGGCGCCGCGGCCGAGCCGGACGAGACGGCCCCCGCCCCGCTACCGGCCGACGCCACCGCATACGCCGACGTGTCCGCGACCGTCACCCTCCTCGCCCGCCACCGCGCCGAGGGCCGCAGCGGCGAGGCGCACATGGTCCTCGTGGACGCCGCCGCCGGGCCCGCCGCCCATTTCCCGCTGCTCGCCCGCGAGTTGACGCGCGCCGGGCTCGGTGCGGACTGGGCCACCCTGCTGTGGGAGGCCGGGTCGCTGCCGCTGGACCGTCTCGTCGCCGCCGCCGACGCGCTGGTCGCGGCCGGCCGCACCGGCGACGGGCGGCAGCTGCTGCGCCAGGGCATGGGCAGCCCGCCCGCCGAGTTCGGCGCCGCGGTGCACCGGCTCGACGAGGCGGGCCGGCACCACGAGGTTCGCACCCTCCTCGACGCGTACGTCCGCGGCCGCACCCCCGAAGAGGCCGCCCACACCGCGCGCGGCGCCCCCGACCGGCTCGTCCCGCTGCTCCTGGACGCCGCGGCGCGGGTCTCCGACGATCGGTACTGGGACGTGGTGCACGCGCTGCGCGTCGCAGGTCTCGCGCACTGAACCGTCACCCGCACGGGTGTCGGGGCCGACCCGATCCAGCGGGTTGCCGACGATGCCCTTGGCAAGCCCTCCGTTGAGGCTTACGTTCGTCCCTCTACCGCCGTTCTACGTGCGTAGAGGCTTACGCGCAGACGTATCTGCGTAGAGGCATGCGCGCAGACGTACCTGCGCAGAGAAGTAGAGACGTAAGGAAGAAGGAGTGCTGCCGATGACCACCCCCTCCCGAGCCTCTCTGCACGACCGCCACCGCGAAGTCCTGCCGGACTGGCTGGCCCTGTACTACGACGAGCCGATCGAGCTGACGCACGGCGAGGGCCGGCACGTCTGGGACGCCGAGGGCAACAAGTACCTGGACTTCTTCGGCGGCATCCTCACTACGATGACGGCGCACGCCCTGCCCGAGGTCACCAAGGCGGTGAGCGAACAGGCCGGCCGCATCATCCACTCGTCGACGCTCTATCTGAACCGGCCGATGGTCGAACTCGCCGAGCGCGTCGCCCAGTTGTCCGGAATCCCGGACGCCCGCGTCTTCTTCACCACGTCCGGCACCGAGGCCAACGACGCGGCGCTGCTGCTCGCCACCGCGTACCGCCGCTCGAACCAGATCCTGGCGATGCGCAACAGCTACCACGGCCGCTCCTTCTCCACGGTCGGCATCACCGGCAACAAGGGCTGGTCGCCGACCAGCCTGTCCCCGCTCCAGACGCTGTACGTGCACGGGGGCGTGCGCGGTCGCGGCCCCTACGCCCACCTGTCCGACGCCGAGTTCATCGACGCCTGCGTCGCGGACCTGCGGGACATGCTCGGCCAGACCCGGGGCAACGTGGCGGCGCTCATCGCCGAACCCATCCAGGGCGTCGGCGGCTTCACCTCCCCGCCCGACGGCCTGTACGCCGCCTTCCGCGACGTCCTGCGCGAGCACGGCATCCTGTGGATCTCGGACGAGGTACAGACCGGCTGGGGCCGCACCGGCGAGCACTTCTGGGGCTGGCAGGCACACGCGCAGTCGGGGCCGCCGGACATCCTGACCTTCGCCAAGGGCATCGGCAACGGCATGTCGATCGGCGGCGTCGTCGCCCGCGGCGAGGTCATGAACTGCCTTGACGCCAACTCCATTTCGACGTTCGGCGGCTCCCCGATCACCATGGCGGCGGGCCTCGCCAACCTCTCGTACCTCCTGGAACACGACCTCCAGGGCAATGCCCGGCGGGTCGGCGGACTCCTCATCGAGCGGCTGCGCGCGATCGCCGCGAGCGCGCCCGGCGTGCGGGAGGTGCGGGGGCGTGGCCTGATGATCGGCATCGAGCTGGAGAGCCCCGGCCCCGGCCCCGACGCGGCGCGGGTCATCGAGTCCTGCCGGGCGCAGGGGCTTTTGATCGGCAAGGGTGGCGGGCACGATTCGAGCGTGCTGCGGATCGCTCCGCCGATGACGTTGACGGTGGCGGAGGCGGAGGAGGGGGCGGGGATTTTGGAGCGGGCGCTCAAATCCAGCCCCGCCGGCGATTGAGGCGCGGGGTCCGGGGCGGAGCCCCGCGACCGTTCGCCGGGTAACCGTGCAACACGAGGGAGACCCTCAGCACATGTCCGCGCACACCCTCTCCGTCCGCCAAATACTCGCCCTGGACCGCATCGCCGCCGGTCACCCGGAGGTGGTCGCAGGGGCCGGCCACCTCGACCGCCCCGTCCGCTGGGTGCACGTGGCCGAGGCCGCGGACGTGGGCGTGATGCTGAGCGGCGGCGAGATGATCCTCACCACGGGCGTCCTGCTCGCGGACGACGAGCGGCTGCAGGCCGAGTACATCGACTCCCTGCACCGCGCGGAGGCCGCCGCCCTCGTCCTGGGCCTCGGCCGCGCCTTCCCGTCCTCCCCGGAGGGCATGCGGCGCGCCGCCGAACGGCACGGGCTGCCCATGGTGGTGCTGCACCGACCGTTCCCCTTCGCCGAGTTGACGGAGGAGGTGCAGTCCCGGCTCGTACGAAGGAAGTTCGCCGCCGTCAGCCTCTCGGAGGGGATTCGTACCGCGCTCACCGGCCTCATCACGGCGGGCGCCCCGCTGCAAGGGCTGCTCGACGAGATCGCCGCGCACAGTGGCTGCCCGGTCGTCCTCACCAACCTCGCCCACCGCGTCCTCGCCACGGCCGGCGAACACCCCGCCGTCGACGACGTGTTGCGCGACTGGGACCGCATCGCCCGGCAGCCCGGCGGGGTCGACGGGGAGGGCTGGATCCGCGCGGACCTCGGCGGCCGCGGCGAACGCTGGGGCTCCGTCGTGCTGTGCGGGCACCGCGGCGACGGCGCGTCCGGGCGGCTGCTCGCGGACCGTGCGGCGGAGGCCCTGGTGCTGCACCACCTGCTGTCGGGCTCCGGGCCGAGCTGGGAGGAGCAGTCGGCGCGCTGTCTGCTCGCCGATCTGCTCGCGGGCGGCGCGCCGGCCCGCGGCCTGCTCCCTCGCGCCCGCGCGGCGGGCCTCCCGGTGAACCGCCGCACCTTCCTTCCCCTCGTCGTACGTGACATCTCGCCGTCCCAACTCGACCGGCTCCTGCGGCTGTTGGGGCTCAACGGCCTCGTGGCGGAACTCGCCGAGCACTCCACGGCCGTCCTCCTCAGCCTCGCCCGCGACCAGGCGCCGGAGGCCCTCGCCGCGCACTTCGCCGAGCGCCTGCGCGCGGAGACCGGCGACGCGCGGGCCCTCGTCGCGGCGGGCCCCGCCAGTACCGCCTGGGAGGACGTGCCGGAGGCGCTGCGTGAGGCCCTGCACGTGGCCGACGCCGTCACCGGCGCGCCGCCCGGCCTCCCGCCGGTGGTCCGCATCGGCGACGTACGACTGCGCGGACTCGTACGGCAGTTGCGGGACGATCCCCGCGTACAGGCCTTCTCGGAAAGGGAGTTGGACGCCATCCTGGCCTCCGAGGACGCCGCGGAGCTCCTCCCGGTCCTGCGCGGCTACCTCACCACCGGCCGCAACAAGTCCCGCACCGCCCAGCTCACCCACATGAGCCGACCCGCCCTCTACCGCCGCCTGGAGTCCATAGAGGCGCTGCTCGGCGTCGACCTCGACGACTTCGAGCAGGCCGCGTCCGTCCATCTGGCCCTGCTCGCGCACGACGCGCAGTCGGGTCCGTGACACCGTGCAACGCCCGCGGCCCCGCGCGTGACACGCTGCGACTCGGCGGTGCCGCGCCCCGCTCCCTATCGTCGACACCACACAGTGCAACCCCCTCTCAGGGAGGTCCGATGAGCCCCGTGATCCGCGCCGCCATCTTCCAGACCGCATGGACCGGCGACAAAGAGTCCATGATCAAGGTGCACGAGCAGGCGGTCCGTGACGCCGCCGCCCAGGGCGCCCAAGTCCTGTGCTTCCAGGAGCTGTTCTACGGCCCGTACTTCTGCCAGGTGCAGGACGCGAAGTTCTACGAGTACGCGGAGTCGGTGCCGGACGGACCCGTCGTCCAGCGCTTCCAGGCCCTGGCCCGCGAACACGGCATCGTCCTCGTCCTCCCCGTCTACGAGGAGGAGCAGCCGGGCGTCCTCTACAACACGGCCGCCGTGATCGACGCCGACGGCAGCTATCTCGGCAAGTACCGCAAGACGCACATTCCGCAGGTCAAGGGCTTTTGGGAGAAGTTCTACTTCCGCCCGGGCAACAGCGGCTGGCCGGTCTTCGACACGGCGGTCGGCAAGATCGGCGTGTACATCTGCTACGACCGGCACTTCCCGGAGGGCTGGCGCGCGCTCGGCCTGGAGGGCGCCCAGATCGTCTTCAACCCCTCGGCCACCTCGCGCGGCCTGTCCCGCTACCTCTGGCAGCTGGAGCAGCCGGCGGCCGCCGTCGCCAACGAGTACTTCGTCGGCGCGATCAACCGGGTCGGCGTCGAGGAGTACGGCGACAACGACTTCTACGGCACGTCGTACTTCGTCGACCCCGAGGGCCGGTTCGTGGGCGAGGTCGCCGACGACAAGGCGCCCGAACTCGTCGTCCGCGAGCTCGACATGGCGAAGCTGCGCGAGGTCCGCGACCGCTGGCAGTTCTACCGCGACCGCAACCCGCAGGCGTACGAGCCCCTGACCCGCCCGTAACCGCAGCAGCCCTCAGGAGGAGCACATGAGCGCCGTCCGTACGGTCATCCGCGGCGGTCTCGTCGTCACCGCCGCCGACGAGATGCACGCCGACGTCCTCATCGAGGACGGCCGCGTCGCGGCCCTCGCGGCCACCGGCAGCGATACCGCCGCGTCCTGGACGGACGCGCGCACGATCGACGCCTCACAGAAGTACGTCATCCCGGGCGGCGTCGACGGCCACACCCACATGGAGATGCCGTTCGGCGGCACCTACGCCGCCGACACCTTCGAGACCGGCACGCGGGCCGCCGCCTGGGGCGGCACGACCACGATCGTCGACTTCGCGATCCAGTCGAAGGGCGGGTCGCTGCGTGAGGGCCTCGACGCCTGGTACGCCAAGGCGGACGGCCAGTGCGCCATCGACTACGGCTTCCACATGATCGTCTCCGATGTGCACGACGACACGCTGAAGGAGATGGATCTGCTGGTGGGGGAGGGGGTGACCTCCTTCAAGCAGTTCATGGCGTACCCGGGCGTCTTCTACTCGGACGACGGGCAGATCCTGCGGGCGATGCAGCGGGCCGGTGAGAACGGCGGCCTGATCATGATGCACGCGGAGAACGGCATCGCGATCGACGTCCTGGTCGAGCAGGCGCTTGCCCGCGGCGAGACCGATCCGCGCTTCCACGGCGAGGTCCGCAGGTCCCTCCTGGAATCGGAGGCGACGCATCGCGCGATCAAGCTGGCGCAGGTGGCGGGCGCGCCGCTGTACGTGGTGCACGTGTCGGCGCAGGAGGCGCTCGCGGAGCTGGCGCGGGCCCGCGACGAGGGCCTCCCGGTCTTCGGCGAGACCTGCCCGCAGTACCTGTTCCTGTCGACGGACAACCTGGCGGAGCCGGACTTCGAGGGCGCCAAGTACGTGTGCAGCACGCCCCTTCGCCCGAAGGAGCACCAGGCGGCGCTCTGGCGGGGCCTGCGCACGAACGACCTCCAGGTCGTCTCCACCGACCACTGCCCCTTCTGTTTCAACGGGCAGAAGGAGCTGGGCCGCGGCGACTTCTCGAAGATCCCGAACGGCATGCCCGGCGTCGAGAACCGCATGGACCTGCTCCACCAGGCCGTCGTCGACGGACACATCACGCGCCGCCGCTGGATCGATATCGCGTGCGCCAGCCCGGCGCGGATGTTCGGCCTGTACCCGAAGAAGGGCACGATCGCGCCGGGCGCGGACGCGGACATCGTCATCTACGACCCGACCGCCGAGCAGACCATCTCCGCCGAGACCCACCACATGAACGTCGACTACTCGGCGTACGAGGGCAAGCGCCTCACGGGGCTGGTCGAGACGGTGCTGTCCCGGGGTGAACTCGTCGTGACGGAGCGGGAGTTCACGGGCCGGGCCGGGCACGGTGTGTACATGCCGCGGGGGACGTGTCAGTACCTGGGCTGACAGGACTCCGCGGTCAGGGCTTCGTCAGTGTGACCTGGTCGGTCTGCGCCGAGGAATCGGTCCCGGACGAAGCGACCACGTCGGACCGACGGGTGCCGCGGTCCATGAAGCCGCCCGCGAAGGCCAGGGCGAGGCCGGCGAGGGCGAGGGCCGCGCCCACGAGGGTGGGAGAGGTCCAGCCCCAGCCCGCCGAGATGGACAGGCCGCCGAGCCAGGCGCCGCCCGCGTTGGCGAGGTTGAAGGCGGAGTGGTTGGAGGCGGCCGCCATCGTCGGGGCCGCCTCCGCCTTGGCCATGAGGAGCATCTGCACGGGCGTCGTGATGAGGGAGCCCAGCGCTCCGACGAGGGTGATGACGATGAGCGCGGGCACCGTGCTGTGGACCGCGAAGTAGAAGGCCACGAGCGCCGCGGCGAGCAGAGCGAGCCCCGCGTACAGGGTGGGCCGCAGGGCGCGGTCCGTGAGCGGGCCCGCGATCAGGGTGCCCAGCGTCATGCCGACGCCGTAGAGCGCGAGGACCAGCGTCGTCGAGGAGTCGGAGATGCCCGTGACGTTCGTCAGCATGGGCACCAGGTAGCTGTAGACGGCGAAGAAGCCGCCGAATCCGACCACGGCCGTGGCCAGGCCGATCAGCACCTGCCGGTTGCCCATCGCCCGCAGCTCGTGCCGGATCCCGCTCTGCCCGCCGCGCGGCTGGTGCGGGACGAAGAGGGCGAGCGCCGCGAGGGCGGCGCCGCCGATGACGGCGACCGCCCAGTAGGCGGAGCGCCACCCCAGGTGCTGGCCGAGGGCCGTGCTCGCCGGGACGCCGACGATGTTCGCGACGGTGAGCCCGAGGAACATCTTCGAGACGGCGCGGGCGGCCCGGTCGGGCGTGACGAGCCGGGACGCGACGACCGCGCCCACACCGAACAGCGCACCGTGCGGAAGACCCGCGAGGAAGCGCGCGGCGAAGAGCAGCCCGAAGTTCGGGGCGAGCGCGGACGCGACGTTGCCGATCACGAACAGGCCGGACAGGAGCAGCAGCAGCCGCTTGTGGGGGATGCGCGCGCCGATGCCGGTCAGGACGGGGGCGCCGACGACGACACCGAGCGCGTACGCGGAGACGAGATTGCCGGCGTGCGGCACCGACACGTCGATGCCCTCGGCGATCTGGGGCAGCAGCCCCATCGTGGCGAACTCGGTGGTGCCGATGCCGAACGCGACAACAGCCAGGGCCAGGAGGGCCAGCGGCATGGTGCAGGAAGCCTTTCGAAGAACGGGGAGGCCGGTCCCTGGGACAGGGATCGGCCGACAACTCGTGCAGCAGCAGGACGGACCCGCGCATTCCGTGATCGACCAGTGTGTCCCCGTGACCTCGGTCACCCCGCGCCCCGTGTCCGGGCGCCGTCGGTCTTGATCCTTGGAGGCGGTCGTACAAGGGTGGGGTCGCGGGCACGGCGGGGACCCGGCCCCGTTGTGTGCCACGGCCCAGGGAGGACCAGCGTGCGGCGCGACCACTGGATTCGACAGATCCGCCGGCTCGATCCCGACACCGACTACCACGAGATCTACGGCATCAGCTCGTCGTACGAGTTCCCTTGGGACACCATGCAGGCCCTGGGGTTCGCCCTCTACCGGACGTACGCGGTGCCGAGCATCGGCCAACTCCTCGGCAGGACCGGCGAGTTCACCGAGCGCACGCAGAAGCGGTACGACGACACCGTGCTCATCCTCGACGCCGTCGGCGAGCACGGCCCGGAGTCGGGGGAGGGACGCGAGGCCGTCCGCCGGATGAACCGGATGCACGGCGCCTACGACATCTCCAACGACGACTACCGCTACGTCCTTTCGACCTTCGTCGTCGTCCCCAAACGCTGGATGGACGCCTACGCGTGGCGGCCGTACTCGCCGCACGAGGTGCGCGCTGCGACCAACTACTACCGGGACCTCGGCCGGCGGATGAACATCAAGGACATCCCGGAGACGTACGAGGAGTTCGAGCGCCTCATGGACGACTACGAGCGCCGGCACTTCGCCTACGACCCGGGCGGGCACGCGGTCTCCGAGGCGACCCTCGACCTGATGGCGTCCTGGTACCCGGGTCCGCTCGGCACTGCCGCGCGTCGGGCCTCCGTCTGTCTGATGGACCCTCCGCTGCGCGCCGCGTTCGGCTACAAGGACCCGAACCCGACTGTCGAGCGGGTGGTGCGCGGCGGGCTCAGGATGCGCGGCCGGTTCGTCCGTCTCCTTCCGGCGCGCGGCACACCGCAGCACGGCCGGGACAGCAGCACGGTGCGCGGCTATCCGAACGGGTACCGGATCGCCGACCTCGGCACGTTCCCCGGCCGCAAGCCCGCGGGGGAGGCCCGACACTCGCACGGGTGACGGATGCGGGTGACGGATGCGGGGACAGATGCTGGACGCGCGTAGAACTCATCCGGTGGGCCTCTTGCCAAGCCTCCGTGGGAAGTCCAGGATTGTGGCTTTCAATGGCGGCTCGGCACCCGGAACTCGGCACTCGAACACGAGGGGCTCCCCATGGACTTCGGACTCGTCCTGCAGACCGACCCGCCCGCTTCCGCGGTCGTGGACCTGATGAAACGCGCGGAGGGCTCCGGCTTCACGTACGGGTGGACGTTCGACTCGGCCGTGCTGTGGCAGGAGCCGTTCGTCATCTACAGCCGGATCCTCGCGGAGACCGAGCGGCTGACCGTCGGCCCGATGGTCACCAACCCGGGCACGCGCACGTGGGAGGTCACCGCCTCGACGTTCGCGACGCTCAACGACATGTACGGCAACCGCACGGTGTGCGGCATCGGACGCGGCGACTCCGCGATGCGCGTCGCCGGGCGCAAGCCGAACACCCTCGCGCGGATCAGCGACGCGATGAAGGTCATCCGGGCGCTCGGCCGGGGTGACGAGGCGGACCTCGGCGGCGGCTCGGTCGTCCGGTTCCCCTGGGTGCGCGAGGGCGCCGAACTCCCCGTCTGGATGGCGGCGTACGGGCCCAAGGCGCTCAAGATGGCCGGCGAGGAGGCCGACGGGTTCATCCTCCAGCTCGCCGACCCGTTCCTCACCGAGTGGATGATCAAGGCGGTGCGGGACGCGGCGAAGGCGGCCGGCCGCGACCCCGCGGCGGTCAAGATCTGCGTCGCCGCGCCCGCGTACGTCACCGAGATCGACACGCCGGCCGCGCTCGACCACGCGCGCGAGCAGTGCCGCTGGTTCGGCGGCATGGTCGGCAACCATGTGGCCGACCTGGTGGCCAGGTACGGCGCGCACTCCGGCATGGTGCCGGACGCGCTGACGGAGTACATCAAGACGCGCGAGGGGTACGACTACGCGCACCACGGCCGCTCCGGGAACCCGGACACGGCGTTCGTGCCCGACGAGATCGTGGACCGCTTCTGCCTGCTCGGCCCGCCAGCCGCACACGTCGAACGACTGCAAGCCCTAAGGGAGTTGGGCGTCGACCAGTTCGCCGTGTACGCCATGCACGACGCGAAGGAGGAGGTCATCGAGGCGTACGGCAGGGACGTGATCCCCGCGCTGAACGGGTAACACGGCCCGCGAGTGAACATGCGCAACACCCGTACCAGGCAAGGCAGTTGACGGCATCCGTACCCGCACGGCCGCTGTTCCCGTCTCCCTGAGCAGAACGGACTGCCCATGACCGACACCGCCCCGAGAGCGCCCCTGCCCGCGGTGGAGCTGGCCGCCGACGCCTACCCGGCCGACAGCCCCTACGCCAATGAGGACCTGCGCCCCGTCCCGCTCGCCGACCGCCGCTGGACCACGTACAACTTCGTGGCCCTGTGGATCGGGATGGCGCACTGCATCCCGTCGTGGACGCTCGCGTCCGGGCTCGTCGCCCTGGGCATGGACTGGAAGCAGGCGGTCCTCACCATCGCCCTGGCGAACGTCATCGTCCTGCTCCCCATGCTGCTGACCGGACACGCAGGGCCCAAGTACGGGATCCCCTTCCCGGTCCTGGCGCGGGCCGGCTTCGGTGTGCGCGGAGCCAATCTGCCCGCTATGGTGCGGGCCGCGGTGGCCTGTTGCTGGTTCGGCATCCAGACGTGGATCGGCGGCCAGGGGATCTTCGTACTGCTCGGGAAGATCTTCGGAGGGTGGACGGGGGCGGCCGAGGTCGGCGGCTATCCGTGGACCCTCTGGCTCTGCTTCTTCGTCTTCTGGGTCCTCGAACTCGCCATCATCTACCGGGGGATGGAGACGCTGCGCCGCTTCGAGAACTGGGCGGCGCCGTTCGTGCTCGTCGGCGCGGTGGTGCTGCTGGTGTGGATCGCCAACAAGGCGGGCGGCTTCGGTCCGTTGCTGCACGAGCCGTCGAAGGTCGGCTGGGGCCCGGACTTCTGGAAGGTCTTCTTCCCCGGCCTGATGGGCATGATCGGCTTCTGGTCCACGCTGTCGCTGAACATCCCGGACTTCACGCGCTTCGGCAAGGGGCAGCGGGCGCAGATCTGGGGGCAGACGATGGGCCTGCCGACGACCATGACCCTGTTCGCGCTCATGTCGGTCCTGGTGACGGCGGGTTCGGAGAAGGTCTACGGGGTGCCCATCTGGGACCCGGTGGCGCTGGCGGGCAAGACGGACAACGTGTTCGGGCTGCTCTTCGCGCTGATCACGGTGTTCGTGGCGACGATCTCGGTGAACGTCGCGGCCAACGTGGTCTCACCCGCGTACGACCTGGCGAATCTGGCCCCGAAGCTCATCAGCTTCCGCACCGGCGCGATCATCACGGGCGTGCTGGGCGTCCTCGTCATGCCGTGGAAGCTCACGTCCACACCCGAGTTGTACATCTTCACGTGGCTCGGCCTGGTCGGCGGGCTGCTCGGCACGGTCGCGGGCATCCTGATCGCCGACTACTGGATCGTGCGGCGGACGGTGCTGCACCTCGCGGATCTGTATGTACGGGACGGGCGTTACTGGTATCGCGGCGGCTGGAACTGGCGCGCCGTGTTCGCCTTCGTGGTCGGCGGGTTGCTGGCCGTCGGCGGCTCGTACTCGACGGTGAACGCCAAGGGCGAGAAGGCGGGGCCGTTCCCCGTGGACGGCCTGATCCCCTTCCTCAAGCCGCTGGCCGACTACGGCTGGGCCGTGGGCCTCGCGGCATCGCTCGTGCTGTACACGGTGTTGATGGCGGGGCAGCGGCGGGACTAAGTCCCGATCCGGATTCTGTGACCTGGCTCATTGACGGACCCGCACTTGATCAGGTTTGGTATACCAAACTGGAAGTGCGGGTCCGACGCATGCGCGGCTCGCCAAATGCCCGAATTGGGCGGTCAGTTCACCCGTGAGGAATCGGTGTTTTCTTCGCGTACACCTCTTGATTACCGCAAAACTGGCCCGTAGCGTCTTCCCGCCAAGAGGAAACGAAGTTCCTCATCGCGGAAAATGTGGACATCCAGGAGCGCGTCATGACTGCCGTGCACGAACAGACCCCCACCGCCGGTGTCGACGGGCCCGCCCGCACCAGTCCCGGTCTCTACAGTCCCGATCTGGCCCCCACGAAGAAGGAGGGGCGCCGCTGGGGCGCGTACAACGTCTTCACGCTGTGGGGCAACGACGTGCACAGCCTGGGCAACTACGCTTTCGCCGTAGGCCTGTTCGCGCTCGGGCTCAGCGTCTGGCAGATCCTGATCGCCTTCGCCGTCGCCTCCTTGCTGCTCTTCGGACTGCTCACGCTCTCCGGCTACATGGGGCAGAAGACGGGCGTGCCGTTCCCCGTGATGAGCCGGATCGCCTTCGGCATCCGCGGCGCGCAGATCCCCGCCGCCGTGCGCGGGGCCGTCGCCATCGCCTGGTTCGGCATCCAGACGTATCTCGCAGCCGTCGTGCTCGGCGCCGTGATCAAGAAGCTGGCGCCCGGCGCCGCCTCGCTCGATCACAACTCGATCCTGGGCCTGTCCACCCTCGGCTGGATCACCTTCCTGACCCTGTGGGTGATCCAGGTCGTGATCGTCAGCTACGGCATGGAACTCATCCGCAAGTACATGGCGTTCGCCGCGCCCACCATCCTCATCACGATGTGCGCGCTCGCCGCCTGGATCTTCGTCAAGGCGGACATGTCCATCGCGGTCTCCACCGGCTCCGCGCCCACCGGGCTCGACGCCTGGCGGCAGATCCTGGAGTCCGCCGCGCTGTGGGTCGTCATCTACGGCACGTTCGTCCTGAACTTCTGCGACTTCACCCGCTCCGCGAAGAGCCGCCGCGCCATCGTCGCGGGCAACCTGGTCGGCATCCCGCTCAACATGCTCTTCTTCGCCGGCATCGTCGTCGTGCTCTCCGGCGGCCAGTTCAAGATCAACGGTGCGGTCATCTCCGGCCCCGAGGACATCGTCGCGACCATCCCGAGCACCCCGCTGATGGTGCTCGCCTCGCTCGCCTTCATCGTCCTGACCATCGCGGTGAACCTGCTCGCGAACTTCGTCGCGCCCGTCTACACGCTGGTCAACCTGTTCCCGCGCAAGCTGAACTTCCGCAAGGCGGGCATCGTCAGCGCCGTCATCGGGCTCGTCATCCTGCCCTGGAACCTCTACAACAGCCCGACCGTCGTGAACTACTTCCTCGGCGGACTCGGCGCCCTGCTCGGCCCCGCCTTCGGTGTCGTCATGGCCGACTACTGGCTGGTGCGCAAGACGCGGGTCAACGTCCCCGACCTCTACACCGATGCCGCCGACGGCGACTACCACTACCGTTCCGGGTTCCACCTGCGGGCCGTCGGCGCGTTCGCCCCGTCCGCCGCCGTCGCGGTCGTCATCGCCCTCGTACCCGCGTTCAAGTCGCTCTCCGGGTTCTCCTGGTTCATCGGCGCAGGACTCGCCGCGCTGCTCTACGTCGTCGTCGCGGACCGCAGCCGCACCGCGAACGACGTGGACGGCGAGGAGATCGCCGTTCCCGCCGCCTGACCCGTTCCACCGAAAAACAAGAAGAAAGCTGTAGCCCGCCATGCGCATTCTCGTCTGCAACGTCAACACCACCGAGGACATGACCGAGAGCATCGGTGCGCAGGCCAGGGCCGTGGCCTCGCCGGGCACCGAGATCGTGCCGCTCACCCCGGCGTTCGGCCCCGACTCCTGCGAGGGCAACTACGAGAGCTACCTGGCCGCGATCGCCGTCATGGAGACGGTCCGCGCCTACCCGGAGCCCTTCGACGCCGTCGTGCAGGCGGGCTACGGCGAGCACGGCCGCGAGGGGCTCCAGGAGCTCCTCGACGTCCCGGTCGTCGACATCACGGAGGCCGCCGCGAGCACCGCCCAGTACCTCGGCCACAAGTACTCCGTGGTCACCACGCTCGACCGGGCCGTGCCGCTCATCGAGGACCGCCTCAAGCTGGCCGGGCTCACCGACCGCCTCGCCTCCGTACGCGCCAGTGGCCTCGCCGTGCTCGACCTCGAACGCGATCCGGACGCCGCCGTCAAGGCCATCGTCGAGCAGTCCGCGCGGGCTGTGGAGGACGACCGGGCCGAGGTGATCTGCCTGGGCTGCGGCGGCATGGCGGGCCTCGCGGACGAGGTCAAGGCGCGTACGGGCGTGCCCGTCGTCGACGGTGTCGCAGCGGCGGTGACGGTGGCCGAGTCACTCGTCCGGATGGGGCTGACCACGTCGAAGGTGCGTACGTATGCGCCGCCGCGCCCGAAGCGGTTCAAGAACTGGCCGCCGAGCCAGGGCTGAGTCAGGAGTCCTTGCCGGAGTCGAGTGAGGCCGCCGCGTCCCCGGCGGCCTTGCGGGCGCCTCTGATCACGGTGTCGTTCGACGGCGCGCCCTTCGACTCGAAGTCGCTGCCGTTGTAGGTGACGGTCAGCAGCATGTTCCCCGTGCGGACCGTCACGACGGACTCGCGGGTGTCCTGCTTGTCCTTCGTCGTGAGCGAGCTCGTCACACGCGCCTCGTCCCCGAGGCCCTTGAGCGGGCTGGTCCGCTTCTCGCCGTCCCCGGCCGCGAACGCCTTCTTCGCCAGGTCGTCGGAGTCCTTCACCTCGAAGGAGACGTCGAGCCAGCGGTAGTTGTACCCCTTCAGAGCGCTCCACGAGCAGCCGCGGCGGACCGACTCGTCGGTGGCCGACAGCTCCTTGCCCGCCGTCTTGGCGTCCGGCACCAGGGACTTGACCGTCGAGGTGGGCAGCGCCTCGCAGGGAGCCGGGGGTTGCTGATAAGTCTTCGAGGCCACGGACTCACCGGGCTCGTCGGGCGCCGAGGACGACTGCGGCGCCGACTCGGATTCGTCCTTGCTCGCGGACTGCTCCGCCATGGGGCCGGAATAGGCCCAGCCCGCGCAGGCGAGCACGGCGACGGGCAGCAGGCGGGCGGCCAGGGTGACCGGGAGCGGGAGAGAACGCACGGCGTACGTCCCTTACGTCAAGGGTGGACGGCGGACGGTCAGTCTCACATGAGTTGCTGTGCGCGGATACCGCCACTTCCGTCACTGCGACATCACGCTGGGGCGTCGCCGCGGCACGTCCGCGGGAACACCGGGGCGGACCGGTAGGATCCGCAAACGTTGTTGGAGGCCGCGGGCACTGGGCCCGCCGAGGTGGTTGGGGGTCGGCGTGGCTGCTGGTCGTGTGGTGCGCTTCGACGGAGCGCGCGGTTATGGGTTCATCGCGCCGGACGACGGCGGCGAGGACGTCTTCCTGCATGTGAACGATCTCCTGATCCCCGAGTCGTACATCCGCACGGGGCTCAAGGTCTCCTTCGACATCGAGGAGGGCGACCGCGGGCCCAAGGCCTCGTCGGTGCAGCTCGCCGAGGGGGCCTCGGCCCCCGCGCCCGGCCGGCACGCGGCCGACGGCGACGACGTGCTCTGCGATGTGCTGCGCGTCGACGAGTTCACGAACGAGGTCACGGAGCTGCTGCTGCGCTCGGCGCCCTCGCTGACCGGTGAGCAGATCCTGGCGATCCGCCGGGAGTTGGTGCAGAGCGGCCGCAAGCACGGCTGGGTGGACAGCTGATCAGTACCTGAACCTCGCGCCCGTGCCGGGCGGAGGGGGAGGGCTTCGCGCCCTGATCGATCTGTAGGCGAGCGCCCCATTTGCCGCTTGGGGTTATCCAATCTTCACCAAGGGTTGTCCGGATCCCGGACAACCCTCTTGTGTGCGGACTGTATGCGAAATACGTTCTTCCGTATTCCTTGATCGCTCACCGATCGCCCACCCCTCATCTCTTGGCGGAGGTAAGCCCTCGTGCGCCGAAAAGCGGTTGCCCTGACGGCAATTGTCCTGGCGATGTCTGCGATGTCGACGTTGTCGGCCTGCGGGTCCCTGCAGTCCTCGGCCACGGAGGTGGGCGGGGAGCGGATGACCGACAACCGCCCGGTCCGTGACGGCGGAACGCTGACCGTGGCCCTCAACGCCGACCCCGACAAGCTCGACCCGACCCTCGCCCAGACCCTCGTGGGCCGCACCGTCTTCGCGGGCATGTGCGAGAAGCTCTACGACGTCAACGAGCAGGGCAAGGTCGTGCCGCAGCTCGCGACCCACGAGCCCGAGGTCTCCAAGGACGGCCGCACCGTCACCTTCGACGTACGCAAGGACGCCAGGTTCAGCGACGGCACGAAGCTCGACGCGGACGCCGTCGTCACCTCCCTGCTGCGCCACCGCGACCTCGCCGGTTCCGCCCGCGCCACCGAGCTCACCCCGCTCAAGTCGGCGAAGGCCACGGGCCCGTACAGCGTGAAGCTCACCCTGAAGCAGCCGTACGTGCCGCTGACCGCGGTGCTCGCCGACCGCTCCGGCATGGTGATGTCGCCGACCGCGCTCAAGAAGTACGGCAAGAACTTCACCAACCACCCTTCCTGCGTGGGCCCTTACCGGTTCGTCGAGCGCGTCGGCGGTGACCGCATCGTGGTCGCCAAGGACCCGAACTACTACGACGCCAAGGACGTCCACCTGGACAAGGTGATCTACAAGCCGATCCCCGACGGCAGCGTCCGCCTCGCCAACCTGCGCTCCGGCGACGTCCAGATCGGCGACCAGATGGTCCCCGTCGACGTGAAGAGCGCGCTCACCGACAACAAACTGCGGCTCTTCAACTCGCCCTCGCTCGGCTACCAGGGCATCGGCATCAACGTCGGCAACGTCAAGGGCCTCGGCCAGGCGCCCGGCAAGGTCGACACCGCGATGGCGAAGGACGTCCGCGTCCGCGAGGCCTTCGAGCTGGCCATCGACCGCGACCTCATCAACAAGGTCGCGTTCCAGGGCATGTACGAGCCCGCCTGCGGCCCGATGTCCCCGGCGTCCGCGATCGCGCCCGGCGTCAAGGCCTCGCAGTGCCCGAAGCGCGATGTCCCCAAGGCGAAGCGGCTGCTGAAGGCGGCGGGCGTCAAGGGCGCCGTGCACGTGGAGCTGAAGATCCCCACGACGCCCGAGTGGAGCCGCATCGGCCAGGTCATCCAGGCGATGGTCAAGGACGCCGGGTTCGCCCTCACGCTGCGCCCCACCGAGTACGCCACCATGCTCGAGGAGACCGACAACGGGCAGTACCAGGCCTTCCAGAGCGGCTGGTCCGGACGCCTCGACCCGGACGGCAACATCGCTAGCTTCCTCCAGACCAAGGGCGCGATGAACGCCTACGGTCTCGGCAACCCCGAGATCGACGAGCTGATCAAGCGCGGACGCACCGAGTCCGACCCCGCCGAGCGCGACAAGATCTACGCCGAGCTGATCCGCAAAGTGAACGCCGAGCACACCCTGATCTACCTCTACCGCCAGAAGAACTACGTCGTCACCGGGAAGGACGTCGCGGGCCTGCACGTCTACGGCGACGGCCTCGTCCGAGTCAAGGATGCGGGGTACGTCAAGTGACGACCGCTCAAGTGGCCGTGAAGAAAGCCACGTTGAAGAAGTCCGGGCTGCTCGCCGGGCATCCGATGGCCAAGTACGTCCTCACCCGCATCCGGCAGTCCGTCATCACGATGTTCCTCGTGTCGATCGTCGTGTTCGCCGGCATCCGCGCGCTGCCCGGCGACCCGGCTCTCGCGCTCGCCGGTGAGGAGCGCAGCCCGAAGGCGCTGGCCGCGATCCGCTCCGCGTACGGGCTCGACGACAACATCGTGGTCCAGTACGGCCGGTTCATCGGGCACGCGCTCCAGGGCGACCTGGGCAACTCCTCCCGCACCGGGCTCCCGGTCTCCGACGCCATCGCGCAGGCGCTGCCCGTCACCCTCGAACTCGCAGCGCTCTCCCTGCTGTTGGCGATCGTCCTGGGTGTCGGCGCCGGTGTCGTCGCCGCCGTGCGGCGCGGCAAGACGGCCGAGTGGATCGCCAACGCCCTTGCGCTGCTCGGCCTTTCGGTGCCGACGTTCTGGCTCGGCATCGTCCTGGTCCTCGCCTTCGCGATCGCCGTGCCGGTCTTCGCGGCCTCCGGCTTCGTCCCGTTCGGCACCGACCCGATCGACAACCTGCGCCGCATGGTGCTGCCCGCGATCGTCCTCGGCTCCGGGCTCGCCGCCGTCGTCATGCGGCAGACCCGCGCCGCGATGCTCGACTCGCTCTCCGCGGACTACGTGCGCACCGCCCGCGCCAAGGGCCTCTCGCGCCGCGAGGTCGTCGGCGGGCACGCGCTGCGCAACTCGCTCGTCACCGTCGTCACCGTGCTCGGCCTGCAGCTCGGCCACCTGATCTCCGGCGCGGTCGTCACCGAGCAGATCTTCGTGCTCCCCGGCTTCGGCAAGCTCACCATCGACGCCGTCTTCACCCGTGACTACGCGACGCTGCAAGGCGTGGTGCTGTGCACCTCGTTCGCGTACATCTTCATCAACCTGCTGGTCGACGTGGCGTACTCGGTCATCGACCCGCGCATCCGGCTCGGAGGTGCCCGGTGACCACCCTCGCCCTGACGGGAATACGGGCCCGCGCCGCCAAGAGCGGCAAGCTGCGCGCCCTGCGCAAGAACAAGCTCGCCATGACCGGCGCCGTCATCGCCGCGATCTTCGTGCTCGCCGCGCTGTTCGCACCGCTCGTCGCGCCCTACGACCCCTCGCGCGCCAACTTCGAGGACGTGCTCGCCGCGCCGAGCTGGGCGCACTGGCTGGGCACCGACGACCTCGGGCGCGACCAGCTGTCCCGCGTCGTGTTCGGGGCCCGCGCCTCGATGCAGGTCGGCGTGCTCGCGGTCGTGCTCGCCTTCGTCGTCGGCGTCCCGCTCGGGCTGCTCGCCGGGTACTACGGCAAGGTCGCCGACAGCGTCGTGTCCCGCGTCACCGACACGATGCTCGCCTTCCCCTTCCTGGTCCTGGCCGTCGGCCTCGCCGCCGTCCTCGGCCCCTCGCTCACCAACGCGACCATCGCGATCGGCATCTCGCAGATCCCGGCCGTCATCCGGATCTCCCGCGCCGAGACGCTCCGCCTCAAGCACGTGGACTACGTGGCCGCGGCCGTCGCCAACGGAGGCGGAGACGGCACCATCCTGTTCCGGCACATCCTGCCCAACGCCACCTCGGCGCTGATCGTGCAGGCCACCGTGGGCATCCCCACCGCCATCATCGGCGAGGCCCTGCTCAGCTTCCTCGGCCTCGGCGTGCAGCCGCCCGAGCCGTCCCTCGGCGTGATGCTGTCCTCCGCCCAGTCCTTCCTCGCGCAGGCGCCCTGGATGGCGGTGTTCCCCGGCCTCGCGGTCGTCGCCGCGACGCTGGCGTTCAACCTGCTCGGCGACGGCCTGCGCGACGTCCTCGACCCCCGTGGAGCGACCCGATGATCTCTGAGACCTCCGAACCAGTCCTCAGCGTCCGGGACCTGTCGGTGTCCTTCCGCTCCGACACCCGCACCGTGCACGCCGTCGACCAGGTCTCCTTCGACCTGCGCGCCGGTGAAGTGCTCGCCGTGGTGGGGGAGTCGGGCTGCGGCAAGTCCGTCACCTCCATGGCCGTCATGGGGCTCCTGCCGCCCACCGCGCACATCACCGGCTCCGTCCGGATCGGGGAGAAGGAGCTCGCGGGCGCGGACGACAGGGCGTACGGGAAGATCCGCGGCAACGAGATCGCGATGATCTTCCAGGAGCCGATGACGTCCCTGAACCCGGTGCTCACCATCGGGCGGCAGATCGGCGAAGTGCTCCGCCGACACCAGGGGCTGAACAAGAAGCAGGCACGCGCGCGTGCCGTCGAACTCCTCGACCTCGTGGGCATCCCCGCGCCGGCCGAGCGCGTCGACGAGTACCCGCACCAGCTGTCCGGCGGCATGCGCCAGCGCGTCATGATCGCCATCGCGGTGGCCTGCGACCCGGCGGTGCTCATCGCCGACGAGCCGACGACCGCGCTCGACGTGACCGTGCAGGCGGGCATCCTGGAGGTGCTGCAGTCGCTGCGCGAGCGGCTCGGCACGGCCATCGTCCTCATCACGCACGACCTCGGCGTGGTGGCCGACACCGCCGACCGGGTGCTCGTCATGTACGCGGGCCGCCCCGTCGAACAGGCGCCGGTGCACGAGCTGTTCGCCGATCCCAAGCACCCGTACACGCGCGGGCTGCTCTCCGCCGTGCTGCGGCCCGGCGGCGAGGGCAAGCGGCGGCTCCCCGAGATCCCCGGTCTCGTGCCGAGCCTCGACTCCCAGCCCGAAGCCTGCACGTTCGCGCCGCGCTGCGCCCGCGCCGACGACACCTGTACGTCGAGCCGTCCCGGCCTCAAGGCCGTCGCCGCGGACGCCGGGGCCGACGCCCCGCACCGCGCCGCCTGCTGGCACCCGCACACCCTCCAGGAGACCGCTTCATGAGCCCCGAGCAGAGCACCGGACCCGTGCTTGAACTCATCGATCTGGAACGGCACTTCGCGGGATCCACCGGCACCGTGCGCGCCGCCGACGGCGTCACCCTGACCGTCGGACGCGGCGAGGTCGTCGGCCTCGTCGGCGAGTCCGGCAGCGGCAAGTCGACCGTCGGGCGCTGCGCCGTCCGCCTCGACGATCCCACCGGCGGCACCGTGCGCATCAACGGCACCGACGTGACCACCATGTCCCGGCGCGCCCTGCGGCCGCTGCGCAAGGACTTCCACCTGGTCTTCCAGGACCCCTCGTCCTCGCTCGACCCGCGGATGACCGTCGGCCAGATCGTCGCCGAGCCGCTCAAGCTGCACGGCATCGCGAAGGGCGAGGCGGCACGCGCGCGTGTGGCCGAACTCCTCGACCAGGTGGGGCTGCGCCCCGAGCACGCCGACCGGCACCCGCACGAACTCTCCGGCGGGCAGCGCCAGCGCATCTCCATCGCCCGCGCGCTGTCCGTCGAGCCGGATCTGCTGATCGCCGACGAGCCGACCTCCGCGCTCGACGTGTCCGTGCAGGCCTCGGTCCTCAACCTCCTCGCCGACCTGCAGCGCGACCGCGGCTTCGGCTGCCTGTTCATCACGCACGACCTCGCGGCCGTCGAGTACCTCGCCGACCGGATCGCCGTCATGTACCTGGGCCAGATCGTCGAACAGGCGCCCACGCGCGAGCTGTTCGCGGACCCGAAGCACCCCTACACGCAGGCGCTGCTCTCCGCCGCGCCCGTCCCGGACCCGACGACGCAGCGCAGCCGCGAACGCATCGTCCTCAGCGGCGAGTTGCCCAGCCCCCTGGCCCCGCCCGCCGGCTGCCGCTTCCACACCCGCTGCCCGCTCGCCGTCGACCGCTGCCGCACCGAAATCCCGGCGCTGCGCACGCTGGAGGGCGGCCGGGAAGTCTCCTGCCACCTCGTCGCCGACGACGGCACGGCCCCGGACGCGGCCGCACCGCCGGACGAACTGTCGACAGCGTCTCGTACGATCCCCAGCACCCGCACCGCCACCCGCTAGGAGCCTCCTTGTTCACCACCCGCCCAACCCTGCAAGGCACCTTCGGAATGGTGTCCTCCACGCACTACCTCGCCTCCCAGTCCGCGATGGCGGTCCTCGAGGACGGTGGCAACGCCTACGACGCCGCCGTCGCCGCGGGCTTCGTGCTGCACGTCGTGGAGCCGCACCTGAACGGGCCCGCGGGCGAGGTGCCGATCATCCTGGCGCCGACCGGGGGAGAGGTGCGGGTGCTGTGCGGGCAGGGCGGGGCCCCGGCGGGCGCCACCGTCGCGCACTACAAGTCCCTGGGCCTGGACCTCGTCCCCGGCACAGGCCCCCTCGCGGCCGCGGTCCCCGGCGCGTTCGACGCCTGGATGCTCCTCCTGAAGGACCACGGCACCAAGACCCTTGCCGACGTCCTCAAGTACGCCATCGGGTACGCCGAGGACGGGCACGCGCCCGTGGAGCGCGTCGGCGAGACCGTCGAGACCGTGCGCGAGCTCTTCGAGACCGAGTGGCCCTCGTCCGCCGAGGTCTACCTCGTCGACGGCAAGGCCCCGAGGCCCGGTGAGCTGCTGCGCAACCCGAAGCTCGCCGCCACCTGGAAGCGCGTCATAGCCGAGTCGGAGGAGGCCGCCGGCGACGACCGCGTCGCCCAGATCGAGGCCGCCCGCAAGGTGTGGCGCGAGGGCTTCATCGCCGAGGCGCTGGTCCGCCAGTCGCAGCGGCCCACCAAGGACACCAGCGGCGAGCGGCACGTCGGCACGCTGACCGCCGAGGACCTCGCCGGCTGGTCGGCGTCCTACGAGGCCCCGGCGACGTACGAGTGGAACGGCTGGACGCTCTGCAAGGCCGGCGGCTGGAGCCAGGGCCCCGCCTTCCTCCAGCAGCTCGCCCTGCTCCCGCCCGAGCTGCCCGCCTACGGGTCCGCCGACTACGTCCACCTGCTCGTCGAGGGCTGCAAGCTCGCGATGGCGGACCGCGAGGCCTGGTACGGCGACGCCGCCGACGTCCCCGTGGACGCGCTGCTCTCCGACGAGTACAACGCCGAGCGCCGCGCCCTGATCGACCCGGAGAAGGCCTCCCACGAGCTGCGCCCGGGCAGCCCGCTGGGCGCCGAGCCGCGCCTGAGCGCGCACGCCCACGCGGTCGCCGCGGGCGAGGAGGGCTTCGACGCCATGGGCGTCGCGGGGGCGGGCGAGCCCACCGTGCAGAAGTCCACCTCGGACGAGGAGGTGTCCGCGAACGGCGCCACCCGCGGTGACACCTGCCACATCGACATCGTCGACCGCTGGGGCAACATGGTCGCCGCCACGCCCTCCGGCGGCTGGCTCCAGGCCAACCCGGTCGTCCCCGAGCTGGGCTTCCCGCTCGGCACCCGGCTCCAGATGGCCTGGCTGGACGAGGGCCTGCCGAACTCGCTCACGCCCGGCAAGCGCCCCCGCACCACGCTCACCCCGTCCCTCGCCCTGAAGGACGGCGTCCCGGTCATGGCCTTCGGCACGCCGGGCGGCGACCAGCAGGACCAGTGGCAGGTGCACTTCTTCCTGGCGGTGGCGCTGCGTGGGACGGTGCGCGGCGGGCTCGACCTGCAGGGCGCCATCGACGCCCCGAACTGGCACAACGACTCGTTCCCCGGCTCCTTCTTCCCGCGCGGCATGCGGCCGGGCTCGGTCACCGTCGAGTCGCGGATCGGCGAGGAGATCATCGCCGAGCTGCGCAGCCGCGGCCACGACGTGACCGTGGGCGACGCCTGGTCCGAGGGCCGCCTGTGCGCCGTCGCCCGCGACCCGCGCACCGGCGTCCTGTCAGCGGCGGCGAACCCGCGCGGCATGCAGGGATACGCGGTCGGTCGCTGACCCGTCACGGACGGTGGGCGGCACCCGGATGTCCTCGGGATGTCGCCCGCCGTTCATCTGCCGTGAGGGTGTTGTCAGTGGGCTGTGTTCTCATGGAGGCATGATCGAAACGAAGACGGAAAGCATCGAAGACTTTCCGACCACGGAAGACTTTCTGAACACGTACATCAACCACAAGCTCGTGACTGGCGTCGAGGACATCGTCCGCGCCGCCGCTGCCGCCGAGATCACCCCGCGCTTCCGGCAGCTCGCCGCCGACGAGATCGAGGAGAAGAGCGCGCCGCACGACCTCGTGACGGTCGCCGACAAGCGCGCCGAGGAGTACCTCACCCGCGAGCTCGCCGCCCTGCTGCCCGGCTCCGTCGTCGTCGGCGAGGAAGCGGTCGCCGCGGACCCGGGCTCCTACGAGGCGCTCCAGGGCACGGCCCCGGTCTGGATCGTCGACCCGGTCGACGGCACCCGCCAGTTCGTGCACGGCGACCCCGGCTTCTGCACCCTCGTCGCGCTCGCGCTCGACGGCGTGGTGCTCGCCTCCTGGACGTACGCGCCCGCGCTCGACGAAATGGCCGTGGCGGTCCGCGGCCGGGGCGCGCGGCTCAACGGAGAGGTGCTGCACGCCGGACCCCCGGCGCCCGGCACCGACCTGCGGGTCGCGACCTCGCACCCGGACTTCACGACCGACGAGCAGAAGCGCTCCCTCCTCGGCCTGCGCACGGACGGCGTGGCGCCGCGCCCGTGCGGTTCCGCGGGCCTGGAGTACCTGGGTATCGCCCGGGGCACGGTCGACGCGATCGCGTTCGGCTGGGAGCTGGCCTGGGACCACGCGGCGGGGATCCTGCTGGTCGAGGAGGCCGGCGGAGCACACCTCACGCGGGACGGGATCCCGTTCTCGATCCGCGGCGGGAACGCGTTGCCGTTTGCGGCGGCGCGGGACACGGAGACCGCGGGGCGGGTGGCGGGTCTGCTCGCGGGCTGAGCCGGGGCCTCTTGAGTCTCTTGACCGGCGCCGTGGTTGCGGACTCGGGGCTCTGCCCCGGACCCCGCGCCTCAAACGCCGGCGGGGCTGGAAAGATCGGGGCTCTGCCCCGGGCCCCGCGCCTCAAACGCCGGCGGGGCTTGATCGGCCTCAATCGCCGGCGGGGCTTGATCGGTGACCCGCGGAACGGGGCTGTCGGTGGTCCGGCATATCCTGGGCGGGCAGTGGCCATCGGCTGACAAAGGAGTCCGAAGGTGCCGTCGATGCTCGATGCCGTCGTGGTGGGTGCGGGGCCGAACGGGCTGACCGCAGCCGTTGAACTGGCCAGGCGCGGCTTCTCCGTTGCCGTGTTCGAGGCCGAGGGCACGGTGGGCGGCGGTGCGCGAACCGAGGAGCTGACGCTTCCCGGCTTCCGCCACGACCCGTGTTCGGCCGCGCACCCTCTGGGCATCAACTCTCCGGCGTTCAGGGACCTCCCGCTCGACCGGTACGGCCTCGACTGGGTCCAGCACGAACTGCCGATGGCGCACCCGTTCCCCGACGGCACCGCGGCCATACTGTCCCGGTCCGTCGCCGAGACCGCCGCGTCGTTCGGCCCGCGCGACGCGGGCGCGTACCGGCGCCTGATCGAACCCCTGCTCCCGCACTGGGACACCCTGGTCCGGGACTTCATGTCGCTTCCGCTCAGCGCGCTGCCCCGCGACCCGGTCACCCTCGCCCGGTTCGGACTCGTCGGCCTGCCGCCGTCGACCTGGCTGATGCGCCGCTTCCGCGACGAGAAGGCCCCCGCCCTGCTCTCGGGCCTCGTGGCCCACGTCATCGCGCCGCTCGGCGGCTTCGCGACCTCCGCGATCGGCCTGGTCTTCGCGCTGGCCGCCCACGCGCGCGGGTGGCCCGTCGCGCGCGGCGGCTCCCAGGCGATCTCCGACGCGCTCGCCGGGTACCTGAAGGACCTCGGCGGCGCCGTCCACACCGACTACGAGGTGAAGCGGCTCGACGACCTGCCGCCGGCCCGCGCCTACATCTTCGACACGTCGCCGACGGCCGTCGCCCGGATCGCCGGGCTCGGCCGCTATTACGACCGGTTCCGGTACGGGGCGAGCGTCTTCAAGGTCGACTACGCCCTCGACGGCCCGGTGCCGTGGACCGCGAAGGAGGCCAGGACCGCAGGCACGGTGCAGGTCGGCCCCTACCGCTCGGACATCGGCAGGGCGCTGAACGCGGCGTCGCGCGAGGGCCGCGGCCCCGAGGCGCCGTTCCTGATCACGGTGCAGCCGACCGTCGCCGACCCCACGCGCGCACCCGAGGGCAAGCACACCTTCTGGGCTTACGGGCACGTGCCGAACGGCTGGGACGGCGACCTCACGGACGCCATCGAGCGCCAACTGGAGCGCTTCGCGCCGGGGTTCAGGGACCTGGTCCTCGCGCGCGCCACGGCGGGCCCACCGCAGCTCGCGGTCCGCAACGCCAACTACGTGGGCGGCGACATCGCCTCCGGCGCGGCCAGCGGCCTCCAGCTCCTGCTCCGCCCGAAGCTCTCCCTGTCCCCGTACACCACCCCGCACCCCGCCGTGTACATCTGCTCGTCGGCCTCCCCGCCGGGGCCGGGAGTCCACGGGATGTCGGGGCACAATGCCGCGAAGGCGGTGTGGAGGAGGCTGCGCGCGTCATGACCCCTCGTAACGACCCTCAACTCGTGCTGATCCAGGGTGACATCACCGAGCAGGAAGTGGACGCGATCGTCAACGCGGCCAACTCCTCGCTGCTCGGCGGCGGGGGAGTGGACGGCGCGATCCACCGTCGCGGCGGCCCCGAGATCCTCGCCGAATGCCGAGCGCTGCGGGCCTCGCGGTACGGCAAGGGTCTGCCGACGGGCCAGGCGGTCGCGACGACGGCGGGCCGCCTCCCGGCCCGCTACGTCATCCACACGGTGGGCCCCCGCTGGTCGACGACGGAGGACCGCTCCGACCTCCTCGCGTCCTGCTACCGCGAGTCGCTCCGCGTGGCGGACGAGCTCCACGCACGCGTGGTCGCCTTCCCGGCGATCTCGACCGGAATCTACGGCTGGCCACTGGAGGACGGCGCACGGATCGCGGTGGAGACGGCCCGGAGCGCCTGCCCGGCGGGCGTGGAGGAGATCAGGTTCGTGGTGTTCGACGACCGGTCACGAGAGGCGTTCGAGCGGGCCATCTAAGCCCCTGCGGCGATTGAGCAGCGGGGTCCGGGGCAGAGCCCCGAGGCGTAGGAACGGCTGACGTACATGTCGAATTTCCGCCAGCCAACCCCTCCACCATGCCCGACGCTAGTCACATGCACACCGACACGGACCGCTGCGTACGCGCAGTACAGGCCAAGGACACCCGTTTCGACGGCGTCTTCTTCACCGCCGTCGTCACCACCCGCATCTACTGCCGCCCCGGCTGCCCGGTCGTGCCGCCCAAGCCCCGCAACATGCGGTTCTACCCGAGCGCCGCCGCCTGCCAGCAGGCCGGATTCCGGGCCTGCAAGCGGTGCCGCCCCGACAGCACCCCCGGCTCCCCGGAGTGGAACGCCCGCGCCGACCTCACCGCCCGCGCCATGCGACTCATCGGTGACGGCGTGGTGGACCGCGAGGGCGTCCCCGGGCTCGCCCGCCGCCTCGGCTGCAGCGCCCGCCAGATCGAGCGGCAGCTCCTCGCCGAGCTGGGCGCGGGCCCGCTCGCCCTGGCCCGCTCGCAGCGCGCCCAGACGGCACGTCTGCTGATCGAGACCACCCAACTGCCGCTCTCCGACGTGGCGTTCGCGTCCGGCTTCGCCTCGATCCGCACCTTCAACGACACGGTCCGCGAGGTCTACGCCCTGTCCCCGAGCGAACTGCGCGCCCGCAGGCCGCAGCGCGAGGCGGACACGGTGGCCGGCGCGATCACGCTCCGCCTCCCGTTCCGCGCACCCCTCAACCCCGACAACCTCTTCGGCCACCTCGCCGCGACGGCCGTACCCGGCGTCGAGGAGTGGCGCGACGGCTCCTACCGCCGCACCCTCCGCCTCCCGCACGGCCACGGCATCGCGACGCTCACCCCGCCGACCGCGTCCACGTACGTCGCCTGCCGTCTGATCCTCACCGACCAGCGCGACCTCACCGTGGCCATCAGCCGCTGTCGCCGCATGCTGGACCTGGACGCGGACCCGGTCGCCGTGGACGAGCAGCTGCGCACCGACCCGCTGCTCGCCCCGCTCGTCGACAAGGCGCCAGGCCGCCGCGTGCCGCGCACCGTCGACGAGGCCGAGTTCGCGGTACGCGCGGTCCTCGGTCAGCAGGTCTCGACGGCCGCCGCCCGCACCCACGCCGCCCGCCTCGTCCTCGCCCACGGCGAACCCGTCGACGACCCCGAGGGCGGCCTCACCCACCTCTTCCCGTCCCCGACGTCCCTCGCCTCCCTCGACCCGGAGTCTCTCGCGCTGCCCGGCAGTCGTCGTACGACCCTCACCACCCTCGTACGCCAACTGGCCGACGGAGAGCTGACGTTGGGTCCCGAGTCCGACTGGGAGGAGGCCCGCGCCCGGCTCGCCGAGCTGCCCGGCTTCGGCCCCTGGACCATCGAGGCGATCGCCATGCGGGCCCTCGGCGACCCGGACGCGTTTCTGCCCACCGACCTCGGAATGCGCCGCGCCGCCCAGGAGTTGGGCCTGCCCCACACCCCGGCGGCGCTCACCGCCCGCGCGGCGGCCTGGCGCCCCTGGCGCGCGTACGCGACCCAGTACCTCTGGGCCACGGACAGCCACCCGATCAACTTCCTTCCCACGTAAGGGATGCACACCATGCACACGCACAAGCAGCACACGGTCATCGACAGCCCCTACGGCCCGCTCACCCTCGTCTCCACCGACGCGACCCTCTCCGGCCTCTACATGACCGACCAGCGCCACCGCCCTGCGCAGGAGACCTTCGGCGTCCGCGACGAGCGCCCCTTCGGTGCGGTCATCGACCAGCTGAACGCCTATTTCCAGGGCGAGTTGACGGATTTCGACCTGCCGCTGGCACTGCACGGCACCCCGTTCCAGCGCTCCGTCTGGGCAGAGCTCCAGCGGATCCCGTACGGCGGGACCCGTACGTACGGGGAGCTGGCCGAGGCGCTCGGGAAGCCGAACGCCTCGCGCGCCGTGGGCCTCGCCAACGGCAAGAACCCCATCGGCGTCATCGTCCCCTGCCACCGCGTGATCGGCGCGAACGGCGACCTCACCGGCTACGGCGGCGGCCTCGACCGCAAGCGCCGCCTGCTGGCCTTCGAGCGCTCCGCCGCCACCGCCGACGCCCTGTTCTAGCCCCCGTACACCCCGTACGCCGGCATCCCCGCCGTCTCGAAGACGTGCACGGACAGGCCGCCCGCCGTGGAGCGCTGGCTGACCAGGTGCAGGCCCGCCGGGGTGCCGCCGTCCGGGAACAGGCGGCGGCCCCGGCCCACCACGACCGGGGCGATCGCGAGCCGCAGCTCGTCGACGAGGCCCGCCGCGAGGAGCGACTGGGCGAGCCGTGCGCTGCCGTGGATCTGCAGATCACGGCCGGGCTGCCGCTTCAGGGCGTCGACCTCGGCGGCGATGTTGCCCGCCAGGATCGTGGTCGGGTTCCAGTCGGCCTCGGCCAGGCTCTGGGTGGCGACGTACTTCGGCAGGCCGTTCATGGTCGGGGCGAAGGGGTGGTCGGTCATCGTCGGCCAGTCCCGCGCGAAGTTCTCGTACGTCCGGCGGCCGAACAGCAGCCCGTCCGCCCGGCCGAGCCAGCCCTCGGCGATCTCCATGAACTCCTCGTCCACGTACGGCACGAACCAGCCGCCGCGTGTGAACCCGTCGCTGGTGTCCTCGTCGGGGGAGCCCGGACCCTGCGACACACCGTCCAGCGTCAGGAACTCCTGCACCACCAGCTTCATCGGGTACCGCCTCTCGTAGGTCGCTGCCCTCAGCCTGCCGGACGCAGGGGGCGTGCGCAGCGCGACCTACGCATCGGCGAGTTCGCCGAGCAGCCGCGGCACCGCCGTCCCGATCGGCTCCCGTACGACCTCGTCGGCCATGTCGTCGTACGGGGTCGGTTCGGCGTTGACCACCACCAGGCGGGCGCCGTGCTCGGCGGCGAGGCCCGCGAGCCCGGCCGCCGGATGGACCTGGAGCGAGGACCCGACCGCGAAGAAGACGTCGCAGGCCTTGGTGACGGCGACGGCCTCGCCGAGCACCAGCGGGTCGAGGTTCTCGCCGAACATCACGGTCGTCGACTTGAGGATGCCGCCGCACACGAGGCAGAGCGGATCGTCCTCGCCCGCCTCCAGACGCGCGATCGCGTCCTCCATGGGGCCGCGCGCGTCGCACTGCGTGCACATGAACTGCCGCGCCGAGCCGTGCAGTTCGAGCACCTTACGGGCGGGCGTGCCGGCGAGCTGGTGCAGCCCGTCGACGTTCTGCGTGATGACCCGGACCGAGGTGCCCGCCCGCTCGGAGAGATCCGCGATCGCCCGGTGCGCCGCGTTCGGCTCGGCGGTCAGCGTGACGGCCCGGCGCCGCACCTGCCAGGCGCGGCGCCGAATCTCCGGGTCGTTCATGTAGTACTCGTACGTGACGAGCTTCTCGGCGTCGGGATCCTTGCGCCACACGCCGTTCGGGCCGCGGTAGTCCGGGATCCCCGAGTCGGTGCTGATGCCGGCGCCGGTGAGAATCGCAACCAGGGTCATGACCTCAACGGTAGGTCAGTCCGTCGCCTCCGCGTGCACCGGCTTCGGGATCAGCAGCGACGTGAACAGGGCCGCCACGATGAGGACGAGACCCGCCACGACACCGGCGCTGTAGCCGCCGACCGAGGTGCCGCCCGAGGGGGCGACCGAGTCCATCGCCGCGTACAGGACCACGAAGCTGAGGCCCGCGCCGAGGTTGAAGCAGCCCGCGTTGAGGCCCGGCAGGAAGCCGGGGTTCTCGGGCGGGGAGAGCACGATGCCGAGGCCGTTCAGCATGATGTTGGCCATGCCCGCGTACGTGACACCCAGCAGGATCGAGACCGCCAGGAGGAGCCCCGAGGAGTCCGTCTGGAGGGTCAGCAGCGCCAGGACCGTCGAGACCGCCGTGGCGATCAGTCCGGTGCGCAGGACGCGGCCGTAGCCGAACGTCGCCGCGAGGCGTCCCGAGATCGGGCCCATGGCGAGGCCCGCGAGCGCGTACGGGGTCAGCGTCCACCAGGTTGCGCCCTCGGCGCCGAGGCCGAGGCCCACCGAGGTGTCCTGCGCGAAGCCGGGCAGGAGACCGTTCATGATCGCGAAGACGCCGGTCATGGTCAGCATGGTGGACAGCAGGAGCGACCAGGTCGCGCGGCGCTTCAGGAGGTGCGTGGTGACCAGCGGGTGCGAGGAGCGGTTCTCCATCCGCCAGAACGCCCAGAAGGCGAGCACGGCGACGACCAGGAGGCCGATCGCCAGCGGCCAGTTCGCCGCGGCCAGCTTGCCTGCCTCGTTGAAGGCGATCAGGAGCGCGCCGACGGAGATCACCAGGAGCAGCACGCCCGGCCAGTCCATGGGCGGCCGCTCGGCGGCGCGGGACTCCGGGGCGAAGAGGCGTACGAGCACGGCCGAGAGGACCGCGAAGGCCGTCATGACCCAGAAGATCGACGCGTAGCCGTAGTGCTCGGCGAGCGAGCCGCCCGCGAACGAGTCGACGCCCGCGATGCCGCCGTTGACGGCGGTGACGACGCCCATGAGCGTGCCGTACCGCTTCGGGTCCGGGACCTCGACGCGCAGCATGATCAGGGCGAGCGGGATCGTCGGACCGGAAGCGCCCTGGATGACACGCCCCACGGCGAGCACCCCGACGGAGGTCGCGAGCGCGGAGATCAGGCACCCGACGGCCATCAGGACCATCATCCCGGTGAGCACCTTGCGGCGGCCGATCAGATCGCCGAGGCGCGGCAGGAACAGCGAGAACAGCGCGGCGGCCGTGAAGAACGCGGTCTGCGTGACACCGATCGCGGACGCGGTGGTGTCCAGCTCGTCCGCCATCGTCGCGAGCGCGGGGCTGAGCATCGAGGCGTTGAGCTGGAAGGCGAAGCTGGCCGCGAGCAGCGCGACCATGAGGGCGCCGATCCGGACCGGGCGCCTCGCGTCCGGGCCGCCGGCCGGGGAGTGGGGGGAGGCGGCGACGTTCATGAGGCGGGCTCTCCGGTGACGGTCTGCGCCGCGGCGTCCTCCACGTCGGCGGCCCGTGCGGCGTCGGGCTCACCGATGCGCTCCAGCGCGTCCACGACGAGGTTCCAGAACCGCTCGTGGTCCAGGTCGACGGCGACCTGGGTGTGGCAGTCCTCGGGCGCGGGGGCGCGCAGGTCGGTGACGGTCATGCCGAGCGTGAGGGAGCCGCGCAGCTCGATGTCGACGGGCGCCTTGCGGACCGTCATGACGCTCGGGTCGATGACGTACGCGACGGCGCACGGGTCGTGCACGGGCGGGTGCTCGAAGCCCTGGTTCTCGCGGTAGGCCTCGCGGAAGAACTCGAGCAGTTCGAGCACGAACTGCGCGGGCTTCGTGCCGACGGCCTTGATCTTCTGCTCGACGGCCGGGGTGGCGAGCGCCTGGTGGGTGAGGTCGAGGCCGACCATCGTGACCGGCCACTTCTCGTTGAAGACGATGTGGGCGGCCTCGGGGTCGATCACGATGTTGAACTCGGCGACCGGGCTCCAGTTGCCCTCGTGGTAGCCGCCGCCCATGAGCACGACCTCGCGGACGCGCTCGACGATGCGCGGCTCCTTGCGGGCGGCGAGCGCGATGTTCGTGAGGCCCGCGGTCGGCACGATGGTGATCTCACCGGGCTCGTGCGCCATCACCGTGTCGATGATCAGGTCCACCGCGTGCCGCTCGTCGAGCTCGAAGACGGCGTCCTGGAGCGCGGGTCCGTCGAGGCCCGTGTCGCCGTGGATCTCGGGCGCGGTCTCGATCGTACGGATCAGCGGCCGCGGGCAGCCCGCCGCGAACGGCACCCCGGTGATGCCGGCGATCGCCGCCACCGACAGCGCGTTGCGCGTCACCTTCTCCAGGGTCTGGTTGCCGACGACGGTGGTCACGGCGACCAGGTCGATGTCGGGATTGCCGTGCGCGAGCAGCATCGCGACCGCGTCGTCGTGCCCCGGGTCGCAGTCGAGAATGATCTTCCTGGTCAACGGATTGAGCCCCTTTGCTCCGGTGCGAGCCCGCGTCCTGCCCCCGGTCGGATCGGCACGTGCTCTAAAAAACTGTCCACGGAAACATGACCCGGCGCCACACGAGTTGTCAACGCGCGTAGACGTCGGGTGGCCTGCGCGTGGGGCTCAGCCGACGACCGGCTCCCCGTTCTCCAGCTCGACCGTGCCCGCTCCGCTGTCCAGTACGCCGAGGGCGGCGCTCACCCGCTGGCCCAGCGACCCCAGCAGATACGAGCCGAGCTCCGTGCGCTCCACGAACCGCCACGACAGCAGCTCCTCCTCCTGCAACCGGATGGCCTGCTGCTGCGCCCCGGTCAGGACCCCGCCGTCGTAGAGGTAGGCCACGATCGGCGGCCGCCCCGCCCCCGGCACCCAGTCCACGGCGAGCAGCCGCCCCACGGGCACGTCGAGCCCGATCTCCTCCAACGTCTCGCGGCGCGCCCCCTGCCGCGGCGACTCCCCGTCGTCCGACTCCACGGTGCCGCCGGGCAGCGCCCACCCGTCCCGGTAATTGGGCTCGACGAGCAGCACCCGCCCCTCCGCGTCCCGGAACAGTGCGGCGGCGCCGACCAGGACGCGGGGGAGGCCTGCGATGTATGTGGCGTAGTCAAGGGTGGTCATCGGGCCAGCCTAGGTGCTCTCCGGGGGTGTGATCCGCGCCCGCAGCCGCGCCTCCGTTTCGCTCCCCGGCGCGGCGAAATGGCAGATCACGCTGAGCCAGGGGGCCTCCGTCACCGCGAGGCGGACGTACGTCAACTCCACTTCTCCCAGGGCCGGATGCCGGTACCGGCGGACCGAGGACCTGAACTCCGTGACGTCGTGCGCTGCCCACATCCGCGCGAAGTCCGCACTGGCGGAGAGGAGTTCGGACACCAGCTCTTCGAAGCGCGGATTCTCCGTCTCGTACGCCGCCTGCTGCCGCAACAGCCCTACCAGCCAGCGCGCCTCCGCATCCCACTCCGGCATCAGCTCCCGGAGCTGTGGCACCAGGAACAGCTGCCACACCGTATTGCGCTCCCGTGCGGGTCGCTCCAGGAGCGGGCCGAGCAGTGCGGCCTGTGCGCGGTTCCACGCCAGGATGTCGAAGCAGCGGTCGATGAGGAACGCGGGGCTCGGGTCGAGGTGGTCCAGGAACTCCCTTACCCCGGAGGGGAGTTCGGTGGGGCGCTCGCGCCGTGGCTGCGGCAGCCCTGCGAGCCGGAACAGATGGGCGTGCTCGACCTCGTCGAGGCGCAGCACCCGGGCGAGCGCCATGAGTACCTGCGCCGACACACGCATGTCGCGGCCCTGCTCCAGCCACGTGTACCAGGTCAGGCTCACCCCGGACAGGAGTGAGACCTCCTCGCGGCGCAGCCCGGGGGTGCGCCGTCGACCGCTCGGAGGCAGACCGGCGGAGGCGGGGTCCACGCGCTCGCGTCGGGAGCGCAGAAAGGCGCCGAGTTCGTTGCGACCATGCTCGTTCAGAAGACCCCCCCAGACATCCGGTACTGGTACCGACAGCACCAGCAAGAATGCCACTCTGCCTACGGGCGGCGGACGCGGCCAAGGTGAGGACATCGCCAACCGGCAACGCCAATCAGCAACGCCAACTGGCATCGTCGACTCGCCCTGTCGGAGGGGAATTGCCATGCCCGAAGCCGCTGACACCGCCACCCGCTCCACGACCCGTACCCCCGCCCGTACCGTCCTGGTCACCGGCGCCACCGGTGGCGTGGGCCGCCCGCTGGCGCGCCGCCTCGCCGTCGAGGGCTGGCACGTCCACGCCGCGTACCGCACGCCCGCCGACGCCGAGGGCCTGCTCGCCGACGGCCTGCGGCCCCTCGCGCTCGACCTCACCGACGAGGAGTCGATCCGGGCCGCGGCCGACACCGTCGGCCCCCGTCTCGACGCCCTCGTGAACAGCGCCGGCGTCGTGGTCCAGGGGCCCCTAGAACTCGTCCCCGGCCCGGAACTGAGCCGGCAGTTCGACCTGAACGTGCACGCTCCGATGTCCCTCACCCGCGCCGTCCTGCCCGCCCTGCGCGCGAGCGGTGGCCGCGTCGTCAACGTAGGAGCCGTCACGTCCCTGGTCTCCGTCGCGTTCGCCGGGCCGATCGCCGCGTCCAAGGCGGCCCTCGCCTCGCTCACCGACGCCCTGCGGATGGAGCTGCGCCACCAGGGGGTCGCCGTCTCCCTCGTGCTGCCCGGCGCCATGAACACGGAGATCTTCGCCAAGGCCGACAAGGCGATGGCCGACGTGGGATGGGTGGGCTCGCCCGCGACCCAGCACCACTACGCGCGCGCCCTCGACGACTTCCGGCAGGCGGCGGCGCGGATGAAGCCGGGGCCCGTCGACCCCGCCGTGCGCGCGATCCACAAGGCCCTCACCGCCCGCCGCCCCGATCCCTACTACGTCTGCGGCCGTGACGCCCGCGTCCTCGCGGCCTTGCGGTGGCTGCCCACCGGGCTGCGCGACCGGGTCCTGATGCGGGCGGTGGGGCTGACTCCGAAGACGTTCGCCAAGGAGCCGATTACGTAGCTGGTCGCGTAGCCGGCCAGGTGTCCGGCCACGCGACGTCGTCGATCGCGAGCCACGGGGCGCGGGCCACGGCTGTGGGGGTGAGGCCGGTGAATTCCCGTACGTCGCGGTGCAGATGGGGCTGGTCGACGTAGCCGCCGGCGGTGGCGACGTCGGCGGCCGGGCGTCCCGCGGCCAGCAGATGCGCGGCGTGGTCGAACCGTACGAGGCGGGCGGCGCGCTTGGGGGTGATGCCGAGTTGGGAGCGGAAGCGGGCGCACAGCTTGCCCCGGCTCCAGCCGACCTCGTCCGCAAGGCCTTCGACCCGCACCCGCCCCCGGCGGGCCAGCGTGCGCCGCCAGATGTGGGTGACCTCCGGGTCGACCCGTGGGGAGGTGTCCAGGCGGCGGCCGATGGCCTCTGTCGCGATCGCGAACCGCTCGTGCCACGAACCGGCGGCGCGCAGCCTGTCCTCGAACCGGTTGGCGGGGCGCCCCCAGACGTCGGCGAGGGACACCACGGTCCCGCTGAGGTCCGTGGACGCGCCCAACACCGCCGTCGCCAGGGCTGGTTGGAGACGGATCTGGAGACACGTGCCGACCCGGCCGGAGGCCCGGAGCTCTCCCGGGAGCAGCCCGATGACGGCGCTGCCGCGACCGGTCCTGCCCTGGCTGTCGTAGACGATGTCGTCCTCGTCGCTCAGGTCGATGAGCACGGTGACGGACGGGTGCGCGACCATGCTGATGTCCATGGGTGCGGAGGTGCCGGGGACGCGCTGACTGAATCCGGCCATGCTGATCCCCGGCAGCCGGAGCGCCGGGGGCGGGACCGAGATATCCATCGCGTCCCAATCGGGTGGCGCCCCGATGGCTGCCCCGAAGGCTGTCCCGATTGTCTCGATCGGCGGCATGTGGCCAGTCTAGGACGGTAGTTGGCGGGCCGTCGCGACGAAGTCCAGCAGCAGTTCGCCTGTCGCCTCCGGGGCTTCGAGGACAGGAAGGTGCCCGACGCCGGGCAGCATCTCCACGCGCGCGTTCGGCACCGTGGCGTAGCTCTGCGCCGACGCCGGGTCCCAACGGGGTTCGGCAGCACCGAAGATGACCAGCACCGGGATGCCGAGCGGGACGAGCCGCTCGGGCACCGTGCGCTCGGTGATGAACGCGCCGTTCTCGCGCAGCACCGCCCGGAACGCGCCGTACGGGATGCCCTGCACCCCGGCGATCAGCTCCTCCGGGATGTCCACGGGGCCGGCGGCTGTCGCCCTGATGCCCGCTCGGACCCAGGCGTCCGAGCGCAGCGCCCAGATGAGCCGGCCGAGCGGCGGGCCCGTCAGGAAGCGCAGGACGAACGGCTGGGGGAGGAGCGCGTCCATGCGCGGTCCCGAGCTGATCAGCGTGAGCGAGCGCACCAGGTCGGGGCGCTGCTCGGCGAGCGCCGTGGCGATGTAGCCCCCGCTGGAGTGCCCGGCCACGGCGACGTCCCGCAGCCCGAGGCCGTCGAGCAGCCCGGCCAACGCGGTTGCCTGCACGGGTACTTGGTAGGACGGGGCGGGCGGGGAGTGGCCGCAGCCGGGCAGGTCGACCCGGATGACGTGATGGTGTGCCGCGAGGGCCGGGATCATCGGGATCCAGCAGCCGCCCGCGGCCCCCGATCCGTGGATGAGGAGGAGGGGCGGCGCCTGGGGCGGGCCGTCGTGGACCACGTGCATCCCGTGCGAGAGTTCAGCGTCGTACGTAGTCATACGGCGAGGGTGCACGGGCGGCGGGCTCCCGGTCTTGTAAAAATGTCGCCCCGCGATGGTCGGGGCTGGGCACGGTTTACGGCAGGTCCTGGGACTCGGCCAACTCCACGGTGCGCGCCGCCAGTTCACTGATACGTACGCCGTCGAAGCCGAACACCGCGCTGCGGACCCGGTCCTCCAGGGGCTCGGTCCACTGCGCGGGGATCGCGGCGGCGCCGCACAGCACCCCCGCGAACGAACCGGCCGTCGCACCGTTGGAGTCCGTGTCGAGGCCGCCGCGGACCGTCAGGGCCACGGTGCGGGTGAAGTCCCCGTCGCCGTACAGCAGGCCCGCGGTGATCACCGCGGCGTTCGGAACCGTGTGGATCCAGCCGAGGCCCGCCGTCTCCTTCTCGACGGTGGCGAGCGTCTCCTCCCACGTCAGCCGCGAGTCGTGCAGGGAGGCCGTGCGGCGTACGACGCGGGCCAGGCGGCTGCTCGCGGGGATCACGCAGAGCGCGGCGTCGAGGGCGGCGCGCGGGGTCGGCGCGGTGAAGGCGGCGGAGATCAGGGCGGCGGCCCACATCGCGCCGTAGACGCCGTTGCCGGTGTGCGAGAGGACCGCGTCGCGGCGGGCCAGGGAGGCGGCGCGGCGCGGGGCGCCCGGGTTGGTCCAGCCGAAGACGTCCGCGCGGATCAGGGCGCCGATCCACTCCTGGTGGGGATTGTCCAACGTCGCCGTGAGCGGAGGCTTCAGCCCGTTCGCGAGGTTCCGGTAGGCCGCGCGCTCCGCGGTGAACGTCTGGAGGTAGGGGAGCCGGAGCAGCCACAGCTCCCCGACCTGCTCCGTGGTGAACGCGAAACCGTGGGTCTCCAGGAGGTGCAGGCCTAGCACCGCGTAGTCCACGTCGTCGTCGCGGCAGCTGCCGTGGATGCGGCCGCGCACGCACTGGCGCCACTCGGGGCGCAGCGCCAGCGCCACCTCGTCCGACGGGGGCTCGGGCAGGTAGTCGGTCAGGGGCAGGGCCTCGGCCTGCCGCAGATAGCGGTCGATGCGCTCGCGCGTCCACACCTCGCCCTGCTCGACCGGCTTGCCGAGCATGTTGCCGGCGATCCGGCCGAGCCAGCCGCCGAGCACACGGTCGGCGAGGGTGGGGTCGGCGTGCGGGCTCACGGCGGGGGTCATGAGACCGGTGTACCCGCTTTTGAAGATCAACGGTCGCGTTGGTTTGCGGCTCTTTGTACGCGTATTCCGGCGACGATCGCCGGTCCGCGGACCGGACGACCATGGGCAGCGGGCCCCTCCTGCGGTTAAGGTCGCAGCGGCGCGACTGCCTTGCCTCGAGCAAGGCGCAACAGCAAGGGGAGAGCAAGGTGGCGGACGCTGCAGGGGCCGCGCGGCACGTGTTGATCGCGGCGGACAAGTTCAAGGGCTCGCTCACCGCGGTGCAGGTCGCACAGCGTGTGACGGCGGGTCTGCACCGGGTCGCGCCCGAGGTCACGGTGGAGTCCGTGCCGGTCGCGGACGGTGGCGACGGGACGGTGGCGGCGGCGGTCGCGGCCGGGTTCGAGCGCCGCGAGGCCCGGGTGACCGGGCCGCTCGGTGAGCCGGTCGTCGCCGCGTACGCGCTGCGCGAGGGTACGGCCGTCGTGGAGATGGCGGAGGCGTCCGGGCTTCAGCTGCTGCCCGAGGGCGAGTTCGCGCCGCTCACGGCGACGACGTACGGGTCCGGTGAGGTGATCACCGCGGCGCTCGACGCCGGGGCGCGCTCGATCGTGTTCGGTGTGGGCGGCAGTGCCACGACGGACGGCGGCGCGGGGATGCTGGTGGCGCTTGGCGCGCGGCTGCTGGACGCGGAGGGTGAGCCGGTCGGGCCGGGCGGTGGCGCGCTCGCGGGCCTGGCCTCGGCCGATCTGTCCGGGCTCGACGCGCGGCTTGCCGATGTCGAAATCGTCCTGGCGAGCGACGTCGACAATCCGCTGACCGGGCCGAAGGGGGCGCCCGCGATCTACGGTCCACAGAAGGGTGCCACTGCGCAGGACGTCGCCGAGCTGGACGCGGCACTGGCGCACTACGCGAAGGTGCTCTCCGAGTCGGTGGGGCCGAAGGCGCTCGAGTACGCGGAGTCGCCGGGGGCGGGGGCCGCGGGTGGCATCGGGTTCGGGGCGCTGGTCGGGCTCGGGGCGGGCTTCCGGCCCGGTATCGAGGTCATGCTCGACGTTCTCGGCTTCGCGCCCGCGTTGGAGCGGGCCGAGCTGGTGATCACCGGTGAGGGTTCGCTGGACGAGCAGACGCTGCACGGGAAGGCGCCGGCGGGTGTCGCGTCGGCGGCGCGGGCGGCGGGTGTCGAGGTCGTCGCCGTGTGCGGGCGGCTGGCGCTGGCGCCGGAGGTGTTGGGGCGGGCCGGGATCCGCCGGGCGTATGCGCTCACTGACGTGGAGCCGGATGTGGCCCGCTGCATCGCGGAGGCGGGCCCGATCCTGGAGGACGTCGCCGCGTCCATCGCGGAGGACTTCTTGCGCTGAGGTGGGGTGCGGTGGCCGTGGCCGGGGCCCTGCGTCTCCGTTGCGCGGCACCGTGACGGTTGCCCAACCGTGGCCGGGGCCCCTGCGTCATCGTTACGCGGCACCGGGGGCCGCCTTGCCCACCCTGCCGCCCCAGGCGGCAGATTGCCCAAGGCGGGTGCGGTTGCCCGAAGTGGGTGGCGAGCCGTGGTGGGCGTTGCCCAAGGCGGGTGCGGTTGCCCGTAGTGGGTGGGGAATCGGGGCTGGCGGCAGATTGCCCAAGGCGGGTGCGGTTGCCTGCAGCGGGTGGGGAGCTTTGGCTGGCGGAGGTTGCCCAAGGCGGGTGTGGTCGACCGCAGTGGGTGGGGAGCCGCGGCTGGCGGTACTCCGTCGGGCCGACGCCCCCGGAGGGGCGGGTGGGCACATCAAGCCCCTGCGGCGTTTGAGCAGCGGGGTACGGGGCGGAGCCCCGAGCTTTTCAGCCCCGCCGGCGATTGAGGCGCGGGGTCCGGAGGCTTCGGCCCCCGCCCCCGGTGCCTGCCGTGACGGTTGAGCCGTGCCGATAGCCTGCGCCATCATGATGCGCGCTTGGATTCTGCCGACGGTGCTCGTGCTCAGCGGCTCGGCCGTCGCGACCGGGCAGTTCCTCAACGGGAGCCCAGGTACCGCCACGGCACTCCTGTTGGCGTTCCTCGCGCTCGCCGCCGTGAACTCGCCCGTGATCTTCCCGAGGTCGATCGGTGCGCAGGAGGCGCAACGTCGCAGCGCTGCCGACGGTCGGCCGGTCGTCTTCTGGCGTCCGGGCTGCAAGTTCTGCATACGACTGCGCCTCCGGCTCGGCCGCGGCGCCCGCCGGCTGCACTGGGTCAACATCTGGCACGACCCGGCAGGAGCCGCGGTGGTGAGGGACGCCAACGACGGCAACGAGACCGTGCCGACCGTCGTCGTGGCGGGCCGGCCCCACACCAACCCCGATCCCGCGTGGGTGCGCGAACAGCTCTCCGCTTCCGGGTGACCGCAGGAATAGCCCCTCGTGCTCCCGCCGGAATCGCCCCGTCCCGACGCTCGGCGCCCCCGTGCAGGCCGGTTCCGGCAGGTCGTGGGTGACAGGGCCGCCGCCGGGGCCGCACAAGGTCTCGTGCGCGCTCCGGGCCGCGCGCGAGGCCGCCTCCCAAGCCGCTCACCTGCCAGGATGCGGTCCCCCGGGTAGCCTGGGCGTGTCAACTCGCCGGTGAGGGAGACCTGTTGAAGCGAAACATGCGCACCACGGACGACGTCCTGGAGATGCTCGACCGGGCCTTCCCACGTACCGGCGGAGCCGACTGGTGGGACGGGTTCTACGCCGACCGGGAGCGCGACGTTCCGTTCTTCGTCGAGAAGGCCGACGAGAATCTTGTCGGCCACATCGACAAGGGTCCGATCCGCCCGGAGGGCCGCGCGCTGGACCTTGGGTGCGGGCCCGGCCGCAACGCCCTCCACCTCGCCGCCCGCGGCTTCGACGTGGACGCCGTCGACCTGTCCGCCACCGCCGTGGCCTGGGGCAAGGAGCGGGCCGCGGCCGCAACCGCGGACGTACGGTTCCACGAGGGGGGCATCTTCGACGTCCAACTCCCGTACGCGACATACGACGTGGTGTACGACTCCGGGTGCCTGCACCACCTCCCGCCGCACCGCCGCGTCAGCTATCTCGCCCTGCTCGACCGCGTACTCGCACCCGGCGGCTACTTCGGACTCGTCTGTTTCGCCGCGGGGGCCATGGGCTCGGAAGTGTCCGACGAGGAGCTGTACCGGACCGGCGACCTCGAAGGCGGGCTCGCCTTCGCACCCGATGAACTGCGCCACCTCTTCGGCGAGTTGGAGGAGGTCGAGATCCGGCCCATGACCGCGCAGGGCGAGGGATCGGCGACGTACGGAGTGCCCTTCCTCCTCACCGCACTCTTCCGCCGACCCGCAGCGGATGCCTCACCCCGGTGACAACCGGTACGCGTCCAGCGCCAACGTCATCTCCATCAGATCCCGCGGCCGCGACAGCGAACGCGACGTCAACTGCTCCAGCCTGCGCAGCCGGTTGAAGACCGTGTTGCGGTGGCAGTACAGGCGCCCCGCCGCCCGTCCCGCCGACCCCTCGCACGCCAGCCACGCGTCCAGCGTCTCCAACAGGACCGCCCGGTCGGCCGGTTCGAGCGCCAGGAGCTCGCCGAAGACGCCCGCGACCAGACGCTGCGCCAGGTCCGGCTGGCTCACCACCAGTGCCGTCGGCATCCGCTCGTCCAGGCGGACCACCCCCGTGGTCTCCGGCGGGCAGGTGCGCAACGCGAGTTCGGCGAGGCGGCGGGCGTGGCCGAGTTCGGCGAGACCCTTGACGACGGGGCTCACCCCGCCGGGGCCCGGGCAGCGGCCGTCGAGCAGCGCCGCCAGATCGTCCAGCGTGCGGTCCGCCCCGAGCGCTGCCACCCCCACCTCGCAGTCCGCCCGCATCCGCCACACGAACCGGAACCGCGGGTCCTGGATCCGCCGGTGGAACGCCTCGCGCCCGCCCTGCCGCTCCATCCGGAGCACGACGACCGCGTACGGGCCGTGCTCGGGCAGGTCGAGGCCCGCCGCAGCGCGCGCCGCGAGGCCCGGCGCGGGGCGGCCGTCCAGGAGCGCGTCGAGCAGCGCCTGCGTCTGCTCGTCGGTGCGGCGGCGCAGCTCCAACTCCGTTGCCCGGTACGCCTCGGAGGCCGCCTCGGCCTGCGCGTCCACGGCCGCCCACACCATCGTCGCGGAACGCATGAGGGCTTTCAGCCGGGCCGGTTCGCCGCCCGCGCTCTCCATCAGGGCGTCCCAGACGATGTAGCCCGCGTTGCGGTAGGCGTGGATCAGAAGGTCGAGCGGGAGGCCCTGGCCGGCCCGGCGCCGGCCCGCGTCCTCGGCGTACTCCAGGTCCTTGCGAGGCGAGTCGCGGGGCGCCGAGATCGTCTCGATCCCGATGCGCATCGCCTGCTCGGCCTCCCGCCACTGGGCGTCGTACGGCAGCACGCGTGCGTAGACGTCCGAGTACGCGAAGAGCTGCCGCAGATGTTCGTCGACGAGTTCCGGCACCTGTTCCAACAGCGCCGCGCACGCCTCCTTGAGCAGCTGCCAGTCCTGGCCCGTGCGGTGTTTGCGTGTCCCCATCGCCCCTCCCCGACGAGCCGTACGAGTCGTTAAAGCGACGGCAAAGAACTCACCCGCTTGTGCGGAGGATGTCACCCGCCGCCCGTCCTCGGCAGGCCCCTGACGCGCGGTCTTGTGCGCGGGCACAACGGGGGCGGTCAGGGGCTGGGCCCGCGCAGCGATTCGCGGGTCGCCCGTGGACGGGCCGTCCGCACGGTGCTGTCGTGAGCGCCACCGGTCCAGGGAGGGACGCACACAGTGACCGATGTGAGCGATGCAAGAGAACCAGGGCTCCTCGTCGACGACGTATCCGTCGGCTACGGGCCCGTACGCGCCCTGCGCGGCGTGACGTTGGAGGTGCCTTCGGGCTCCGTCGTCGCCGTGCTCGGCGGCAACGGAGCGGGCAAGACGACGCTGCTGCGCGCCGTGTCGCGCACCCTCGGCTTCCACGGCGGGGCGGTGACGTCCGGCACGGTGGACTTCGGCGGCCGGCGGATCGGCGGACTGTCAGCCGACCGTGTGGTGGCCGCCGGGGTCTGCCAAGTCCCGGAGGGGCGGCGGGTGTTCGCGCGGATGACCGTCGCGGACAATCTGCGGGCCGGCGGCCTCGGCTCGCACGGTTCGCGGGCCGACAAGGCGGCGGCGCTGCGGCGCGTGCACGAACTGTTCCCGGTGCTCGCCGACCGGGCGCAGCAGCGGGCGGGGCTGCTGTCCGGCGGCGAGCAGCAGATGCTGGCCGTGGGCCGCGCCCTGATGGCCGCGCCGAAACTGCTGCTCCTGGACGAACCGTCGCTGGGCCTCGCCCCGTTGATGGCGGCCCGGATCGCCGACACGATCCGCGAGATCAACGCCCAGGGCGTCTCCGTCCTCCTCGTCGAACAGAACGCGGCGCTCGCGCTGCGGCTCGCCTCGCACGCGTACGTCCTGGAGGTCGGCGAGATCACCCTGCACGGCCGCGCCGACGAACTCGCGGGATCCGACGAGGTGCGCCGCCGCTACCTGGGCGTGGTCGACGAGACGGCCGCGTCGGACGCCGCGGCCGCCACCGGCGGGACCGCGCACACGCCGACGCTGAGCCGCTGGGGAGGCACGCGATGACGGACGTGGCGACCTCGCACGTGGACGTACCACCGCCGCACGCGGACGTACCGCCCTTGTATGTACGGGACTTGACCGTGCGCTTCGCGGGCCTGACCGCCCTCGACGCCATCGGCATGACCGTCGAACCGGGCACGGTGCATGCCGTCATCGGCCCGAACGGCGCGGGCAAGTCCACCACCTTCAACGTGCTCTCCGGCGTCTACCGGGCCACCTCCGGCACCGTCCACCTCGGCGAGCGCGAACTCACCGGCCTGCACCCGCACCGCATCGCGGAACTCGGCGTCGCCCGCACCTTCCAGAACCTCGCCCTGCCGCCGCACACCACCGTCGCCGACAGCCTGCTGCTCGGCCGGCACCGGCTGACCCGCGCGGGCTTCGTCGCGGCGGGCCTGCGGCTGCCTTCGGCGGTCCGCGAGGAGCGCCTCCACCGCGAACGGGTCGAGGAGATCGCCGAGTTCGTCGGCATCGCGGACCAACTCACCACACCCACCGGCTCGTTGCCGTACGGCGCGCAGAAGCTCGCCGAACTCGCCCGCGCCCTGTGCATGGAGCCCAAGATCCTCCTCCTCGACGAACCCGTCGCCGGCATGACCGCCGACGAACGCCGCCGCACCGCCGCCGTCATCGCGGGCGTCCGCGACAGTCTCGGCATCTCGATCGTCCTGGTCGAACACGACATGGGTGTCGTCATGCGGCTCGCCGACGAGGTGACGGTCCTCGACTTCGGCCGCCGCATCGCGGGCGGCCCCCCGGAACGGGTGCAGAACGATCCGGCGGTGGTCCAGGCGTACCTGGGCACCCCCGAAGAGCCGGAGGCCTCCGCATGACCACATTCCTCGAACTCCTCATCAACGGCATCTCGATGGGCTCCGTCTACGCCCTCATCGCCCTCGGCTTCGTCGTCATCTTCCGGGCCACCGAGGTGGTCAACTTCGCCCACGCGTCGCTGCTGCTCGCCGGCGGATACGTCATCGCGTCGCTCCACGACGACATCGGGTTCTGGCCCGCGGTCGGGGTCGGCATCGCGGGCGCCGCCCTGGTCGGTGCCGCCATCGAGTTCCTCGTGATGCGGCGCTACCGGGGGCGCGACCACAGCGTTCTCGCCATCGTCACCATCGGCGTGGACATCCTCCTCCTCACCGAACTCACCCGCCGCCTCGGCACCGACGTGCTCTCCATGGGCGACCCGTGGGGCGACGCCGTGCTCACCATCGGCGGCGTGTCCATCGCCCACACCCGGATCGCCGCGTTCGTCACGGCGGGCCTGCTCATCACCGTCTTCCTCCTCACGTTCCGCTACACCTCGTGGGGCGTCGCGATGCGCGCCGCCGCCGAGAGCAGTGAGACCGCCGCGCTGATGGGCGTACGGCTCGGGCGGGTGTCGCTCGGCGCGTGGGCGGTGGCGGGCGGGCTCGCCGCCGTCGCCGCGCTGTTCCTGACCGTGTTCCCGACGCCCGGCCTCGAACGGGCCACGTCACTCGCGGCGTTGAAGGCCTTCCCCGCCGCGATCCTCGGCGGACTCGACTCCACCACCGGCGCGCTCGTCGGCGGGCTCATCGTCGGCGTCACCGAGTCCCTCGCCACCGGCTATCAGAGCGAACTCGCCTTCATGGGCCGTGGCCTCGGCGATGTCGCGCCCTATCTCGTGATGACCGTGATCCTGCTGCTGCGGCCCTCGGGGCTCTTCGGGACGAAGGAGCTGGCCCGTGTCTGACGTACTCGCATCGGATGCCCCACCGACCAAGACCCGTACGAACAAAGCCAGTTCACTGCGCGGGCGCATGCCACGCCGCCGTACGTACGTCATCGCGGTCTGCGCCCTGCTGCTGCTCGCCCTGCCGTTCTACTTGGAGCGCTTCTGGCTCCAGGCGGGCCTGTTCGCCATGGCCGCCGCCATCGGTGCCATCGGCCTCAACCTGCTGACCGGCGCGACAGGCCAACTCTCCATGGGGCACGCCTTCTTCCTCGCCATCGGCGCCTACGGGTACTGCGTGTTCGCGGGGGAGCGGGGTCAGACGCTGGACGGGCTCGGCCTTCCGCCGTGGCTCGCCGCCGTGCTCGCGGTGCTCGTCGCGGGCATCGCGGGTGGCCTGTTCAGCCCCATCGCGGGCCGCCTCAAGGGCGCCTACCTCGGCATCGCGACCCTCGCGCTGATCTTCATCGGGCAGCACGTCCTGTTCAACGCCGAGGACCTGACCGGCGGTGCCAACGGGCGCGACGTACCCGCCATGAGCCTGTTCGGCCTCACCTTCGACGAGAGTGAACTCGCCGTCACGGGCGTGCCGTTCGGCGCCTCCGAGAAGCTCTGGTACCTCGGGCTGCTGCTCACGCTCGGCTGCGGACTCTTCGCCCGCGGCGTGCTGCGCGGACGGCCGGGGCGGGCGCTGAACGCGATCCGTGACCACCGGATCGCGGCCGGGGTGCTCGGCGTGCCGGTCGCCCGCTACCGCGGCTTCGTCTTCGTGCTCTCGTCGATGTACGCGGGGCTCGCGGGCGTCCTGCTCGCGCTGGTCTTCCAGCGCACCGTGCCCGACTACTTCGGCATCACGCTCTCCCTCGAATACCTCGCCATGATCGTCATCGGCGGCCTCGGATCCGTGGCGGGCGCCGTCATCGGCGCGGCCTTCGTCTCGCTCCTGCCGCAACTGCTCACCCGGTACAGCGACGCCCTGCCCCTGGTCTCCGCCCCCGGCACCGGCGGCGTGGCACCGGGCGAGGCGTCCCGCTATCTGTACGGAGCCGCCGTCGTGGCGGTGGTCCTTTTCCTACCCGGCGGACTTGTGCGGCTGACCGCCCCGCGCGCCAGGAAACACCCTCAGGAGGACGCATGAACCCAAGGAACGGCCGCACCCGCATGCTCACGGTGACCGCCGTGGCCACCCTGCTCGCCCTGACCGCCGCGTGCAGCTCCAAGGCCAAGGACGACGGGGACGGCGACAAGCAGAGCGCGGGCGGCATCAAGACCGGCAAGGGCATCACCGGCAAGACGATCAACCTCGGCGTCCTCACCGACATGACCGGCGTCTACGCGACGCTCGGCAAGAGCGTCACGCAGGCGCAGCAGCTGTACGTGAAGCAGTTCAACGACGCGGGCGGCGCCTGCGGCTACAAGGCCAAGCTGACCGTGCGCGACCACGGCTACGACCCGCAGAAGGCCGTCGCCGGCTACACGGAGCTGGCGCCCGACGTGCTCGGCTTCCCGCAGTTCCTCGGCTCGCCGTTCGTTGCCGCAGTCAAGAAGCGCATCGACGGCCAGGACAAGGCGCTCGTCCTGCCGCAGGCCTGGTCGGCGCATCTGCTCGGTAGCCCCTACGTGCGCGTCATCGGATCGACGTACGACATCGAGACGATCAACGCGATCGACTTCCTGATGAAGGAGAAGGGCCTGAAGAAGGGCGACAAGCTCGGCCACGTCTACTTCGAGGGCGACTACGGCGAGAACGCGCTGCAAGGCTCCGAGTACATGGCGGAGAAGGAGGGGCTGACCCTCGTCAAGCAGAAGATCAAGCCGACCGACAACGACATGACCGCCCAGGTCACCGCCCTGAAGAAGGCCGGCGTCAAGGGCGTCGTGATCAGCGCGGGACCGCGCCAGGCGGCCTCCCTCGTCGGCGTCGCCGCCGCGGCGAAGCTGAACGCGCCGATCATCGGCAACAACTCGGCGTACTCGCCGCAGCTGCTCGGCACGCAGGCGGCCCCGGCGCTGCTGAAGAACTACTGGGTCGCCTCACCCTCGCTGCCCATCGGCGCGGACACCCCGGAGGCGAAGAAGCTCGTCGCCGACTACAAGAAGGCGTATCCGAAGGACTCGCTCGACAACGGCGTCGTCGCGGGCTGGACCGCCGCGGCCGTGTTCGGCGAGGCTCTGAAGAAGGCCTGCGAGGACAAGGACCTCACACGTGAGGGCGTCGACAAGGCGCTGCTGTCCCTCAGCGACTTCGACAACGGCTTCGGTGTCACCCAGGACTTCAGCGACCCCAAGGCCCCGTCCTCGCACGATTCGGTGATCCTGCAGCCCGACAAGTCGGCGGTCGGTGGCATGAAGGTCGTGCGTGAGCCGTCCGAGTCCGCGGAGGCCAAGGGCTATACGCCCACGGTGAGTTGACGCCTTCGTGTGTCGGCCGCGCCGGAGCGTCCGAACGCTCCCGGCCTGGCCGACACACCCCTCCTCGCCCCGAAAACACGTGGACCGCCCGCACCCCGTCACGGGACACTCCGATGCTCGGCCACATCACGGCCGGAAACCCACACCCCAACACCCAAGGGACGGGATCGGATTGACCTCATTACGCGAAGTGCCACCGAGCCGCGGCTCGGTACTGCTCGCACTCCGCTACTACGGAAGGGAGCTGGCCCGGGCACGCAGGTTCGCGGTTCCCGCGATGCTGCTGCCCGCGCTCGGCAACATCGGCCTCTTCTACCTCGCGCCGCTCGTCGTCGCCAAGCTCGTCGGCCACCTCGCCGACGGTGGTGAGCGTACCGCCGACGCGCTGCTTCCGTACGTCCTCTGCTTCGCCGGCGTACTGCTCGCCGCCGAGGTGCTGTGGCGCATCGGATACCACTGCATCAACCGGCTCGAGGCGGGCGCCATCTCGCGCCTGTACGTCATCGGCATGGACGAGCTGTACGCGAAGGACGTCACGTTCTTCCACGACAACTTCGCCGGCTCGCTCACCAAGCGCGTCCTGAGCTTCGCCTCCCGCTTCGAGGAGTTCGCGGACGTACTGATCTTCAACGTGATGGCCAGCTTCGTACCGATCGTGTTCGGATCGGTCGTGCTGTGGCGGTACGAGCCGTGGCTCGTCGTCGTGCTCCTCGCGATGATCGTGGTCACCGGCCTGTGCGTCCGGCCCCTGATCCGGCGCCGCCAGAAGCTGGTCAACGCGCGCGAGGCGGCCTTCACCCACATGTCGGGGCATGTCGCCGACAGCCTGATGAACATGGAGACGGTCCGCGCCTTCGCAGCGGAGGAGCGCGAGGCCGCCGAGCACCGGGAGCGGGTCGCGGACGCGCGCGGCCACATACTGCGGGCCTGGGACTACGGCAATCTGCGCGTGGACACCCTCGTCGCCCCGCTCTCCGTGCTGACCAACGCCCTCGGACTGCTCCTTGCCGTCGCCCTCGCGGGCAGCGGCCAGGGCGTCGAGGCGATCGTCGTCGCGTTCACGTACTTCACCAACGCGACCCGGATCATGTTCGAGTTCAACCAGATCTACCGGCGTCTGGAGCGCGCCATGACGGAGGCGGCCCAGTTCACGGAGCTGCTGCGGGACAAGCCGAAGGTGCTCGACCCGGCGGAGCCCGAGGAGCCGCAGGGGACCTCGGCCGCCGCCGTCCGCTTCGAGCGGGTCGCGTACGCGCACGCCGGCGCGGAGCCGCTGTTCACCGGGCTCGACCTGACCGTGCCCGGCGGCACACGGCTCGGCCTGGTCGGCCGCTCGGGCGGCGGCAAGACGACCCTGACCAGGCTGCTGCTGCGGATGATGGACATCGACGGCGGCCGGATCCTGATCGACGGCCAGGACATCTCCAAGCTGCGCCAGGCCGACCTGCGGTCCCGGATCGCGTACGTCCCCCAGGAGCCGGCCATGTTCCACCGCAGCCTGCGCGAGAACATCGCCTTCGCCCGGCCGGAGGCGAGCGCGGCGGAGGTCAGGCGGGCGGCGGAGGCGGCCCACGTCACCGAGTTCGCCGACACGCTGCCCGAAGGGTTCGACACGATGGTCGGGGAGCGCGGCATCAAGCTCTCCGGCGGCCAGCGCCAGCGGGTGGCCCTGGCCCGCGCGATCCTGCGCGACGCCCCCATCCTCCTCCTGGACGAGGCGACCAGCGCCCTCGACTCGGAGAGCGAGCTCCTCGTCCAGGAGGCCCTCTGGCGCCTCATGGAGGGCCGCACGGCCCTGGTCGTCGCCCACCGCCTGAGCACGGTGGCCGGCATGGACCACCTGGTGGTCCTGGACCACGGCCGCATCGTGGAGCAGGGCACCCACACCGACCTCCTGGCCGCCCACGGCACCTACGCCAAGCTCTGGCAGCACCAGTCGGGAGGCTTCCTGGAGGAGGTGGCCTGAGCATTTCAAGCCCCGCCTTTCGAACGAGAGCCC